>CAJYXJ010000063.1 GCA_913778085.1 uncultured Chryseobacterium sp.
GCTTTAGCCCATAATTTAAGAAAGAAGGTTGCATGATGATGACAACTTTTTCTTTTCCAAAGAATGCCGGAATTTAATGAATATAAAAATCCGCCTCACTTGGTGGTTGTGAGACGGATTCTTTAATGTTTAAAGATTTTCCCAGGTTGATTTTATCTTCTGCATCTTAACCAGATAAAAATACAGCGGAATCAATTCCAGGCGTATTGTAAAGTTGATGTTCGGAACAGTGAACGGGATAATCACCATCATAATGATACAGACGGCAATCCCGATGAAGGCATCGATAATAGCAGCCTGAGGTGCCCATTGCTGTTCAAACCAGAGTCCGTAGGCTACAATCCCCTTAAATACAAGTAACGCCGTTACAATGATCCCGGCTAAAGTATAAGGATGGGTAGCGGTAATTCCGTAAAGCGATAAATTGATATGGTCCATAAATGGCCCGATGATTAAAAAAATAACGGAGAGTACACCTCCGATCAAAAAGAACCATAAAAATATTTTAATCCACAGGGGCAGCAAATTCCTTCTTCGGGTAAAATTTCCTTTCGTTTCAAACTCCTGAAAAGCTGAGCTTTCTTCCATGTATATCAGTTTTTAAAATTATTCTTTTGCAAAAAAAGCATTTGAGCTCCCGATCCAGATCGCATCTTTTTTATTGAAGTCGACATTTACCATGGCGGCTTTGGTCATCCTTCCCAGATTTTCAAGCAGAATGGGACGTTCGTCATTTTCACGCCAAATATACAATAATCTGATCTCCGCTTTGGAAAAATCTCCGTTAATATCTTCAAAAACCGGTTCGTACTGTACTTTCCGTTGTAGAATATAGTTTTCTTTGTCCTCAATAGCTTCAGTGATTTCTTTGGTCGGATTTAAATTGACGCCGCTTCCGGCAAAGGAGAACAGAGGTTTCAATACAAAATCATCAAGATTTTCATGTTCCGGAAACTGGTGAAGAAAATAGCTTTTCGGGACAAACTGATGCTGTAAAAGCGGCAGCAGAAATTTGGAAATCTTAAAAAACCAATTCGGATGCGTTACCCACGTTACCTCAACATCTTCACGGAAGTCAAACTCCGTCTTCAGATCCGGGATTCTGTCCAGCTCGTCGAAAATAACGCGGTTATAAATTCTTTTGATCTCCGTTAGCTTTCCATTGTTGTCGTAAAATAATTTTTTACCCTCTTTTATTATTTTGGTCAGGCAAACCGTTTTAATGCCTAGCAAATGTTCCGTAAAGATAAAATCAATGGCTGTTTTCTGCTTTTCAGGATAAATTTCAAGAAGGACAACATTTTCAGGATTTTCGTTGCCGACAATCAGTTCTTTTAAATAATTTTTAAAAGTCTCATCAGGTATTTTATTTCTGATCTCTGAAAGGAATGGATAAACTTCACAGAATGTATCTTCAAAAATCCTCTGGAAAGCATAAAGGGAAGGAAATGCCTGGAGCTCGATCAGTTGCGGTTCTATTTCTCCGTTTTCACTTCTGCAGATCCCGAAATCGATGGTAAAAAAATGCGGCTGATCCGTATCGTTCGGGACACGGCAATTTTCCGGGATGGCTTTTTGTAAAGTTTCCGGCGGTAAAGCTTTGATCTGGCCGATAATGCTCTCGCTGGCATTCAGGAGTTTAGATTCGAATTCTTTGGTCAGGAACAGCGGGCTTTCCGATATCCTGAATGCGGGCTCGACACCGCTTTTTTCTTTTAGGATTTCCTTCAGCCGGGTATACTTTTCCGCTGAAAATTCCTGATTGAACTGCTTTCTGTATTTTGGGATCATATCCTTTTTTCTTTTTGTGATTTAAAAAATCGGACAATGCGTGCCCGATTTTTCAAAATATATTAATGGCTATTGTTAAATTGTTGCCTGCGGCCGGTTCAGGATCTTCTGTTTTGCCATATTCAGGAATCGGGGAAGAATCTGAGCCTGTGTAAGGGTAATTTTATCTTCGTCATCAATTCTGTCGATGGTTTCAAGGTATTTTTCAATTCCGAAATTCTCGATCATCGCCTGCTTATTTTTCTCGTCCTTCAGATTTTCGATCATACCTGCCGGATTTGCTTCCGGATGAAATTGTGTTCCGAAAATCTCTTCTGAAAAACGGACGGCCATTACCGCTCTTTCCAGATTAATATGAGGACGCGATTTCTCAATGGCTGCGATTTTCATTTCCAATTCTTCAAGACGCTTATAATCAGGCTCAATAAACTGGAACGCTCTCGAATCCACTCCATAAAAAGGATCCGGTAAATTTTTAAGCAGAAAATCCTGTTCGCCTTCTTCGGTTTTATGAATCGGCATCACCCCAAAAGAATACGATTTCCTTCTGTTGATCGTTCCGAGCTTCCAGTGGATGCTGGCCAGCTGGAAAGAATGACAGATCAGAAACAGGTATTTCTTATGGTCATTCGATTGATTATGCTGTAAAATACCATCCAGCAAAGCAGCAAAACGGTCTTCCCATTCTAGTCCTTCCCGGTGCGGATCGCCCGGCCCGCCTGATGAAATGAAGATATCAAAGTCCTTCATCGCTGGCATTTCATTCTTAAACCTTACATCAAATGTTTCAATACTTACCACTTCTTCCGTGCTTTGCTGAAAGGCTTCAGAGATTTCTTTAATATTCTTAAACCCCTGGTTTACCTGGTTATTGTTCATGTCCAGCAAAGCAATCCGTATATCCTTCATACAACCTAATTTTTTGCAAAGTTACCGAAATATTATAAAGCCGTTTCGCTGTGGGTGATTCCATACTCCGTTTCGGAGATCATATAATCTACCACTTTGGTAAGGTCGCCGGTCTCGTGGAATACCTTAAGCTGGCGGTCTGCACCTGTTCCGTTTTCCAGGATTGTCCAGGCATATTCCACTTCTTTACGGCATCCCAGATCATCCACGACATCATCTATAAATTCCAGCAGCTCTCTTAACAAATCAGGATAAGGAACGGATTCTTCTTTACCAAAATCGATGAGGTGAGCTTCAATCCCGCTTTTGGAAGCCCTCCATTTATTCTCATTCAACAAAAGTCTGCGGTAGCTTCTGAAGCTTAGGTTCTGCTGGTGAAGTTTGTAGATTTTTGCGACCAATGCCTGCATAATCGCTGCAAGGCACACGGTTTCATCGATTCTCAATGGCATATCACAGATCCTGAACTCAATGGTAGGGTAGAAAGGGTGAACCCGGAGATCCCACCAGATTTTCTTCGCATTGTCTATGGTTCCTGTTTTTACCAGCAGATCAACATAGCTGTCAAATTCCGCCAAGGAATTGAAGAAGCTCGGAATCCCGGTTCTTGGGAATTTCACGAAAATTTCCTGGCGGTAGGATTTAAACCCTGTATTTCTTCCGATCCAGAAAGGAGAATTGGTCGACAGAGCGTAAACATGCGGCAGAAAATATCGCATGACATTTTGTATTCTTACCCCTTCTTCACGGTTGGGTATACCAATGTGCACATGAAGCCCGAAGATCAGGTTGCCCCGGGCTACATCGCCCATGTCATCTACGATTTTATTGTAGCGTTCCCCATTTGTAATGGTGTTGTGTTCCCAGTTGGAAAAAGGATGCGTTCCGCCGCCGGAAACCCGAAGTCCCTGTTCATGAGCCGTTTTGATGAGATGCCTTCTCAGGTTTGTAAGCTCGGCTTTCGCCTCCTGAATGTTCTGGCAGATTCCCGTTTCCATCTCGATCATGGATTCGTGCATTTCGTGCTTTAAATTCTCACTTAAAACCGCTTTTCCGCCTTCGATAATTTTCGAAACATGAGAGATCAGGTCCCTGCTCTCAACATCAATGATCTGATATTCTTCTTCGATTCCGATAGTAAACTGATGCATTTTTTTTCGTGTTTTTTAGAGGTTTTTATTTTACAGAATCTTTTACAAAAGTTCCCCAGGAAATATTCGGTTTTCCGGGAACATATTCTTTTGCTTTTTCTACGGCTAATTTGGCAGCATGCTCCACGATCCAGGCAAAATTTTCTTCGCCTACCGAATTCCGGTCCGCATCGGGAGCGGGATTGCAGAAGTCGATTGCATAAGGGATTCCGTCACGTACGGCAAACTCTACCGTGTTAAAATCATATCCCAGTGCTTTATTCATTTTAATCGTATAATCTTGTATGGTTTTCAGCAGCTTTTGAAGTTCTTTTCCTGAAGTTTTATGAGTCGTTTCATATCTCAGGTGAGGCGCATTTCTAGGCTCGTAAGGCATGATGTGAACATATTTCTGACCCAGACAATACACGCGGTAATAATCGTCAAAAATAATTTCTTCCTGCACCATCATTACCAGCTGCTCCGTTTCGCCCAATTTTGCCCAAAGGTCTTCCGGACTGTCCACCCGGTAAACGTTTCTCCAGCCGCCTCCGTCGTGAGGTTTCATGTATGCCGGAAATCCTACGTAATCGAAAATATATTCCCAATCGTGAGGGAATTTCAGGTTTCTGAAAGACGTCTCCGAAGTATTGGTCGGTCTTTCGTGAGAAGGAAGCAATACGGTTTTCGGAAGAGGAATCCCAAGTTTCGTCATTAATGCATTGTTGAAAAACTTTTCGTCGGCACTCCACCAGAAAGGATTGTTAATGACATACGTTCCGTTCAGTGCTGCATTTTTCAGGTAAGCCCGGTAAAAAGGAACGTCCTGCGAAATTCTGTCAATGATTACTGCATATCCGTAATCGGTACCTTGTTCAAGTTTATCGATGTTTACAGGCTCGGCAACGATTTCCCCTTTACCGAGTTCATTCACTTTATCGATAAATGCCCATGGAAACGTATCTTCCATCCCGAACAAAATTCCTACTTTTTTAGCCATAATGTATTTTTTAATGTTTTATATCAATGTTTATTTTATTAAACTTTTTAAAGTGAGATAATTTAAAAAATCTTTGATTTTTATCTTTTAAGAACTGTTGATTATCTACAGTATCCCGAATAAACGTCTTTTGTGACTTTTATGATTGAATTTATAGTGTGACTTAAACAGGTTTTACGAAAAAAACGTCCCTATAAAGGTTGGAAACACCATTCTCCAGAGCGGCCAGTCGTGGTTGATCCATTTTCTTTCATCGTACCAGAAATCGATTCCTTTTGAAGCAAGGATTTCTGCCATTTCTACATTCTTATCCCTGCAGATGTCCTGATCGGAAGTGCTTAGGACAATATGCATATGCCTGTATTTCCAAGCTTCATCATTCTTTACGAATTCCCTCGGACAGTTATAATACACCAGCTCATCGGAATAGCCGTCCATGAAATTTCTGATGCTGAAGGCTCCCGAGAGGCAGAATAAGTGCGACACAACATCAGGAAACCGGAAGGCAAAATTGGCCGCATGATATCCTCCGAAACTCGCTCCCGCTACGGCTACACGGTGTGTCTGATGCAGCTTCTGAACATATGGCACAAATTCCTTAATAAGAAACTGTATATATTTTTCGTAATTCCTGATTCGCTGCTGCGGCGGAATGCTTTCATCATAAAAGCTCCAGCTGTCGATTGTCTGGATATTGTAAAGCTTTACTTTTCCCTGTTCGACAAACCAGTTAATACTTCCGTTCAGCTGAAAATCATGGTTTTGGGTGTAAAGACCCTGTGAAGTCGGAAACATGATGATTGGATAGCCATAATGGCCCGTGACCTCAACTTTAAGGCTGGTTCCTAAGATATGTGAATAATAATCGGTATGTTCTATTTTCGGCATTTTTTGTTATTTGGAATTAAAAGGTAATCAAACCTTTGATTTGCTTTTGTTTTAAATCGATGGCAAAACTTAAATGACACCAGTTTTTTCATTTCCGGTGTATGACATTTAAAAGCTATGAGGTCGGTTTGTTTTTCGGAGGAAGGATATTCAGCATTTCGGCCTGGATTTTTTCAGCGGACCTGTCCAGCCGTTCCTGGATGACCTCCGCATCCTTGGATTTATAGATGATGCCGACATGGTAATCAATAGGGAGAAATCGTACGGCTTCTTCGCATTCAAACACACGGTAATCGGGCGTCTGATCTTTGATCAGTGCTATAATAAGTCCGGAATAATACCCGGTAGGTTTTGAAATGTTATAATCGTTTCCTTTCAGTAGGGCATCTTCAATTCTTGCCCATTCCCGCCATATATTGATGTTGCTTGAGGCTTCTACCAGATCAGGGATGTGGGCCCCTCCGACCCGTGATGATGTTTCAAGGAAATAATATTTACCGTTTTCCCGGCTTCTGATAAATTCGGTATGCGTAGCGCCATTCATCAGCCCGAAATTAGAAAGAACTTTTTCATTGGCCTTTTCCAACGCCTGAAATTCATCCGAATAACGCCCCAGAGTTTTGGTTCTGAAAACGCCGCCTTCATGCGAAACCTGCATCGGCGGAGCGAGATATTTTGAAGCGGAGGTGAAAACAATTTCTTTATTGAAAGTAAGGCTGTCTACATGATAAACATCACCGGGTTTGAAGCTTTCCAGCAGAAACAGGTGGCGTTCTTCTCCGAGATTATTGAGGGATTCCCAAAGTTCGTCTTTGGAAGATAATTTTTTGATTCCGGAGGCAGAGGCTTCCGAGCGTGGTTTAAGAACCCAGGGTGCAGGAACCTTATCGGCAAAAGCATTTACCTCAGCGTTATTGAAAACAGCAGTAAATTCGGGCACGTTGATGCCGGAGTCCTTCGCTTTCTGGCGCATGGCCAGCTTATCTCTGAAATAGCGGTGGGTAGTCTGGCCCATCCCGGGAATCCTGAAGGTTTCACGGATGAGGGCTGCCTTTTCCACATCATAATCATCGAGGGCAATTACAGCATGTACTTTCCGGGTCTGCATCAGATGGGAAAATCCCTGGATCAGATGATCAAGATTCCATACCGACGGTTTAATTTCAGGCATGTAAAATACCTCGTCGATGGCGTGCCAGGGCCAGTTTTTTTCCTTAAGATTTTCAGATGTTACCAGAATGACTTTATTACCGAGTTTTTTCATTTCATCCATGAAATCATAACCCTTGTAATAGCACGAAATACATACTATAGTTTTCTCCTCCATACAATGTTTTTGGTTTTTTAGTGAATTTTCAAAAATAAAAACGATTTTTTATTAATTAATCAATGTTAAAAAATAAAATATCATGCACTTTTGTAAATCCTTTATCAATGATACAGAGAATTTTTGTAATAAACTAATTTTTAGTGATAATTTTCGATTAAATCTGCCAGCAGCTGCACGCCAAATCCGGTTGCCGCTTTTTCTTTGGCATAGCCTACATTTCCGAAAGCAACTCCGGCAATATCCAGATGGGCCCACCTTGTATGGTTTTCAATAAACTGTTCCAGGAACTTTGCAGCCACAATACAATCTCCGATCGGCTTCATGGAAATATTTTTAAGGTCGGCTACATCAGATTGAATGTCTTCTTTCCAGATGTCCCAAAGTGGCAGGTTCCAAAGGCGTTGATTGGTTTTGTCTCCGGTTTTCAATAGAAGGTTTTTCAGCTCTTCATCATTGGAAAACAGGGCTCCGCAGGTATCGCCGAACATCCGTACTGAACTTCCCGTTAAAGTGGCAAGATCAATCAGGAAATCGGTTTTGAAATTTTTAGACAGATAAGAAAGTCCGTCTGCCAGGATCATCCGGCCTTCCGCATCAGTATTTAATACCTCGATGGTTTTTCCGTTGTAGGCGGTAATCACATCGCTTGGAAGAAAAGCTTTCTCTGAAATGGCATTATCGGTGATGGGCAGGACCGCTACAATATTCACCGGAAGCTGCATCTCGGCAGCATAGATCAATGTTCCCAGAACAGCCGTTGCACCGCCCATATCCGATTTCATATAATGCATATTGTCCGGGTTTTTTAAAGAAATTCCGCCGGTATCGAACAGTACGCATTTTCCGACCAGTCCGAAGGTTTTGGCATTTTTAACGGCGGTTCTGTATTCCAGTATGGTAAAGGCGGCATCATAGGCGCTTCCCTGATTTACCGAAAGATAAGCCCCTAAGCCAAGCTCTTCACATTTTTTTCTGTTGAAAACCGTATACTTTAAATCATGCTTTTTGGCTAAATTTTTTAAGTATGAGCTGAAAACATCCGGTCTTTTAAGGTTGGCGGGTTTGTTCAGCCATTCCTGGCCGGCCGTCTGTCCGTTGCTGATTGCTTCCGCCTTTTTATTAATGTGATCCAATTTTTTCTGGCTTAAATTTTCAAAATGCAGCTCGAATTTAGGATTCCAGAAAGCATGGTTTTTTTCGAAAGGGTAGTGGTAGGTTCCGGTCAGCAGGCCTTTTGCAAATTCTTCAAATTGCCTTTCGTTCATAAAGTCCGCCAGCATCAGCGTCGGAACTGCCTGTACTTTTTCTTTTTGGATCTGGGCAAATTTTACCGCCACCTGCTGAATTTCAAAATCCTGCAGTGCTGATTTTCCAAGTCCGACAAAATAGGTAGTGCCTTCTTCATGTACATTTATAAAAACTTCATATTTTTTCCCGGTAAAAAAAGTGGAAATATTTCTATGGAAATTTTTTCCGGACTTCGTCCATTCCTCTTCTGTAAAAAGATGAAATACCTGCGTGTAATTTTTATTTTTTTTGTTGATGAGCTTCATAATGTTAATTTTTAAATGCTGTTCTGCTTCGGTTTTACTTCTACAGGGTTTTCAATATTGTTGTAGTACAGCCACTCGATGGCTCTCGGAAATTCCTGCGACCAGTAGAATTCGCTGTGGGTACCTTCCGGGTTGATGCTGGTCCTGATCTCAAAATCAAACAGGCGGTTCTCTTCCCATCGTTTCAGTGATTCTTCAAAGGCATGGATCCGTTTTACCATTTTAGAACCTTCCTGACCGCCGCCGTAAAGATAAATTTTCGTTTTAAAAGGAATCCTGAAATTCATCATCGGGAAATTGTTATTCGGTTCTACCCAAAGAGAAGGAGAGAAGATCAAAAGCTTGGAGTAGACTTCCGGATAAAGAAAACCGCTGTAAATGCTGATCAGGGCACCAAGCGAGCTTCCGCCGATCCCTGTATTCTCACGGTCTCCCTTGGTACGGTAGTTCCGGTCTACAAAAGGTTTTAAAGTATCGGTAATGAAACGGATGTATTTCTTTCCTTCGGAGCCGTTGGCCACATGGTCGTTGTCAAAAATATATTCTTTAATCCGGTCGTCACTGCCGTGTTCGATGGCAATAATAATGATGTCACCGCGGCCATACTCCGTAAGAACGGAAAGTTTTTTATCAATTTCCCAGTTTCCGTAATCACTGCCTTCATTAAAAAGGTTTTGGGCATCCTGCAGATACAGTACGGGGTAGTTTTTATCCGAAGTATAATAGTCGTATGGCAGAAGTGCCCAGACTTTCCGGTAGCGGTCGAGCTGGGGGATATAAAATCTGTCCGAAATTATTTCAGCAATCGGAAAGTATTCAGTTTTAAAAGGCCCCCAGTTCAGCCTCCATTTTTCTACGGTGTTGGAAACGGTTCCTGCGGATTTCAATGCTTTCCGGTTCGGGGTAATATTTCCTTCTTGGTCCAACTCTACATTTTCCCAGCCGCCTTTTGTGAATTTGTATTCCACGAGACCCGGCAGCAGATGATCTTCAATTTCTATAGAATATTGGTTGGTACCTTTCCGGATAAGACGGAAACGCTGGTCCCTTGGGTTCCAGCTGTTGAAATTCCCGGTGACGTAAATAATTCTTTCATCCTGTTCTGTGGTATGGAGTTCAAACTTCATCAGTGTCTTTACTAAAATTTAAAGGGATAAATTTATAAAAAATCTTTTTATGGCAAATAATTTCCTGAATCATGGAAATACTGGATGAAAAACTTTATATTTGATAGAAACTAGCAACAGAAGCTGCTTAACATAATAATTAATTCACCCGTAATTAATATTGTTTGCCGGTATTTTCCGTAGTTTCAAAAAATATAAAATAAATTAAAACCGTGATGAATTCGGTTAAAACATACACTCTTTTTACGGATCAGGACATTTATCTTTTCAGGGAAGGTAAACATTATAAGCTCTACGATAAGTTTGGAGCGCATTCAGCTGAAAAAGACGGGGTACAGGGCGTTTACTTCTCAGTCTGGGCACCCAATGCCAAAAAAGTTTCGGTACTCGGCAATTTTAACAACTGGAATCAGGACGGTCACATTTTATTTCCACGCTGGGATGGCTCCGGAATCTGGGAAGGATTTATTGCCGGCCTTACCTGGGGAACGCTGTATAAATATGCCATTGAAACTTACCGAGGAGAAATCCTGGAAAAAAGTGATCCGTATGCTTTAAGCTGGGAGCAGAACCTGCAGGCGGCGTCACTTGTTTCCACGACCTGGTACGAGTGGCAGGACAAAGAATGGATGGAAAGCCGCTGGCAGAAAAATACCCTTAAGGCTCCCATTTCCGTCTATGAAATGCATGTAGGATCCTGGATGCGGGATGAATACAATCCGGAAAAATTTCTGAATTACCGTGATCTTGCCGCAAAGCTTATTCCCTATCTCAAAGAAATGGCTTTTACACATGTGGAATTTATGCCTTTGATGGAATATCCGTATGAGCCGAGCTGGGGCTACCAGATTACCGGGTTTTATGCCGCAACTTCACGCTTCGGTTCGCCGCAGGACCTGATGTTTCTGATCGACGAGCTTCACCGTAGCGGAATCGGGGTGATTCTAGACTGGGTGCCTTCACATTTTCCGGGGGATGCCAACGGTCTGCACCGGTTTGACGGTTCTTATTTATATGAGCATGAGGACCCGCGCAAAGGCTTCCATCCCGACTGGAAATCCTATATTTTCAATTACGGAAGAAATGAAGTGAAATCCTTTCTGATTTCCAATGCCATGTTCTGGCTGGAACGTTATCATGCCGACGGATTGCGGGTAGATGCGGTAACGTCTATGCTTCACCTGGATTATTCCCGGAATGAAGGAGAGTGGGAACCGAATATCTTCGGCGGAAACGTGAACCTGGAAGCCAAAACATTCCTTCAGGAGTTCAATGCGGCAGTTTATAAAGAATTTGGCGATAACATCATTACCATTGCGGAAGAGAGCTCCGATTTTCCGATGCTTACCAAACCCGTTCATGACGGCGGCGTAGGTTTCGGGATGAAATGGATGATGGGCTGGATGCACGATACACTGGCTTATTTTAAGGAAGATCCCATCGACAGGAAATTCTTCCACCATAAGCTGACTTTCGCTTCCATGTATATGTACAACGAGAATTACATGATGCCGTTGTCACACGACGAAGTGGTGCATGGAAAAGCAAGTATGATTTATAAAATGAAAGGTGACGAATGGCAGAAATTTGCGAATCTCCGCGCCCTTTATGTCTATATGTTTACACATCCGGGAGCAAAGCTGCTTTTTATGGGCGATGAATTCGGACAGACGAGCGAATGGAATTTCAAGAAAAGCCTGGATTGGCATCTGCTGAATTTCCCAGTCCACAAAGGATTGCAGACCTTGGTAAAGGATCTGAACCGTCTTTATCGCGAAGAAACGGCCTTTTACGAAAACCAGTTCAGCCCGGAAGGTTTTGAATGGGTGGAAGCGGATGATGCGGATAACTCGCTGTATATTTATTTAAGGAAAGGAAAAAAGAAAGAGGATGTCCTAATGGTTATCCTGAATTTAACACCAAGGGTTTTGGATTATAAGATCGGAGTAGATGCCGCAAGCCGTTGGGAGATTATTTTCAATTCCGATGATGAAAAATACGCGGGAAGCGGGGTGGAGCCGGATATTTTCAGGGAAGATCAGGAAGAATTTAAAGGACATAAAAAATCCATCAGCATTAAGCTGCCACCGCTGGCCGGAGTGGTTTTAAGAAGGAAGCCGAAAAAATATAAGCAGAGCAGGATTAATCAACATAAAAAATCATGATTCAGGCATCAGACGTTTTGGGAAAGGACTATAAAGAGTTTGAGAAATATATTGTAAGACGTGATTTTGGTGCAGAAGCATTAAAATCTTTCTCTAAACAAGGTATTCATCCTCCTTTAACTGAAGCGATATTTAATGTAGAATTATACTTTAATACTTTTAAAATTGAAAGATATAAAGTGCGTTTTTTCGAAAACAAAATATTCAGTATTCAATTTATAGCGGATGAATATGATTCAGTAAATATGATTCAGAATCTCATTAATCAAGACTCTTTTATTTTTAAGTTTTATACTAACAAACAGCTAAAAGAAACAGAATGGATAGATAAAGGTGCGGATTTTAAAGGAGGGTTCACGGAATGGAAAATTAAAAAATTTGATTTTGATGGATCTTCTGTATTTAATATTGAGTCTCTCGGAGATTATGGGTTGATTACATTTTACTCCCAACAAATGAGTATCATGGTAAAAAGCCATGTTATGGATGAGGGTGCTTTTTATTTGTTTGAATTACAAGCAGATATTCATATTTTTAAAAATGATTTTCAAAATAATTAATTAAGTTTAATAAAAAAGATGACAGTATTTCACATCAGTACAGAATGTTATCCAGTGGCAAAAGTAGGAGGGCTGGCCGATGTAGTAGGGGCTTTGCCTAAATATCAGAATAAAATTAAAGGAGTTGATGCGAAGGTGGTTATGCCCTGGTACAACAAATCTTTCGTTTATGACCATGAATTTGACATAGTTTTTGATGGTTTCATCCATCAGGGGCCAAACATGCTGCAGGTGCAGGTTTTAAAGGAAAAATCAAACGCTTTAGGATTTGAATTGTACATGGTCAGAATCCCGGGATTGCTAGATCGTGACAACCCTTACGGTTACCAGGATGAGAACTTTCAGTTTATCGGTTTTCAGCATGGTGTGCTTCACTGGCTCAGTGCGATGCAGATCCGTCCGGATGTTCTGCACTGCCACGATTATCATACGGGGCTGATTCCTTTTATGGTGGAACATTGCTGGGAATTTTCTTTTCTGAAAGGCGTAAAAACCATAGCTACCATCCATAATGGCGAATACCAGGGAATGATGAGCTGGGAAATGGCCAATTATATTCCTTCTTTCGACCGGTACAAATGGGGTCTGATGGATTGGGAAGGGCTGATCAATCCTTTGGCCAGCATGATTAAATGTTCCCATGCTTTTACTACGGTTTCTCAAGGATATATGGAAGAACTTTTTATCAGCTTCCGCGGATTGGAGAGCCTGGTGCGTGAAGAATTCGGAAAAGCCTACGGAATTATCAACGGAATTGATACCGAAGTCTGGAATCCCGAAACCGACCCGATGCTGGATTTTAATTTCAATAAGAAAAATGCGGTAGCCATGAAGAAAAAGAATAAAGAAAAGCTTTGTAAAGAATACGGTTTACGGCCTGAATTGCCGCTGTTTGCCTTTATCGGGAGATTTGCTACGGAAAAAGGAGCAGATTTCCTGCCGGACGTCGTCTGGAGAAGCATCACACAGACTCATGGCGCCTTAAACGTTATGATTCTCGGATCAGGAAATTCATTCATTGAAAATAAGCTGAAGGAATACGATTATATTTACAGCAATTTCGCGCTGGACCTCGGATATAAGGAATATCTTTCACATAAAATATACGCTTCGGCGGACTTTTTGCTGATGCCATCGAGGGTAGAGCCCTGCGGACTGAACCAGATGTATTCGATGAGATACGGTACGGTTCCGGTCGTAAGATATACAGGTGGTCTGCGGGATACGGTAAACGATATCTCGACCGGCGGGGCAGGATTAAATTTTACGTTTCCCGGCGTTGACGATATTCTCCATGCGATGAACAGAGCCTTACTGGTATATAACCAAAAAGGGACAATGGAAAACCTGATCCGCGCCAATATGAATTTTGATTTTGCATGGGAAAAATCTGCTGAAAAGTATATTAATTTGTATAAAAACTAATAACTTACACAAGTGAAAATTTTAGTTTTCTATTCAGCTTGGGATTTTTAATTCATCTGAATCTTTGTCAAATCGTTTTGCTGGAAAAATAGAATAATAAAAATAAAAAATAAACGTACGTATGAATCGCAATGTAATATCCATTGTTTTAGGAGGCGGAAGGGGAACAAGATTATTTCCCCTAACCTATTCAAGGTCTAAGCCGGCTGTTCCGATTGCCGGAAAATACCGGCTGGTAGACATTCCTATTTCCAATTGTCTGAATTCAGGGATGAACAAGATCCTGGTCTTAACGCAGTTTAATTCAGCTTCACTGAATTCGCACATCAAAAACTCTTATCACTTCGATATTTTCAGCAAAGGATTCGTAGATATTCTGGCAGCGGAGCAGAATGTAGAAAATGAAAGCTGGTACCAGGGAACGGCCGATGCCGTTCGTCAGTCGATGAAGCATCTGGAGAAGTATGATTATGAATATATCCTGATTCTTTCCGGAGACCAGCTTTACCAGATGGACTTCAAGGAGATGCTGGATTTTCACATCGAAAAAGGGGGTGATGTAACCATTGCTACGATTCCCGTTAATGCGAAAGATGCTACCGGTTTCGGAATTTTGAGCTCTGACGACGAAGGAAATATCACATCTTTCGTTGAAAAGCCGGGCTACGACATGCTGGATGGCCTGAAATCTGAAGTTTCGGATGAAAACAAGAATTTAGGTAAAGAATATCTGGCGTCTATGGGAATCTATATCTTTACAAAAAGCATTCTGAAAAAAATGTTTGACGAAGGTGCAGGGGATGATTTCGGAAAAGACATTATCCCGAATTCTATCGGTAAATACACGACTTTAAGCTATCAATACGAAGGATACTGGACCGATATCGGAACCATTGAGTCTTTCTACGAGGCAAATCTCGATCTTTGTCAGGATTTTCCTCAGTTCAACCTGTTTTCCTCTTCACCGATCTACACCAGAGCGAGGATGCTTCCTCCTTCGAAAATTAATGGTTCTTACGTAAGCAAGGCTGTTTTTGGAGACGGATGTATCATCATGGCGGATAAGATCGAAAATTCTGTGATCGGAAACCGTACGCGCATTGATAAAGGAAGTACCATCGTGAATTCATATGTGATGGGTTCGGATTTCTACCAGGGTACGGCTGAGATTGTGGAAAACGATAACAACGGCCACCCGAATATGGGCATTGGAAAATATTGCTATATTGAAAAGGCAATTCTGGATAAAAACTGCTACATCGGCGACAACGTAAGAATTATCGGAGGCAAGCATCTTGAGGATGGTGACTATGGAACCTATTCGGTTCAGGACGGGATTATCGTCGTGAAGAAAGGTGCGGTGCTGAGAGCGGGAACGCATATCGGATAGACAACAGTAGATTTAATGAAAATAGATTTATATATTTTTCATTCTTTATTTTAAATAAATTAAAACAGAGTGGCCCTCATATTGGTCACTCTTGTTATTTTCTATACATTTGTGTCATGCGTTTTTTTAAGATCATAGCGGTGCTTGTTGTTTTGTTGATCGGGGCTTATGCGGCTTCGATGTACTATTTTGTGGACGAAAGCAAGGATTTCAAAATAGAGAAAGAGATCGACTATCCCCTGGAAAAAGTCTTTTCGCAGTTCAACAACCTGCAGCATTTTACGCGCTGGAATAACTTCTTTACGAGTTCAAAATCGGTCGATATTGATTACTATACACCATATGAAGGGCAGGGAAGTTCCATCAGTTATGCCGATCCTAAAAACGATACCGACGGGGAAATGTTCATCCGCTACGAAAATCCTAACAAATCGCTCCGGTACCAGCTTTTTGAAGAGAAAAATGAGAGCCCGACCATTGTGGACGTTAAATTCAAACCCATCTCCGCTCAAAAAACAAAAATTACCTGGGTCGTACACACGCCTAAGCTCTCTGTTTTAAAAAGAGTGGAAAATTTCTGGACGGAAGACCGTTTCGCAGAAAATATCGACAAAAGCATGGTAAACCTTAAAAATGTCCTCGGCAACAAAGTAGAGAAGGACAACCAGATGGCCGCCATCAAATACGACAGCATTATGGTTGAAAATGAAGAAGAAAAACTACTGCTTGGGATCAATGTAAGTGCCTCCAACAAGAAGGATGCGCTGTACAAAAACATCGTGATGAATTACAACAAAATCTATAATTACACCACAATGGACCTGGGTAAGAAAGAGGATGAGTTCGGTTATCCTGTTCTTGTTACCGATGCGGATAATTATAAAGACAAAGAAGTGTCTTATTTCCTTGGAATACCATTGTCTAAAAAGTTTGGGGTTACGGATAATAATTTCAGTTTCAGGACGCTTAATCCTGTACAGAATTATGTGATGTATTATAAAGGAAATTATGAGGGAAGGGTCAAAGCTATACAACAGTTAATCCAGAAGGCCAAGAAAGATGAAATGCGTTTTAATGATATTCGTCAGACTTTTATAGAGCGCCCTCTGGAGGACCAGGATGTCAATATGAAACTCTCATTATCAGTATTTAAGTAGGAAATTATTTTATACTTTTTTTAATAGTTTAAAGGCTGCTCCAAGTCGGTTTTTTTTATTAAATTTGAAGCTTAATTCGACAAACAAATTTTAATAACAGATAAACTGTAATAATGGACAGATTTTCATTCCTAAACGCAGCTCATTCTCAGTTAATTGAGGATTTATACCACCAGTACTTAAAATATCCGGACTCTTTGGAACCATCATGGAAAGCCTTCTTTCAGGGCTTTGATTTTGCTTTGGAGAACTACGGGGACGAGGATACCGTTCAATATGTTCAGGCTCCGGCCGCTTCAGCTCCTGTAGTACAGCAGGCAGCCCAGGCCGCTTCAAACGGTGAAGTTCCGGAACACATCAGAAAGGAATTCAAGGTAGTGAACCTGATCGAGGCGTACAGGACGAGAGGGCATCTGTTTACAAAGACAAATCCTGTTAGGGAAAGAAGACACTATACACCAACGCTGGATATTGAAAACTTCGGACTTGACAAATCGGATTTAAATACAAAATTCAACTGTGCGGTTGAGACCGGAATGAAAGGTCCCGCAACTTTGCAGGAGCTGATTACTCACCTGGAAAACATTTACTGTGATTCCATCGGGGTGGAATATATGCACATCAACAACGTTGAGGAAAAGGATTACATCAAGCAGTGGCTTCAGGTAAACGAAAACCACCCGAACCTTTCTGCCAACGAAAAAACAGAAATTCTCTTAAAATTAAATCAGGCCGTCGCGTTTGAAAATTATCTTCATACAAAATTTGTCGGGCAGAAGAGATTCTCCCTTGAAGGCGGGGAAACGCTTATTCCTGCATTGGACCAGCTGATCTCCAGATCTTCGCAATTAGGGGTTGACGAGGTTGTTTTAGGAATGGCGCACAGGGGAAGACTGAATGTGCTTACCAATATCTTTGGAAAATCCTATAAGCAGATCTTCTCAGAATTTGAAGGGAAAGAGTTTGAAGAGGACGTATTCTCAGGAGATGTTAAATATCATCTGGGTTCATCCAAAAAAATCAAAACAGCTTCCGGCGAGGAAGTTTCCATCAATTTAACACCGAACCCTTCTCACCTTGAAACGGTGGCTGCCCTTGTAGAAGGAATCTGCCGTGCAAAAGTTGATGATAAATACAAGGATTATTCTAAGATTTTACCGATCATCATTCATGGTGACGGTGCATTGGCGGGCCAGGGTATCGCCTATGAGGTAGCCCAGATGATGACACTGGAAGGCTACAGAACGGGAGGTACGGTTCACATCGTAGTAAACAACCAGGTTTCCTTCACAACCAATTACATGGATGCCAGATCGTCCACTTATTGTACAGATGTTGCAAAAGTTACGGAATCCCCTGTGATGCACGTCAACGCGGATGATGCCGAAGCTGTAGTTCATGCGATTCATTTTGCTGCCGATTTCAGAGCGAAATTCGGTAAAGATGTATATATTGATCTGCTGGGTTACAGAAAATACGGTCATAATGAAGGGGATGAACCGAGATTTACTCAGCCTAATCTGTATAAGATCATTTCCAAGCATCCTAACCCAAGAGAAATCTATAAAGATCAGTTATTGAAAGATAATGTGACTTCCAATGATGTGATCGCCAAAATGGAAACTGAATTCAAGGCCTTACTGGATAAAGATTTTGATGCATCCAAGGAAATCGAGAAAAACGTAATGGACCTATTCATGGCCGATGACTGGACAAATTATCCTATTGCCAAAAGAGGGGCTGTTCAGCAGGCTGTCGATACAAAATTTGATCTTGAAAAGCTTAAGGAACTAGCCGTTAAAATGTCTACGCTTCCGGCAGATAAGAAATTTTTGAATAAAATCACCAGACTTTTTGAAAACAGAATTAAAGCCATCGAAGCAAACTCTCTGGATTGGGCGCTTGGGGAATGGCTGGCTTATGCAACCCTTCTTGTAGAAGGTCATAATGTAAGAATCTCAGGGGAAGATGTGGAAAGGGGAACATTCTCCCACAGACATGCGGTAGTGAAAACCGAAGACACGGAAGAAGAATACATCCCGTTGAGACACGTTTCTGAAAACAGGTTCGATGTTTACAACTCGCACCTTTCCGAATACGGGGTTTTAGGTTTCGATTACGGGTATGCCATGGCTTCTCCGAACACCTTAACCATTTGGGAAGCGCAGTTCGGGGATTTCGTAAACGGAGCCCAGATTATTGTTGACCAGTATCTGGCTGCGGCAGAGGAGAAATGGAAGATTCAGGACGGTCTGGTGATGCTGCTGCCTCACGGTTCGGAAGGGCAGGGTGCAGAACACTCTTCGGCAAGACTTGAAAGATTCCTTACGCTTTGTGCAAATGAAAATATGGTGGTTGCGAATATCACTTCACCGGCCAACTATTTCCACCTGCTGAGAAGACAGCTGAAATGGGCATTCAGAAAGCCACTGATCGTGATGAGCCCTAAATCATTGTTAAGACATCCGAAAGTGGTTTCTCCGCTTGAAGATTTTGCAACCGGAGGATTCCAACCGATTCTTGACGATCTTAACGCAGATCCTGCAAAAATTGAAAAACTGGTGCTTTGCTCCGGTAAACTATACTTTGAACTGCTCGCAAAAAAAGAAGAATTAAATGCTGAAAATATAGCTTTGGTAAGATTCGAGCAGTTGTATCCACTTCAGACGGATGCCATTGAAGCCATTTTTGAAAAATATTCAAACCGGAAAGAAATCGTATGGGCGCAGGAAGAACCAGAAAATATGGGAGCTTGGTCTTATATCCTGAGAAACTTCAGAGATACGGGAATCCAAGTGGTTGCTCCTGTACCGAGCGGTGCTCCTGCTCCGGGAAGCCACAAAATGTTCGAGAAAAATCAGAATGCCGTTATCAACAGGGTATTCGACAGAAATGATGCTCCGGTAAAAAGACCTGTAACGGCTTAATAAAAAGTAATAATCAATAAAAAAATAAAAAATACGATATGTCAGTTTTAGAAATGAAAGTTCCTTCACCGGGCGAATCCATTACAGAAGTTGAAATTGCAACCTGGCTTGTAAAAGATGGGGATTATGTAGAAAAAGATCAACCCATTGCTGAAGTAGATTCAGACAAAGCTACTCTTGAATTGCCTGCTGAACAAAGTGGTATCATCACTTTGAAAGCTGAAGAGGGTGATGTAGTACAGGTAGGACAGGTGGTTTGCCTGATCGATATGGATGCTGCAAAACCTGAAGGAGGAAGTGCTCCTGCTGCAGAAGCTCCAAAACAGGAAGAGGCTCCGAAAGCAGTTCAGCAAGCTCCACAGGAAGCCCCTAAGCCTGCTGCTCAACCTGCTCAGGCGGCTGCAACGCAAACTTATGCAACCGGTGCTCCTTCTCCTGCGGCTAAAAAAATTCTTGATGAAAAAGGAATGGATGCTGCTCAGGTTTCAGGAAGCGGAAGAGACGGAAGAATTACAAAATCTGACGCTGAATTGGCAGCAGTTCCGGCATTTGGCGGAAATCCGGTTACGGCTACAGGTTCCCGATCGACAACGACAACAAAACTTTCAGTTCTAAGAAGAAAAATCGCACAGAGACTGGTTTCTGTAAAAAATGAAACTGCGATGCTGACGACTTTCAACGAAGTGGATATGTCCGAAATCTTCAGATTAAGAAAACAATATAAAGAAGAATTCGCACAAAGACACGGGGTAGGCCTTGGTTTTATGTCTTTCTTCACGAAAGCGGTTACCAGAGCATTGCAAATGTATCCGGATGTAAACGCATCCATCGACGGAGACTTCAAAGTGAACTATGATTTCTGCGATATTTCAATTGCCGTTTCCGGTCCTAAAGGATTGATGGTTCCGGTATTGAGAAATGCTGAAAATATGTCTTTTGCCAGCGTTGAAGCAAACATTAAAGATCTTGCCATCAAAGTAAGAGACGGAAAGATCACAGTTGACGAAATGACGGGCGGTACCTTTACCATTACCAATGGCGGTACTTTCGGTTCTATGTTGTCTACACCGATCATCAATCCTCCACAATCTGCGATCCTGGGAATGCATAATATTATCCAGAGACCGGTTGCCGTGGACGGGCAGGTGGTAATCCGTCCGATGATGTATGTGGCGATGTCTTATGACCACAGAATTATCGATGGAAAAGAGTCTGTAGGATTCCTTGTAGCGGTAAAAGAGGCGATCGATAACCCGGTTGGAATTCTGATGAACGGAGACGAAAGAAAAGGTCTCGGATTATAAGACTAAAAAACAATTCCCCTATAAATTTAAGATCTCGCCTCAAAAAGGCGAGATTTTTGTATCTCTTATATTAAATACTCAAGATGATGTTCTCAAAAATGACCTCCAATATCAAAGTTTCAGTAGTTCCTGAATATGATACCAAAAACAGTTATCCTTCCGAAAACCGTTATGTTTTTAAATACCATATTACCATCGAAAACGACGGCATGTTCCCGATCAAAGTACTGAAGAGAAAATGGCTGATATTTGATGTTGGCTTTGGTTATACCGAGATTACGGGCGATGGCGTCATCGGGCTTACTCCGGAGATCGTAAACGGCGAAAATTTCACGTATTTTTCCAATGTAATGCTACGGTCCGGTGTAGGGAATATGAGCGGAAAATACCTGGTGAGAAATATGGAAACCCAGGAAAACTTTGAAATTGATATCCCTAAATTCAATCTGCTGTCTGAAGTGTTGAGTAATTGATAGGCCGGAAGGATAAATTTTAAATTTTTTTCGATTCTATAATAAAGGTTTTTAATGTTAAAAAACCTAAATCTCGGGAAATACAAAACTAATGTTAGATTTTATCTTTCAAGAGTTCCAGAATAAAACTATATGATAACAAAAGCATAATAAATTGTCAATTGTGACAGATGCGAAGTGCTTATATTGATGAAGGAACTAAATAAACTTTTGTGTACTGACATAAAATCCCATCTTTAATAATTGTATATCTATTTAAAGTGAACCCTAAGAAGAACCGGAGTTAACAGGCTGGAAGAGGAATGCCGGATACCGGAAGTCTTTCCTGTCAAAAATACATCCGGAGGTCTTGATAATCAAACAAATATTTTGTTGTTCTATCAGAGAAAATGCTTAGTTAATGCTGAAAAATAGCCTTATACCAAGGTCTGATTTATATTGTTTTAAAGTCCCGGAGGGACGGCTTACTAAAGGATAGGATAAAATCCTATCAGAAGCATAAACCGTTTACTCATTTTACCCGAAGGAATTCTATTCATAATCCTGACTGAATCAGCCTTAATTTTATTTTGAATTAAGTAAATGATTGAATATGATATTGATATGGCCGAATTCACGTTATTTAAGACCTGAGCTTAATAAGTATGACGTTCCTGTAATTTTTTTTAAAATCATTTAATTAAATTGTGTTCATTGTGCTTGACTGAAGAAAAGTAAAAAGTTTAAATGATTTTCATAATAAAAAGCCTCTGTGGAATTAGATTGCTTAATTTGTTAAACAACCCGTCTCACTATCATTGAAAATAGACTTTTGTTACTATTTTTCTCGACCTCCTGCCGGAGAATAATTTTCATTTAAGCTATTATTTACCAATATCGCTTAGTGGTGAGGCCAACTCTAAAAAATATCGATTTTTCAATTATTTTTTTATCTTTGCAAGATCTCTTTAAAAAAACAGGATGAAAAATAATTATTCAATACTGCAGACACTATTCCTTTTTAGTGTCCAAATCTACTATTGTCAAGTAGGTATCAATACAACAACTCCTAAAGCAACTTTAGAAATCGTAGGAAAGAACTCAGGAGGAGTTGTAGATCCTAAAGATGGGATAATAATTCCTCGTGTAAATCAGGTCTCTAATGTATCCGGTACCGCAAACAGCCAACTGGTTTATTTAACAGCCAATGACGGAAGTCTGGTTCCCGGATTTATATTCTGGGATGGGGCAGCTTGGAAACAGTTAGGAGGCGGATCATTAACTTTGTCAAATTTTTCAGCAGTATCACCATTAGCTTATAATAATGTAACGGGTGCTTTCTCAATATTTCAGGCAGGATCTTCTGGCAATGGCTATTTATCATCAGCTGATTGGAATATATTTAATAATAAACAAAATGCTTTAATTTTTTCAACAGGTTTTACCAATACGGCTAATACGATTACACTAAATCCTGCTACAGCGTCTACTATCGGAGGGATAAAGGTAGGTAACGGATTAAATGTTGCATCCGATGGTACAATAAGTGTTCCTTCGAATGTGAGCAGTTTCAGTACAGGAACTACCGGATTAACTCCTTCCACTTTAACATCAGGAGCAGTCACTTTAGCAGGAACCTTAAAACCATCTAATGGAGGTACAGGAAACATAACAGTGCCTGCTGTCGGAACTCTTTTACAGGGTGATGGCACTATTTACCAAACTCTTCTACCGGGAACAGCTGGACAGGTATTAACATCAGGCGGAGCAGGAAACGCATTAAGCTGGTCTACACCCTTTACTTCAAATACAGCGGAAATATATGATGCGGCAGGAACACAGACTTTTGCAACGGCAGCTGGATTTACAACAATGTTAATAACCTCCGCTGGGGTTGTAGACAGTGGTTACACTGCAGGTTCAGGGACAATTACTGTTACCAATACAGGAAAATACAAGGTAACCTATCGTATATCTGCATCTGTAACTACAAATTCTCAAGCTACCGGAGAATATAAATTGCAGGTAAACGGAAATGATGTTGCAGGAACTTCAGGCTTTACATTTCATAGGAACAATGCAGATCCAAGAGGTTCTGTAACAGTGATAAAGATACTGAACCTTAATGCTAATGACATTTTAAGAGTGCAGGGAAAAGTTTGGAATACCACGAACAGAAGTCTTCAGCTTGTTGCCAATGGTTCATCATTAATTGTAGAAAAAATGTAATTCTTTAAAAATGAAAATTTTAAATTTAAGCAGAATATTCCTTATTATACCAATTTTAGCAGCTATTAATTCTTTTGCGCAGGAAACTATACCAACGGCAGCAGGATTTGGAACAGCAGCTGAAGGTAATTTATATAAAGCAACTGATGATGGGCAGATTTATATAGGTCTGCGAAATGGGGCCCTTAAATTAGTAGGAGGCAATATCGTTGTAGATAATGTAACACTTTCGGGAACAGGAACAGCTGCAAACCCTCTTAAACTGGCTCAAAACGGAGCCTCAAACCAACAGGTTATGACTTGGGACTCCACCATTAATAACTGGAAACCTGCAACGCCTGCGGCTGCTTCTAACTGGCTGATTACAGGAAATGCCAATACAACTTCCAGTAATTTTTTGGGAACTACCAATGATGTGAAACTTCAGCTCGCGTCAAACAATACCCCTATGCTGGAAGTTGGGCGAAGACAGACTTTAGGCTTGTATGATTCCAGCAGTACAGGTCTTTATCCCTATAATCAAACCGATGCATCAGTGATGTATGTTCGAGGAACAGGAGGAAACTCGGCATTACAATTTGAAGCAGGCGGTGCAAGTTTTTACAAGCCTGTTTTTTATACAGACAGTAACGGAAACTTCAGATTAAGAGGTTCTTCTGCCGGAACTGATTTCTTTGAAATGGGAAGCAGCGGAGCATCCAATGCGGGAAGATTCGATTTTATAATCGGGGATGACGGAGATGAGCCTTTTGTTTTTAACAAATATAATGGCACTACAGCTGCTACAGTAGAGTTAATGCGCTTATCCGGAAATGGTCTTAATACCAATGTAAGGGTGGGAATAAATACGGGTGCCTTAGCCAATTCCACATTACAGAACAATGGATCACTATCCACTTCAACCATCACAACTACAGCCGCTTTAACACTTACTGAGAATCACTTTACAGTAATTATTGGAGGGAATCACACGATCACTTTGCCGGCTGCAAATACCTGTACCGGAAGGTTATATGTGATTAAAAATCCTACAACCAATACCCCGGCAATTTCTTCATACAGAAATTTATCAGGAACTGCTGTAACTACACTTGCTGCAAACTCTATTTTATGGCTTCAAAGTGACGGTACTAATTGGCAACGTATAAACTAATGAAAATGAAAGGAATTTATTCTGTTATTTTTATCATCATCATTAATATTTTTTCTTTTGGGCAGGAAAATATAGCATCTGCTTCTAATGCTTCTGGAGCAGCAGAAGGCAATCTATATAAGGCAACTGATGACGGGCAGATTTATATAGGTTTGCGAAACGGTACAGTGGGTGCATTGAGTCCGGTTTTTACCGCAACTACATTTTCTGGTAGCGGGACATCATCAAGCCCATATTATTTGGGACAAATGGGAGCAAATAGTGGGCAGGTATTAAGCTGGAACAGTACGACGAACTCTTGGGCACCATTTACTGATGCTGCCACCAACAATTGGTTTCTCACAGGTAATGCAAACGCTGCAAACAGCAGTTTGTTAGGAACAACAAACAATGTGCGTCTACAACTACGTTCCAATAATACCGAAATGTTAGAGCTAGGAACAAGACAGACTTTAGGTCTTACAGAAAGTTCAAAGCCAAGCCCTTACAATTCCACAACTGCATCTACAATGTATATAAGAGGGACATCAGGAAATTCCGCACTGCAATTTCAGGCAGATAATGCCACCATCTATAAACCAGTTTTTTTTACAGATAGCAATGGTAATTTTAAAATGAGGGGTTCTGCAGCTTCCAGTGATTTTTTTGAACTTGGAAGTAATGGAGCATCAGATAATGGAAGATTTGATTTTCTGGTAGGAGATGATGGTGATGAGCCTTATCTGTTTTATAAATACAACTATACCTCTCAAACATATATTGAAATGCTTCGTCTGCAAGGTACGGGATTAGATAGCACAGTTCGGGTAGGAATCAATATGGCAGGAAGTATTCCTAATTCAACACTGCAGATTTCTGGATCATTCTCTTTGCCAATAGTTATTACTTCAGCAGCCCTAACATTAACAGAGTTAAACTTCACGGTCATTATAGGCGGAAATCATGATATAAGTCTTCCTTCTGCCAGTTTATGTAACGGTAGAATTTATATCATTAAAAATCCTACTACGAATACTCCTTCAATATCAGCATACAATAGTATTTCGGGAGGAAATGTTTCAACTATTGCTGCGAACTCTATACTTTGGTTACAAAGCATTAATAATCAGTGGGAACAAATTAATTGAATATCTTATTTGCCTATTGTATAAAAATTAGTTTTAACAGCCAATAATTTATTAGATTCTTTGTATATCAGAACATTGCTGATGATATAGCAGGTTTATTATACTTTATTTCAATAATTTTTTATGAAACACAAATCGATTAAAATCTGTCTAATCAGAGTTTTTTAATTTTCAATTTCATAAAGTCTGCCACTTCGTCGTTGCTTGTAAGAAAAAGCTTTTCAAAGGCAAGTAAAGATATTTTTGCACATACTTCGGCATCAGCGCCGGCCCGGTGATGGTTGAAACTGATCTGATGGTATTCTGCTAAAGGTTTTAGCCCGTATTTCGGAAGGTAGTCCCAAGATTTTTTAGCAAGCTGAATACTGCACAGATAATTCATTTTTGGAGTAAACATCCCGTAGTGATTTAGGCATCCGCGCAAAACACCTGCATCAAAACCCGCATTGTGAGCGATCATCAGAGTTCCATACATCATTTCTTCCACTTCATACCAGATCTCATCAAAGGTAGGAGCATCTTTTACATCTTCCGGAAGAATTCCATGGACATCCACATTAAACGGACTGAAATAAGGAAAGCTCGGCGGCTTGATGAGCCATGTTCTGGTCTCAACAATTTTAGAATCCTGCACGATACAAATTCCCAGTTCGCACGCAGAATTTTTCTCGTGTGTTGCCGTTTCGAAATCAATTGCACAAAAATCCATTTATTTTGATTGAAATTAATAATTTAAGATAAGAAATTTATTTAAAATTAATAAGTCTTTACTTTTATAAAAATTGTTTTCTTTTCGGCCCGAGTTTTTGAAATATTACTGATCTCTGATGCAAATTTTTCTTTCAGATCATCAAAACTAAAAAGATCTTCGTCTGTAACAGTAATTGTAAAAGTTGTTGCAGAACTATCATCTTCGGAGTTGTAAGTCGATTCTTTTGAGATCGTGCCGTGTGTAATTTTTTTATTTAAATAAGACTCTAAGTTTATAATTTTTGATCGGTCAGCTTTGGAATTAATATTAATTTGAAAATTATCACCATTAATTTCTTGTTTCAATCTGATCAAATAAACTGAATTTTTTTTGAAATTTAATTTTTTTTCACTTAATCCAATTTTTCCATCTATCGTCTTATAAGAAGCTTTTGTCGTTGGTATAGGAGACTTTTCGGTATTTAGATCAATATCGTTCAATATACCGGAAAAGGAATATAACTCAAATTCAATTGGGGAGTCACTGTTCAATAATTCCTTACTTTTTTCGGAGATAATTGTATAGCTGCAACTCTTATCGATTGTAACCCAATTATTCTTCTGTGCAAAACTTAATTGAAAAATAAGAATAAACAGTAAAGATAATCTGCTTAATATTTTCATTATAAAAAGTGTTTGAAGATGAGCCACTCCGTTTGATAAAACCGGTTTTTCTGATGTTTCTGTCTGCGTTTCCAGCTACCTTCTGCAAATCCGTAAAAACTGAAATGTGCTTTTAAGACAGCCACAAAATGAGGAAAGCCGAGCTTTATTCCAAAATAAACTCCGGCAATACCATCCAGACAGAGCCTCAGAAAAAGAATACCGATCAATTGTGGGAAAGGTGCGTTCTTTAAGACCATGGAGAGATTATTCCGGATATTCAGGAACGTTTTCCTTGGGCTCTGCTTGTTCAACGTTCCGCCGCCTACGTGGTACACTTTTGATTTCCAGGTGTAGAAGATCTTTCTTCCCGAGTTAATTAGTCGCCAGCACAGATCGATTTCTTCCTGATGGGCAAAAAACCGTTCATCAAACCCGTTCTGATCCCAGAAATCTTTCGAACGGATAAAAAAGCAACATCCCGACGCCCAAAAAATTTCGGTCTCATCATCATACTGGCCTGTATCCTCTTCAATATCATCAAATATCCTTCCTCTGCAGTACGGATAACCAATATTGTCGATCAGTCCGCCAGCTGCTCCGGCAAATTCAAAATAAGTTCTGCGGTTATAGGCTAAAATTTTAGGCTGAATGGCTGCAATGGACGGATTTTTTTCAAATAAATTTAAAGCAGGTTCTGTCCAGCCTTCGGTAACTTCCACATCGGAGTTCAGAAGGCAGTATAATTCGTTTCCGATATGTCTCAGTCCTTCGTTATACCCACCTGCAAAACCGTAGTTCTTGTCATTTTTAATAACCTTAACAGAAGGGAAGTTTTTCGTTAATAATACCAAAGAATCATCTGTGGAGCAGTTATCGATCACATAAACATCCGCATCCGGGGAAAACCTTATAACATCCGGGAGAAACTTTTCGAGCCAATCTCTTCCGTTCCAGTTGAGAATGGCAACCGCTAATTTTTTTGACATGGGAAAGATTATATTTTTTCTGAATCAAATTTTTTAATAGAATCCTGGTATTTCCATTTACGGTGCGACCACAGGTAGTTGTCGGGACGTTTGTGAAGCGTATTTTCCAGGAGTTTATGAAATTTTTTTACGACTTCGTTTTCCGTAAATTTTTCTCCGTCGGGATAAATCCGGTGGTAATTAACCTGATAATAGCCGCGTTTCACCTTCTTCATCTCGCAATAAATGAAAGCGAGGTCCATTCTTGTTGCCAGCTTGTCGTACCCGATAAAAGCGGGTGTCCTCTGGTTTAAAAATTCAAGCCCATAGGTAACGTGGGAAAAATGGGGAGTCTGGTCGGCTACAAACATATAAGCGGAATTCCCGTCATTTTTTGATCTGAAAATATTTAATATTACTTCATTTGCCTCCAACGCCTCATTTCCAAACCTGTTCCGGACTTTTTTCATCTGGTCTTCCCAGAAATTATTGTTAACTTTCCGATATACCGGATGGCAGTGCGCCTGTGGAATAAATTTGGCCATGGCATTGATCCATTCCCAGTTGAATACATGCCCTGCCAGCATGATCACATTTTTTCCTTCAGCTTTTGCATCATGAAATACCTGTTGGTTGATGTGCTGCATCCTTACCCGGGATTCTGTTTCGGAGATACTGAAGGACTTGACGGTTTCCACAAGATAATCTGAAAAATTCCGGTAAAACTTCTTTTTGATCTGCTTTATTTCATCGTCCTGCTTCTCAGGGAAAGAATTCTTCAGATTTTGGGTAATAACATTTCCTCTGTATGCTATAATATAATAATTCAGAAAAAAAATAATATCCGAAAATATATACAGGATTTTCAGCGGAAGTTTAGAGATCAGATTTAATATTTTGATAAGAAAATTCATAAAACAGGCAAATTTACGCATAATAAAATTATGGTTCTATTTTTGCTGCCAATAAGTATTATTTTTTTATTTTTATAGTATGAAAAAATTTATGGTAACCGTTTTTCTGGGATCCAGTCTTTTTGCATTTTCCCAGGAGCTAAAAGATAAATCTCAAGAGAAACCAGGCGATAGAACTTTGCTTGTAAAAACCGAGCAAGCCGAGTTGGACGCAAAGAAAAAGGCAGCTGAAGAAAAAGCGAAACTCCCAAAACCTTATGATCCGAAAGCGGATGCCGAAAAGGATATTCAGAATCTGATCGCAAAAGCAAAAAAGGAGAAGAAAAACATCATGATCCAGGCCGGCGGAAATTGGTGCATCTGGTGTCTGAGATTCAATCAGTATGTACAGACTACACCTGAACTGAAGAAAATTGTAGATGAGAATTACGAGTATTATCACCTGAACTATTCTCCGGAGAATAAAAACGAGAAGATTTTTGCTAAATACGGAAATCCAGGAGATCAATTTGGATATCCGGTTTTCATTATTCTGGATCAGAACGGTAAAATGATCCATGTGCAGCAGAGTGATGTCCTGGAAGAAGGAAAAGGTTACAGCCTTGAAAAAGTAAAAGAGTTTTTTAATACATGGACTCCAAGATCATAAAATTAAAGCCGGGAAATTTAGTTTTTCGGCTTTAATTTATTCTGTTGAAATAAAAATGCTGCCTCAAAGGAGACAGCATGATATATAAAATACTTTTAAAGTACTATTAAGCTTCTTCAGAAGATGTTTCTTCCTTTTTAGCAGGAGCTGCTTTCGGAGCTTCTACCGGAGCGTCAGATACGATGTCGAATTCAAAGTTGTACTCAACATTTCTGTGTAATCTGATGTTAGCAGTAACTTTACCTGTTCTCTTAATAGTGTTCCCAGGAATTTTGATGTATTTTTTCTCTACAGATACCCCTGCTTTTTCTAAAGCGGCAGAAAGATCTGCATTGTTGATCGATCCGAATAATTTATCACCTGAACCTACTTTTGCAGGGATGGTAACGGAAGTTTTCTTCAATTGCTCTACTACCGCGTTTGCAGCAGCGATTAATTTAGCTTCTTCTTCTTTTCTTGCTTCCAAAGTAGCTTCCAGAGCTGCTTTGTTTTTAGGAGTTGCTAAAAGCGCGTACCCTTGAGGGATTAAAAAGTTTCTGGCATAACCAGGCTTTACGCTTACGGTGTCGAATTCAAGACCTAAGTTTTCTACGTCTTTTTTTAGGATAATGTCCATTGTTGTTGTCCTTTTTTAGATTTTAGAATTCTAAAATCAAGTTAGAATTAATGATGTATTCAGCAACAAAAAGCCAAAAGCAAGAAGCTAATGGCTGATTGTAATATTTTTACTTTAATAAGTCAGCTACGTATGGTAGTAACGCCAAGTGTCTTGCTCTTTTGATTGCAGCAGAAACTTTTCTCTGATATTTTAAAGAAGTTCCGGTATATCTTCTTGGTAAGATTTTACCTTGTTCGTTTACAAATTGTAATAAGAAATCAGCATCTTTATAATCTACATGCTTAATTCCGTATTTTTTGAATCTACAATATTTCTTTTCAGATTTTGTATTGATATCAAGCGGAGTAAGGAATTTTACTTCTGATTCTCCTCCAGCAGAGGCTTGTTTAGCCATTTCGTCTATTGCCATGTCTTGTCTTTTTTAAAAAAATAGGGTTAATAATTAAGCTTTAGCAGCTTTTACTTTAGCTCTTCTTGTTACAGCATAGTCTACAGCATGCTTGTCAAGTTTTGTCGTAAGGTAACGGATTACTCTTTCGTCACGCTTGAATGCCAATTCTAAATCAGCTACTACAGAACCTTCACCTTTAAATTCGATCAAAGTGTAGAATCCGTTTTTTTTCAATTGGATCGGGTAAGCTAATTTTTTTAATCCCCAGTTTTCTTTAGCAACGATTTCGCAGTTCTTTTCTTTGATAAGATCTACATACTTGTTCACTGCTTCCTCCACCTGAGCTTCAGATAGAACGGGAGTTAAAATGAAAACAGTTTCGTAATTGTTCATAATGTTAAATGAATTTGTTAATTATTTCGAGGTGCAAAAGTAGTGTAAATTTATCAACTATACAAGTTTTTAATTGCTATCGTCGTATTTTTTTGGTTCAATCTATTAAACTAATATCCATATAGCCATGAGATACAAAAATTTTCTGTTTCTGCTTTTATATACAGGTACCTGTTGTTTCGGTCAGGACAAAATATTGATGAAAAAGGAAGACAGGTAGATGCGAAAATTGTTGAAGTAAGTCCTGTTGCAATCATCTACAAACAATCTGATAATCTGGAAGGGCCTATTCATTCCATCGATAAATCTGAATTTTACCGGATTACCTACAATAATGGAAAGACCGAGGTCTTGGGAAAATATTCCGGTACGGAAGAGGCAAAAAAAATTATCGTCAGCACCATTAACGAATTCGGGATAGACCGGAACATCGGCTGGCAAAAGCTGCAGGCTGAGTTTAAAGAAGACCTGCTGAGAATTAATTCCATCAATAAAAAGGGGAGCGCCGTAGAAGAAGGTGATTTTTGGGACCTCGGTAAAGTGATTGAATTTCATAAGATTTCATTCCGGAATAACAATACCTGTTACCTGAATATCGTAACTTTCCGATTTCGAAACTCTAAGCCCGAACTGGATAAGCTTGTGATTAAAATGACCGATTACCAGGCTGCAGAAAACGTATTGAATGCGATGAAGGATCTTCAAATTATGCTTAAATAATCTTTAAAACTGTAAAATAATAGATAGTTTGGTTCGGATTCCATAATGGGAAAATTCTATTTAAATTCCTGATCATCTATCTGCCATTTAAAAATGAATACGATCGAATTCACACCTATTTTTAATGATCTTTGTTATTTTCTGCCCTGATCTCGGCTAAAAAACTCACTTTAATCAGATCATACAGCGAGTGCCGGCTTACGAGAATCGATGCAATGGAAGAAATCATTCCGGCGAGCATCAGATGAAAAATCAAAGAGTGCCGGTCGGTCATTTCCAATACAATAATGGCTGAAGTAAACGGTGCCCTGGTAATTCCGGTCAGAAAAGCAACCATTCCGCCGAGAACGACAACATTGGTTTCATTCGGGCTTAAATGAATAAATCCTGAAATCACGGAGCCTATACTTGCTCCTGCCGTTAGAGCCGGGGCAAAGATGCCTCCCGCGCCGCCGGAAGTAAAGGAGAGGGCAGGGCCTAGCATTCTTAAAACGGGAACATACCAATCCTCGTGTTTTTCCGGAGTGAAAAGCACCCGTTCCATAATCTCTTTTCCGGAACCCAGAATTTCCCGGTTGATGAAAAATGCAGTGGAAGCAATGAACAAAGCGGAAATAACCAGAAAAATTATATTCGCCCTGTCGGTTTTCAGTTTTCTTTTTTTCCAGGCCGTTATTTTCAGCATGATGACCGAGAGCTGGCTGGCTAAAATTCCGGCAATCCCTGCTACAAGTATAATCGGGAACATAACCATCAATGAGACATCATTTGTTTTCGGATATCCCAGGTACAGATAAGATCCCGCCAGCGTCTGTGCTGTTAATCCGGCGATGATGACTGCCGTAAACAAAGCGGTTTTAAAATAATTGATATGCGTTTTGGAAAGCTCCTCAACAGCAAATACAATACCGCCGAGCGGAGTATTGAATGCAGCGGCAAGCCCTGCGGCAGCACCCGTCATGATCATGTTTTTTTTTGAAATTTTTGGCCACCAGTCGGGAAGGTATTCGTTAACTTTCCTGAAAACCGATCCTGCGATTTGAATCGTCGGGCCTTCGCGCCCTACAGCGCCTCCTCCGATCACCAAAACCACGGAGGAAAGGATTTTAAAAACAATGATTTTGAGACTTAATAAATTCCTGATTGTCGTGTGTTCTTTCGGATTGGCCAGTTCTATGGCTGCCATTACCTGCGGGATTCCGCTGCCTTTGGCATTGGGTGCAAATTCTTTTACCAGCCACCAGGACAGTACAAAGCCGATAGGAGCAATAATAAAGATCATCCACAAATGCCAGTTTAAGCTAAAATGAAGAAGACTTTCGCCCCAGGCAAAAATCTTGGCATACATCACTGCCACAAACCCCGTAACCACGGAGCCGATCCAGAAAGGGATAGCCTGAAGTAAGTTGTGCTTCAGCTGTTCGTTTCTGATATTGTCGAAGGATTTTTTAATAGATCTTCTGAGGCGGGCCAGGATTTTCAGCATTCGGTAAATTTGCAGGTGATGAACATAAAAATACGTAAAAAATTTAGTTAAAAACAAAAGTTTGATAAAGTAATTTGAACCTAAAGCAGAAGCCGGATTTGAAAAATGAAAAGGGAGCCGAAAACCGGATGTTGGAAGTTTTTTTGTCAACATGCCAATTGACCGTTCAAAAAGATTTATCTGCATGGAAGCCCGATCTGAAACTTCCGGTCATTTCTTTTCATTTGATAAATTACAGAAATAATTAGAGCCTATTCAAATTTAGAGTTTATTTTTTATTAGGAAATTAAGGGATTTTCAACTTAAAATCCATTTATGGGTCGCTAGATTTTATTTGCTTCATTCATTGAAATAGAGTTGCCATGTAAAGCGTAGAATAAGCGAAGTTTATTTTAATTCAGAAAATCAATAAAGAGAGAGATGAGAGAAGTGACGGAAAATTTCTAAGTTGAAATTTAAAAAGACTCTGAAAATATCAAGAGCAAACTGAATGAAGACCAAAGATTTTATATTCAATTTCCATGAGAATCTAATCACATTAAAATAAACGCAATGATCTGTGAAAATCTGAGCAGATCAGTGGTTGAAAAATTACAGGCAAAGGTTTCAAACACCAAGCTATCTGAGAATATTCCGGAATCTGAGCCTGCAGAAGCCAGAAAATCATTAATGAAAGCCTTGGTGATTTATTCAAAAAAACATTACACCCATTTTAAAAATTCAGCTACCTGTAAAGCGTTATCGGCGGTAAGATTTTTAGGCAGTCCGAAATTCAATATATTATTTTTGATTTCTAATTTAAAATCATCATCGGGAAAGGCTTTGATGAGTTCTTTACGGGTTTCATTTAAGAAAGCCATCGTCTTCAACCTGTCGCTGCCCAATACATAGAAGTCATTAAATTCCCTATCCCTGAAGTTGATGTTAAATCGGTTAAAAATACCGGCGATTCTGTCTGCCCATTTCTTTCTGTTGATGGCTATAAAGCCGTAATTTTCATTGAGCAATTTCATACCCCAGATCTGCAGGCTGTCATATAAAGCCGTCGTACGGACACCTTTTACCGTAGTGCCGATTTTGCTGACAATGAAAAGATAAAACGGATTTTCCTTATTTTTATCCGTAATGAAATAGCAAATTTTCGGGCTGAATAAAGAGTTTCCTTCACCGGAATCAAAGGCCTGAAAAGGGGAATCTTCCACTGCAACTACAGAAAGATCATAAATTCCGAATAATCGATCATAAATTCCGAAAATAAGTTGTTCCTGCTCTTTGGAAAATTCAAAAAGCTTTGCAGCGTTCAATTTCCTGAAATCGAGTTCCATTTTGTATACCGTTTATTTAAAGATAGAAGTATTTCGCCATACTTCAGACAAAAAAACCTCCGGAAAATCCGAAGGCTTTTATTTTAATCTGTAAGAGTACTCAATACCGATTGCTTATATTTCCGTGTTCAGATCCCAATTTTCAAGGTAATCGTGAACGTGCTTCAGCATCATTCCTCCCAAAGAACCATCTACCACCCTGTGGTCGTACGAGTGAGACATGAACATGAGGTTTCTGATGGCAATCACATCACCGTCAGGAGTTTCAAGAACAGCAGGCTTTTTAACGATCGCTCCGATGGCTAAAATCGCTACCTGCGGCTGCGGGATGATCGGTGTTCCCATCAGGTTTCCGAAGCTTCCCACATTGGAAATCGTATACGTTGCGCCCTGCGTATCTTCCGGTCTAAGTTTTTTATTTCTTGCTCGGTAAGCCAGGTCGTTGATCGCTTTTGCCAATCCTGAAAGGGACAGCTGGTCTGCATTTTTAATTACAGGCACGATCAGGTTTCCGTCCGGAAGGGCTGTGGCCATACCGATGTTGATGTTTTTCTTTTTGATAATATTCTCCCCACTGATGGAAACGTTGATCATCGGGAAATCCTGGATTGCTTTTACCACTGCTTTTACGAAAATCGGCATAAACGTCAGCTTCTCACCTTCACGCTTTTCAAAAAGCGATTTGTTTTTATTTCTCCATTTTACCACGTTGGTAACGTCCGTTTCAATAAAGGAAGTAACGTGCGGTGCAATCTGCTTGGCTTTCACCATATTTTCAGCAATGATCTTCCTCATACGGTCCATCGGGATGATCTCATCACCGGCAGCAGCAGTAATTGTTGCTGCAGGAGCAGACGTCTTTACCGGCTGTTGGGCAGGAGCTGCCTGCTGTACCGGGGCCGCTTGTGGTGCCGATTGGTTGCCTCTGTTTTTAACATAGGCTAAAATATCTTCTTTGGTGATTCTTCCTTCCAGACCGTTTCCTGTAATGGATTTCAGTTCAGATTCGGAAATATTTTCCTGTTGTGCGATTGATTTTACCAGTGGAGAAAGGTAAAGGTCTCCCGAAAACTCCGTGGAAGCCGCTCCTTTCAGCGGTTCTTCAATGGTTTTCAATGTTTCCGCATCCGGAGCTGCGGGTGCAGTTTCGGCCGGTACCTCTTCCGAAGCGGTGTTTCCGCCTTCTCCTTCAATTTCTAAAATAGCAATGGCTTCACCCACTTTTGCAACTTCGTCCTTTTGCTTCAGGATCTTTACGATTTTTCCCGAAACCGGTGTCGGAACGTCTGAATCTACTTTATCGGTTGCAATTTCTACTACGGAATCATCCTCTTTTACAGTATCGCCTTCGCTGAACAGCCAGGTGATAATTGTCGCTTCCATAACACCTTCTCCCATGGAAGGAAGCAATAATTTGTATTCTGCCATTTTTAATTTTTAGATTTTGACAAATATATAAAAAAAATCGATTTTTTTATGAAATATTAAATTTTAGAAAAATTCAATGTAAATATTCTCGCCTACGTTCATCCCAAAGAGTGACTTGGCACCGTTTTTTTTGTTGCCTTTGTAGATGGTAAGCTCCAACAGCTGACTGTCATTGAATATTGCAGCCGACTGTCCGTGGTATTCGGTCTCCCTTTCCCAGTCGGAAACCACCTCCGTATGGTTTGAAAAAACTTTTGAAAGTGCCAGGTTCCTGAATTTTATTGTGAAATTTTCGTAGCCTTTGCTGATGGTCTCAAAAAAATCTTTATTAATATTTGAGATTATATTTCCGAAATTATCAATATAGGTAACTTCCCCGATGATCATCTTTTCAGATTCGTTATAAACCGGTTTCGGGAACAGGAGCTGCTTCGCGGAATCTATTTTCCGGCCGATCACTTCAGGAAGCCCGCCATTTGCCAGATGTACCGCCGCCGGTACAAAAATATCGGTAGAGGTAAAGTTTACAATGTCATCAAACCGGTTGTTTAAAGTGATCTCGTAGATCGCCTCCGGTTTTATATCGAAGAAAATAAGGCTCAAAACACCGTTGTCTGCCGCGAGAAAATAATGTCCGTCGGATTTATAAATGATATTTTTCCTCGATCTGTTGTGAAAGCTGTCTACGGAAATAATATGGATGGTCCCTTTCGGAAAGTGTTTATAGGCATTTCTTACAATGTAAGAGGTCTGCACCAGGTTAAAAGCCTGGATATCGTGGGTGATGTCAATGATATTAACCTCCTGGTTCAGAGACAGAATGCTGCCTTTTACAGCGGCGGCTCTGTAATCCAAATTTCCGAAATCTGAAGTAAGGGTAATGATTGGCATGGAATGATGATAAGTGATCGTAATGCAAATTTATTTAAAATAAAAGGAAAGCCCGGTAAATAATGGAAAAGAATTTGATATAAGTTTTCAAAAAAAGCATTACATTTAAAATCTAAAATTAATACTACGACTGCATGTTTGAATTAACATATGATCTGGAAGACATCGATGCAAAGATCTTCTATGGGGTGAATAACCAATATTTCAATTTAATAAAATCCACTTTTCCGACGCTTAAAATTACCGGTAGGGATCACTATATTTTTGCCATGGGAAATCAGGAGGCTTTGGATATATTTAAGAAAAAGCTGGATGATATCGTCAATTATATTTCAAATAATAATTCCATCGGACTGAAGGATGTGGAGAATATCCTGAACATCAAAGACGAAAACGAGAAGCAGCTGGTTTTTGATCAGGACATTATCGTTAAGGGAGTAAACGGGAAGATCATTAAGGCAAAAACTACCAATCTTAAAAAGCTGGTAAAGGAAACCGAGAAAAAAGACATGGTTTTCGCGATCGGTCCTGCAGGAACCGGAAAAACTTATACCAGTGTTGCTTTGGCTGCGAAAGCCTTAAAGGACAAGCAGGTAAAGAGAATCGTCCTGACGAGACCTGCCGTGGAAGCAGGGGAGAGCCTCGGATTTTTGCCAGGTGACCTAAAGGAAAAGCTGGATCCTTATTTGCAGCCCCTTTATGATGCCCTGCGCGATATGATCCCTCATGAAAAGCTGGAAGGTTTTATTGAGAAAAAAGTAATCGAAGTGGCACCACTTGCATTTATGAGAGGCAGAACACTGGACGATGCATTTGTAATTCTGGATGAAGCGCAAAATACCACCCATTCGCAGATGAAAATGTTTTTGACGAGGATGGGAATGAATGCCAAATTCATCATTACAGGTGATCCTACCCAGATCGATCTCCCTCCAAAACAGCAATCCGGCCTTAAAGAAGCCATGCGAATCCTGCAGGATGTAAAAGAAATAGGATTTGTACATCTTACGGAAGAGGATGTTGTAAGACACCCTGTGGTTAAAAAAATTATCCTAGCCTATAATAACGAGGATAAAAAACATAGAAATGAATAATTTTAGTTAAAATATAAACTTATTTATGCAGAATGATGAAAATTGTTCTGCATTTTTAATTTTTAGTAAAAAATTCATGTGTATTTTGATATTTGAAAAAAAATGCTATTTTTGCCATCGAATTAATTAAAAACTTTAAGCATGAAAAAATTACTACTGCTTGGTGCTTTTGCAGTTTCAGGAATTGCTATGGCACAGGAAAATTCAATTAAAGCAAATCCGGTAGCCCTTCTTGGCGGTACAGACCTTATTTCATTTGAACATAAGCTGGGAGATCATTTCTCAGGTGTTGTAGGTGGAGGTTATGGAGGTTTCAAACTGGGAGGTTACAAGTATAACAGCTACGGAGGCGGTCTTCAGGGAAGATATTATTTCACTGAAGCAATGACCGGTTTCTACGGGGCTGTGGTAGCTGACTATATCGGAGGAAAAGTTAAAATTGAAGAAATGGATTTCGGCAGCATGATGGGAGATACATCAGGAAGTGCCAAAACAGAAATCAATTTCTCAGGATTCGGTGGAGGTGTAAGAGCCGGTTACCAGTGGATCTTCGATTCCGGCTTTACTTTGGATGTAAACCTTGGAGCATCATACAGAAGCTACAAGTACAAGTGGAACAGTACAGCAGAAGAAGAAACTTATGAAGACGGCCTAAAAGGAAACGGAGTACTTCCTACAGGATCTGTAGGAATCGGATATTCTTTCTAAAAAAAATTACATTTATAACGAAGCGGTACAGAATTTGTACCGCTTTTTTGTTTTTAACTCTAAAACAATTCAAATATTCTAATCTTAAACTTATTGAAAATGAAAAAACTATTATTATTAGGTGCTTTTGCATTTTTCGGAGGTCTTGCCCATGCTCAGGAGGGTTTCAGACTGGGAGGCCATATCGGTGCTCCGCTTGGAGATGCAGCAGATGCGGCAAGTGTAACATTAGGAATTGATGCGGCTTATATGTGGAATATTACCAAAGGTCTGGATATCGGTGCGGCTACGGGATATTCTCATTTTTTCGGAAAAGACAATGTGGAGGATTTCGGATTTATTCCTCTGGCGGTTTCCGGTAAATACACTTTTAATAAAGTTCCTCTTTTTGTAGGACTGGATTTAGGAGCAGCGATTTCTACTAAAAACTATATCAACAGTGGTCTGTATGTTGCTCCGCGAGTAGGGTACCAGATGAAGAACGTAGAGCTGTATTTAGGATTCCAGAACATTGGCAGTAAATACAAGGATCATGATCCTGGACCAGATCCGCGTTGGCATGGTAACGACCGATTTAATTTCGGTGCCGTTAATTTCGGAGCCAATTTTTTCTTAAGGTAAAATTTTTTCCAAAACAAATATAATCAGCTCCAGTTGCAGAATTGGAGCTTTTTTTTGTGAAAAGTTGTGAAAATGTAAATCGGCTTCTTTTAATGCATTTTATTCTCGAAAATTAGAAATATTGAGCAATGATATTAATCACATTAACAAATTTTAATATTCGTTGCCCTCACTGTAAATTTGCCGTCAGAAAGTATTAAATTTTTAAAAAATGAAGAAAGTATTAATGGCGGGTGCAATTGCCCTTTTCGGTTTATCCAATGCTCAGATCGCTCAAGGAACGGCTTATTTATCAGGTTCTGTAGAATATTCTCAGGAAGAAAGAAATAACGGCAACAATAAAACGGAAAATTTCAATGTATTGCCTACGGTTGGATATTTCGTAAGTAACAATTTCGCAATCGGTTTAGGAATCGGTTATGAGACCGTAAAAAATACCGATGTAATGAATAATGCTATTTTTCCGGGAAGCACAATAGTGACAACTCGTGAAACAAAGCAGCCTGCTTTCATAGTAGCTCCTTTTGCAAGAAAATACTGGACATTAGGAGATAAATTATACATCTTCGGTCAGCTGGCAGTACCGATGAAGTTCGGAAAAACCGAAACTGAAAATACGACTGTAAGTACTTCGGGATCTTCTGTGGCGACTACTACGTCTTCTTCCGAGGCGAAATATACTCAGATCGGGGTAACGGTAAAGCCGGGTCTTGATTATTTCCTTAATAAAAACTGGTCTATCGAAGCGACTATCGGGGAATTCGGTTACAACAACTACAAGCCGAAAGATGGGAATGCTACCAACAACTACAGCTTCGGCCTGAATTTATCTACCGTAACTTTCGGAGTTAAATATGTTTTTGCCAAGTAATAAACAAATCATATAAGATGAAAGAGTCCTCGGTTTTTAACCCAGGGCTTTTTTCACTTAACCATTTTTTTAAACTAATCATCATGAAAAGATTACTGACCGCCGCTGCAGTTACGCTGTACAGCCTTTCAAATGCTCAGATTAAACAAGGAACCGCATATATTTCAGGAGAAATAAACTACAATACCTACAAAAATAACGACCAGTATACCAAACAGCAAATCTTCAAAGTGATTCCGACCGCAGGGATATTTATTGCGCCCAATCTGGCTGTAGGTACAGGTTTGGGATATACACACACCAAGCTGGATTATACACAGGCCATCTACAACGGACCTTACATTACTTTCATAGACTATGCAGGAAAGACAAATGCCGTTACGGTAGCCCCTTTTGTAAGGAAATACTGGACCTTATCAGAAAAATTATACTTTTTCGGACAGCTTCAGGTTCCGATGGAATTCGGAAAGCTTCGGCAGGATGCTTTTGTGACTGATGTTTATGAGCCAACAGGCTATGTGAGCTATCAGACATTATCCAATGAGAGAAGACACACTGCTATCGGGATTAATGTAAAGCCGGGTCTGGATTATTTTCTGAATAAAAACTGGTCTGTTGAAGCTACGATAGGAGAGTTCGGGTACAGAAGCCTTTTGCATAAAGATGCGGACGAGCTAAATATAAAAGACTATAATTTCGGGATTAACCTGTCTGCCATTTCTTTCAGTGTGAAATATGTTTTCGCAAAATAATCAAATAAACTAAACTTTTTTAAATAAATAAATTTTTATGAAAAAATTATTATTAGCAGGTGCTGTGGCACTTTTCGGTTTGTCTAATGCACAAATGACTAAAGGAGACTGGGTAATCAGCGGGAATACCGGTTTTGGATTCAACAGTGTAACAACTAAGATAAAGGCTGAAGGTCAGTCTGCAGACGGGCCAAAAGTAAGCACGTTTTCATTAACGCCATCAGTTGGATACTTCGTTATTGATAAATTGGCTGTTGGTATCGATTTGGGCCTTACCAGTACTACCACAAAATATACCGGCACTAAAGATACGACAACAAGTTTCTCTGTAATGCCTACCGCAACGTATTATTTTGCTAACGACAGCAAATTTGTTCCTTTCTTAGGCGCCGGGATCGGATATGCCACTGTAAAAAACAAAGAGCAAGTAAATGCAATGGGAGTTTCCGGTTCTACTGAAACAACAGCGGATGGGCTTGCATGGAAAGTAAAAGGTGGTGTAACTTATATGGCTACTCAGTCGTTAGGGATTAACTTAGGTGTTTCTTATGACCAGTTTTCCAACAAAGAAACGTATATGGGTACCGATGTTAAAACTCACGTAAACACTTTTGGAGTAAACGTAGGTTTCTCTTATTTCATCAAGGCTAAAGCTCAGAAATCTGACAAGTAAAAAAACTTTGTCAAAGATCAAAACTTTGATAAAGTCCAAAAAACAAATCCGGCTCACAATTGAGCCGGATTCTTTTTTTATTTCAATTTAGTTTAAAACCATTCTTTCTGGTTCTGAACATACGTCCTGTCGAATTCCTCATCAGACTTGGTAAGGTAAATAATTCCTTCGATTAATCCTATTAGTCCGCCAATACATAAAAAACTCAAAAGAATTTGGATAATTCCTGCTTTGGTATATCCAAGGTAAAATTTATGCACTCCAAATCCTCCCAACAAAATTGCCAAAATACCTGCCGCTACTTTCTTTTCAGATTTATAGGGCACTCCTTGATTGTAATTGTAATTCCCTTGTTTTTCATTAATTTCCATGATAATATTTTTTATTTGTTTTTCGGTGGTTATTTTCCGAACATTCCGCCCATTCCAGGCATATTCGGCATTTTGCTCATCATCTGCATCATCTGTTTTCCCTGAGGGCCTTGCATCATCTTCATCATTTTGCCCATCTGGTCGAACTGTTTCATCAGTTGGTTAACGTCTTCAATTTTTCTACCTGCTCCTTTGGCAATCCTGTTCTTTCTCTGCGTATTGATAATCGAAGGCTTTCTTCTTTCTTCCGGCGTCATTGAGTAGATAATTGCTTCGATATGTTTGAAAGCATCGTCGCTGATCTCTACATCCTTGATCGCTTTTCCAACGCCCGGAATCATTCCCATCAGATCTTTCATATTTCCCATCTTCTTGATCTGATTGATCTGCTTCAGGAAATCGTCGAAACCGAATTCGTTTTTAGCGATTTTTTTATGAAGTTTTTTAGCTTCTTCTTCGTCAAACTGCTCCTGCGCTCTTTCTACCAGGGAAACAACGTCTCCCATTCCCAGGATCCTGTCGGCCATCCTTTCAGGGTAGAAGAGGTCCAAAGCTTCCATTTTTTCACCGGTAGAGATGAACTTGATTGGCTTTTCCACTACGGAACGAATCGTCAGTGCAGCTCCACCACGGGTATCACCATCTAATTTGGTTAGAACAACCCCGTCGAAATTCAAAGTATCGTTGAAGGCCTTGGCTGTATTTACGGCATCCTGACCGGTCATGGAATCCACAACGAATAAAGTTTCGTTTGGTTTAATGGTAGTATGAACGGTTTTGATCTCATTCATCATCTGCTCATCGATTGCTAAACGTCCTGCCGTATCGACGATAACCACATCATGACCATTTGATTTTGCAAAATCGATGGCATTCTGTGAAATGCTTGAAGGATCCATAGAACCTTCCTCTGTAAAAACCGGAACCCCGATCTGACCGCCCAGTACTTTCAGCTGATCGATTGCCGCCGGACGGTATACGTCACAGGCTACCAGAAGAGGCTTTTTATTTCTTTTTGTTTTTAAATAGCTGGCTAATTTTCCGGAGAAAGTCGTCTTTCCGGAACCCTGAAGCCCTGCAATAAGGATAACGGACGGTTTTCCCGAAAGGTTGATACCTTCCTGAGAGCCTCCCATCAGATCCACCAGTTCGTCATGGACGATCTTCGTCATCAGCTGGCCCGGTGTAAGCGATGTAAGAACGTCTTGTCCTAACGCTTTATCCTGAACTCTTTTGGTAAGGTCTTTGGCAACTTTATAATTAACATCGGCATCCACCAATGCTCTTCTGATCTCTTTTACGGTTTCCGCTACGTTGATTTCCGTGATTTTTCCACGTCCTGAAATATTGTGCAGCGCTTTGTCTAATTTATCCTGTAAACTGTTGAACATATTTATTGTAAATTATAAGTTCGCAAAAATAAGGATTTTTTTAGTATATATAAACGGTCGGGCACGTAATATTATATATAAATAGACAAAATATAAGGATGATATAAATCAAATGTTGATGAGATCCGGGGGAAAAAGCCTATTTTTGCCCTGAATTAAAATTAGCCTAATGATTGTTAGGTTAAAAATAAATTTAAAATGAAGATCAATCCCAATATTCTTGTAACGGTTCTCTTTTTCTTAACCTTCTTGGTTCATTTTTCGCTGTGGAAGTTTGTTTTCCATCTGGATGAAATTGTAATCGTGAAGTTTTATCTTTTCCTGAGCGTTATGTTTATGATGATGATTACGCTTATTGTCTTAATCAACAGGGTAGCACCGGAATTTTTAGGTTTGTCGGTGATTGGTCTTATCCTTTTGAAATTCGGTCTGATGTACCTGATCAGAAAAAAACTAAACTTTGAGGCGTTTCCAGGCTATAAATTTCATTTTATCATTCCTTATTTTGTCCTGACAACATTACTTACGTACTATGCGATTAAGCTGATTAATCATGACAAAAAACAGTAAAATTATTTATTGTAAACCAGAAAAAATATTATATTTTTGCACAACGAAAAAAACCTATCAATGTTTAAGAAATTCGCAGTTTTATTCTACAGTATTTTTGTATTAAACTTAGTGTCTGCACAGCACGGTGAGGCTACTGCCGAGGCAGGTTCTGCTACCACGGAGCTTTCAGAGAAAGACAAAGTAAGTAAAGAAAACAAAGAGTACATCGATCATCACTTGTTGGATGCACACGACTTTACATTGATGGTGGATAAAGAAGGTCACCACATCGGTTTTCCGCTTCCTGTTATTTTTTATGATAACGGTATTCATTCTTTCATGAGCAATAAAGAAGGTTTCATTCATGGAGAAACAACGGAAGTAGACGGATCTTATTATAAATTACACCACGAAAAAATTTATAAGACGGATGCTGCCGGGAATTTAGCTTTCGATAAAGAAGGTCATGTAACTTCAGAAAAAGTATTGGACTTGTCCATTACGAAAAGTGTACTGATCATCTTATTAACTTCAATTTTCATGTTGTTGTTATTTACAGGAATGGCCAAATCTTATAAAAAATCTCAGGTTCCTACAGGAGCAGCAAGATTCTTAGAGCCTTTGGTAATCTTCGTAAGAGACGAAATCGCTATCCCGAATATTGGACACAAGTATAAAAGATTCATTGGTTATTTATTAACGGTATTTTTCTTTATCTTATTTTTGAACGTATTGGGTTTAATGCCTTTCGGAATCAACGTTACCGGTAACATCACCATGACATTTTTCTTAGCGATCCTTACGTATCTTATTACAACGTTCTCTGCGAATAAAGATTATTGGAAACATATTTTCTGGATGCCGGGTGTTCCTGTACCAATGAAACTGATTATGTTGCCGATCGAATTGTTAGGAACAATCACCAAGCCTTTCGCTTTGATGATCCGACTTTTTGCCAACATGACGGCAGGACACATTGTTGTAATGAGTTTGATCGGACTGATCTATGTGTTTAAAAATGTAGTTGCAGGTGTGGCTTTCCCTTTCCTTACCCTGGTGATTTATTTACTGGAAGTATTGGTGGCGTTCTTACAGGCTTATATCTTCACGATGTTATCCGCTTTATTTATCGGAATGGCTGTACAGGATCACGAGCACGAACACCACGCGGCTCACTAATTAAAGTGTAAAAAATAGTAAGTAAGAGACAAATTTTTAAAATTATATATTATGGAAATCCCTAAAATTGTAGGTGCTGGTATCGTGGTACTAGGTGTAGGTATCGGTCTTGGTAAAATCGGAGCTGCTGCTCTTGAAGCTATCGCTAGACAACCTGAACAATCTGGAAAAATCCAAACAGCTATGCTTATCGCAGCTGCACTTGTAGAAGGTGTTGCGTTTGCTGCTCTATTCGCAGTAAACTAATTAAACTAAAACCACTATCCGTAACGGTTGGTTACAGATAGTGGTTATTTAAGAAAAAAGTAATAATTATTTATACATTTATATAATGGAATTAATTCACCAGTTTTCATCAGGATTATTTATTATCCAAACAGTTATTTTTCTGGCACTGTTATTCTTGTTAGGTAAATTCGCTTGGAAACCTATTTTAAAATCTATTAATGATAGAGAAACTTCTATTGTTGACGCTCTTAATCAGGCTACATTGGCAAGAAAAGAGATGGAAACTTTAAAAGAGGATAACGAAAGAATCATTCGTGAGGCTAAAATCGAAAGAGATGCCATCCTTAAAGAAGCGAGAGAAATCAGAGATAAAATCGTAGGTGAAGCTAAAGATGTTGCTAAATCTGAAGGTGATAAAATGATCGAAGCTGCTAAACAAACCATCAATGCTGAGAAAAATGCTGCTATGGCAGACATCAAATCTCAGATCGGTACATTATCAGTAAACATCGCAGAATCGATCCTTCAGCAGAAACTGGACAACAGCGAAGCTCAAAACGAATTAGTTCAGAATTATTTAAACAAATCAAACCTTAACTAAGAATGCTTACATCTAAAGTAGCTAAAAGATACGCACAAGGTTTACTTGATTTCACTAATGAGTCAGGTCAAACGGCTACTGTATTTTCTGAAATGAAAGATGTAGTGAAGATCATGAAAGAGTCTGCGGACTTAAACAAATTTTTCATGACGCCTTACATCGATTCTAAAAAGAAAGTAGAAGTAGCAAGTGAAATATTCAAAGGTTTATCGGTTTCCAGCCGCAATCTGATTACTTTGGTGATCAAGCACGGTCGTGAAAACCAGCTTAAAAATATTGCACAGGAATTCATCAACAAAGTAGAGGATATCAACGGGGTACAGAGAGTAACTCTTACAACGGCGACTCAGCTTTCCAAAGAAAACCTTGAGCAGATTTTAAGAACTTCCAATCTGGTTAACATCAATACCAACTTCGATTTGCAGGTAAATGTAAAGCCTGAAATTTTAGGAGGTTATATTTTAAGAGTGGGAGACCAGCAGATCGATGCATCTGTAAAGTCTAAGCTTAACCAGGTTAAAAAAGACTTTAGCTTAAATTAATTCAAAAAAGAAAAAACAACCATACAATGGCAGAAATAAATCCGGCAGAAGTATCTGCGATCTTAAAACAGCAATTGGCCAACTTCGATACTCAATCAAACGTTGAGGAAGTAGGTACAGTTTTAACCATCGGTGATGGTATTGCTCGTGTATACGGGTTAGAAAACGTACAATACGGAGAGTTGGTGAAATTTTCTAGTGATGTAGAAGGTATTGTACTGAACCTTGAAGAAGACAACGTTGGGGTTGCGCTACTTGGTGAAAGTAAATTAGTAAAAGAAGGAGACACTGTAAGAAGAACCAACACCATCTCATCAATCAAAGTAGGAGAAGGTATGTTGGGAAGAGTAGTAGATACTTTGGGTAACCCTATCGATGGTAAAGGTCCTATCACAGGAGATTTATACGAAATGCCATTGGAAAGAAAAGCACCGGGAGTTATCTACAGACAGCCGGTAACTGAGCCTTTACAGTCCGGTATCGTGGCCATCGACTCCATGATCCCTGTAGGAAGAGGACAGAGAGAGCTTATCATCGGTGACAGACAGACCGGTAAAACTACTGTTGCGATCGATACCATCATCAACCAGAGAGAATTCTATGATGCAGGACAGCCTGTATACTGTATATATGTTGCGATCGGACAGAAAGCGTCTACCGTAGCACAAATCGTTAAAACTTTATCAGACAAAGGAGCTTTGGCTTACACCGTAATCGTTGCAGCTAATGCTTCAGATCCGGTTCCGATGCAGGTTTATTCTGCTATGGCAGGAGCTTCCATCGGGGAGTTCTTCAGAGATACCGGAAGACCGGCTTTGATCGTTTATGATGATCTGTCCAAGCAGGCGGTTGCTTACCGTGAGCTTTCTCTTCTATTGAGAAGACCACCGGGCCGTGAAGCTTACCCAGGGGACGTTTTCTATCTTCACTCCAGATTATTGGAAAGAGCGGCAAAAGTAATCGCTGACGATACCATTGCAAGCCAGATGAACGACTTACCGGAATCTTTAAAGCCAATCGTAAAAGGAGGAGGATCATTAACGGCACTTCCGATTATCGAAACTCAGGCAGGTGACGTTTCTGCGTATATCCCGACCAACGTAATCTCTATTACCGACGGGCAGATCTTCCTGGAGTCTGATTTATTCAACTCAGGGGTTCGTCCGGCGATCAACGTGGGGATCTCCGTATCAAGGGTAGGAGGTAACGCTCAGATCAAATCAATGAAAAAAGTTTCTGGTACATTAAAACTAGACCAGGCTCAGTATAAAGAATTGGAAGCGTTTGCTAAATTCGGTTCCGATCTTGATGCCTCTACTTTGGCGGTTATCTCGAAAGGAGAAAGAAACGTGGAGCTTTTGAAGCAGCCGGTTAACTCTCCGCTTCCGGTAGACAGCCAGGTAGCGATGATCTATGCAGGAACTGAGAATTTATTGAGAAACGTTCCGATCAGAAAAGTAAAAGAATTCCAGACTGAATATATCGAATTCCTGAGATCCAAGCACCCGGATACAATGGCGGCTATCAAAGCAGGAAAAATCGATGATTCCATCACCAGCGTTCTTAAGCAGGCAGCTAACGATTTAGCTTCTAAATATAACTAAAAATTCAATGTTTAAGGTTTAGAATTAAATGTTTTAGACCTTAAACTTTAGACCTTAAACCTTGAACCAAAATAATGGCAAACTTAAAAGAAATACGAGGCAGAATTACATCAATTTCATCAACGATGCAGATTACCCGTGCCATGAAAATGGTTTCCGCTGCGAAACTTAAAAAAGCACAGGACGCCATCGTGATGTTGAGACCTTATTCTGAAAAACTTCAGGAACTGATCCAGAATGTAAATTCAAGCTCGGATCCCGACCAGATTTCGGTTTATGCTCAGAAAAGACAGGTGAGAAGAATCCTTTTCATCGCCGTTACTTCAAACAGAGGTCTTGCAGGAGCTTTTAACTCATCCATCGTTAAGGAACTGAATATCCAGTTTCAGAACAATTCCCAATACGAAGTAGAAGTACTTTCTATCGGTAAAAAAGCTTTCGATGCGGTAAGAAGAACCCGTACGGTATATGCCAATGAAAGCGGAATTTACGATAAACTGAGCTTTGAAGCGGTTTCCCATGTTGCAGAAGCGGTAATGGACAGTTTCAGAGAAGGTAAATTTGACGAAGTTTATTTAATTTATAATAAATTCGTGAATGCCGCTACTCAGGAAGTAACGACCGAACAGCTTCTTCCGATTTCAATGCCTGAAACTACGGAACCTCAGGTGGAGACGGACTACATCTTTGAACCGAGCAGAGCGGAAATCCTTGACAATCTGATTCCTAAATCCATTAAGACCCAGGTTTTCAAAGCAGTTCTTGATTCTGTAGCTTCCGAACACGGAGCGAGAATGACAGCCATGCATAAAGCAACCGATAATGCCCAGGCATTGAAAAATGATCTGGTTATTTTCTATAATAAAGCAAGACAGGCAGCCATTACCAACGAGATCCTTGAGATCGTTTCCGGAGCTGAAGCTTTGAAAAATTCATAAATAATTATTTTACCATAGTATTTATATTGAAGCATCGTATACCACGATGCTTTTTTTGTTATTTTTATTTTGTATATATTTGTAGCAACAAATTTATATCACTTCTAAATGGACTCGGACATAGTCAGGCTTTTGCTGGCCGTATTACTTGTTTTACTTAATGGCTTCTTCGTAGCCGCAGAATTTTCAATCGTTAAAGTTCGTTACTCACAGATCCAGTTGAAAGCCGCAGAGGGAAACTCGATGGCCAAACAGGCAGAGCACATCATCAAGCATCTTGATGAGTACCTCTCCGCCACACAGCTTGGGATCACATTGGCTTCCCTTGCCCTCGGTTGGGTAGGAGAAAGTGCCTTACATCATATTGTGGAAAATATTTTTGATTCTCTTAGCGTTGAACTCAGCCAAGCTACCGTTACTTCAATTTCGGTAATTACGAGTTTTGTCCTGATTACGATTATGCATATTGTTTTCGGAGAGCTGATCCCGAAATCCATTGCGATCAGGAAATCGGAATCTACGACTATGGCGACGGCCATCCCGTTAAGGGTTTTTTATACCGTATTCAAGCCATTTATCTGGTTGATGAATCTGATGTCCAATACCTTTTTAAGGCTGGTAAAAATCCATCCGGCGTCAGAGCATGAAATCCACTCCACGGAAGAACTCCAGCTTTTGGTGAAGCAAAGCGCAGACAGCGGGGAAATTGAGGAAGAAAACTACGAAATTATTAAAAATGCCTTTGATTTTACGGACCATTCGGCCAAGCAGATCATGGTGCCGCGTCAGAACATCACGTCTATCGATTTTGAGGAAGATGTAAACGAGATCATTAATAAGATCATGGACAGCGGCTATTCCAGGATTCCCGTTTATCTGGATTCGATCGATAACATCATCGGTATCCTCTATACCAAGGAAATTATCAGGGAATTTGTAAAGAGAAAAGGCGAGCTGAACCATGATGATCTTAAGGAGCTCATGAGAGATGCCTTCTTTGTAGTGGGAAGCAAAAAGATTTCGGACCTGCTGAAAATTTTCCAGCAGAAAAAGCAGCATTTGGCTATTGTCATTGATGAATTCGGCGGAACGGAAGGTATTATTACCCTGGAAGACATTCTTGAAGAGTTGGTGGGAGAAATTCAGGATGAAGAAGACGACGAAGAGAAAATCGTAGATAAGATCGGAGAAAACACCTATTGGGTGCAGGCCACTCAACCGCTGGACGAGATCAATGAATTTTTACCGAAGAAACTTTCTCTTTCAGAGGAAAGCGAGTACAATACCCTGGCAGGATTTATACTTCATGCATTAGAAGATATTCCGGAAGAGAACCAGGAATTCGAACTTGAAAATTACCAGTTCAAAATTCTTAAAATGAATAACAAGAGCGTCGAATTGGTAGAGCTGGTTTATGAAGAACCCAACAACATCAACGATCTGGCGGAAAAAATAGGAGAAGTTTAATCTGTTTAAACAAATAAAAATGTTTTACAACCATATAAAAGATTACGACGACCCGAAACGGAAGTACGAAGAAGAAGTCCTAGTACTGGATGATACGGATGAAGTCTATAAGCTTGTCCTGCATAATGATGACATCCATACCTTCGATTATGTAATCGATTCTTTAATTGAAATATGCAAGCATACTTTAGAACAGGCAGAGCAATGTACGCTGCTGGTTCATTTCAAAGGCAAATGCACGGTAAAAACAGGCTCACTGGATTTACTGAAGCCTATGCATGAAAAATTACTTTCAAGGGAATTAACCAGCGAAATCGTATAATATAATCCGGCACATCGCCGGATTTTTTGTTGGGTAAAACACATGGTTTGAAATATAGATTAACGGGCTAGAGATAGGATGAGAGATGCTAAAATTTATTCGGGATTAATAAGAGTTTATTCTGATAAAAAATCCGGATATTTGCTCATGAGCTGAGCATGGCGCAACCGGAAAATTTGGCGCAACAATTTTACCTGAACCTTAGCGTTTCTCTGTTTAAGTGAAATCCAGCCAATCACATTTTCAAATTAACTGACCTGTCTTTATTTTTGCTTTGTAAAGTCCATATTCTCATTAATATTCCGGCTTTAACCATCAGCATCAGATTGACACTCTTACATTGCACATTATGCCGACCAACACGAAGGATTGCTCATTTGCTGAGCGAAGCGCCCTTGCGCCCGGAAAATAGGCGCAACAATTTTACCTGAAATCTTTGCGGGCATTGCGCTTTAATAAAATTTATTTACCCTTTAAAATAAATTAATTTTATCCTTAAGAAACGCCGATCTTCCTTCATCTGCTTCCGGCTTTTAAATAAAATAGTATATTTGTAAAAACTATAAAAGAATAAAAAAGAATGCTTGTAATAGGAATTGCGGGAGGTACAGGATCCGGCAAAACGACGGTGGTAGACAAAATTATCCAGCAGCTGGATATTGAAGGAATGAACATTCTTTCACAGGACAATTATTATCATGATAACCACAATCTCACCCTTGTTGAGCGGGAAGCGCTGAACTATGACCATCCGAAATCCATCGATTTCGATTTATTGATCAAACATGTGAGAGCATTAAAAAACAATCAGCCGATCGAGCAGCCGATTTACAGCTTCGTAACCCACTCCAGAACCGGAGATCATGTCACGGTAGAACCTAAAAACGTATTGGTAGTAGAAGGCATCCTGGTGCTTACTAATAAGGAGCTGCTGAAGGAATTCGATCTTAAGGTATTCGTACATGCCGATTCCGATGAAAGACTGATCAGGAGAATCAGGAGAGATACGCAGGAAAGGGGAAGAGACCTTAACGAGGTGCTGCACCGTTACCAGACTACTTTAAAGCCGATGCACCAGGAATTCATCGAGCCTTCAAAAAATGAAGCGGATCTGATTATCCCGAACATGAGGCAGAATTCTGTAGCTATTGACTTTTTAACTACCGTTATAAAAAATTCTTTGAGAAAACATTAGTCATGAAAGAAAATAAACTGATCCGAGACATCCAGCCCAAATCCGAGACATTCAAGCTTATCCAGAATTACATTCTGAATAAATATACGATCACGATCTGCCTGTTTCTGGTCTGGATGATTTTCTTTGATAAAACTTCTTTCCTCGTTATCAACGAGCTCAACGGTGAAATCAGCAAATACGAAGAGCAGCTTCAATACTATAAAACCGAATATGAAAAAAATGATGCGTTTTATAAAAAGCTGATGAACAACAAATCCGAAAAGGAAAAATACGCCCGTGAAAATTACTTCATGAAAAAACCGAATGAAGAAATTTTTATTCTGGTCGTAGACAGCACGAAGATTGCAAAAAAATAATTAAAAAGTGAATCGTGAATGGTGAATTCGCTGCTTGTCAATTTTTTAAATAAAAGACATTTATAAAATTCACCTGCAATTCAAAATTAACAATTCATCATCGACTATCCACCACCACCCAAAATCTATACGCCATGTCAGACAACGCCTGGGAAAATTTAGTAAAAAAGCAGCTTAAGACCGACGATATCTATTCCGTTCTTAAAAAAGAAAACCTGGAGGGAATTGAAATTAAGCCTTACTATGATTCTGTTGAAAAATCTTTGGTTAACCTGCCAAAAATAGAAGAAAGCACACATCTTGTGGCCAGGTATCATGAAAGCCTTCGGGATGATGTTTTTGCCTTTATTTTGGAGCAGAACGTTGAAGACCTCGAGCAGAAAACTATTTTTGTCAATAATGTTGATCTCGCTGGGCATATCAGCCCGAAAGAAGAAGATCAGTACTTTTCTCTGATCGATGTTTTTGATGAAAAAGAAGCGGTGATTAACGATCAGCTGGTGAAAGAATTGCTGGCCAAACAATTCAGGAGAAATATCTGTGTTGATATTTCACTCCACCAGAATGCCGGAGCATCAATCCATCAGCAACTCGGCATTGCCCTGGCCAAAACAAAGGAGCTGATAGAGTTCTATGGTACGGAAATTTTAAATAAATTGTTATTCAGGATCGCCATCGGAGCCAATTATTTCTTTGAAATGGCAAAGGTCAGGGCCTTTAAAATTGTCTTTAATCAGCTTTCCAAAGAGTATGGCCTGGATGAAATTCCTTACATTTTTGCAGAGACTTCCCTTCGGAATAAAGCGGTTTCCGATAATGAAAACAACCTCATACGTTCTACGCTGGAACTGGCCTCAGCGATGATCGGAGGTGCAGATGCGGTGTTCAGCAACAATTATCTGATGAATAATGGTAGTGAAAATTCGGAAGAAATTTCCTTTAAACAGCAAATCGTCCTGGCTTACGAAAGCATCATCAATGTTTTTGAAGACGCTTCCAACGGGAGTTATTATGTAGAAGATATTACCCGGCAGATTGCAGAAAAGTCCTGGGCATTTTTCGTTGAAACAGAAGACGCAGGAGGATATCTGAAATTACTAAAGCAAGGAACCATTCAGAAAAAAATCTACGATCATGCGGTAGCAGAACAGCAATGGGTGGAAGAAGGAAAAATAAAATTGATCGGTGTCAACCTGTATCCGAAATTAGAAATAAAAAAATCGTATGAAGAATTATACAGTGCAAAAGAAATTAAAGCAGTTCGCTGGGCTGAAATGTTTGAGTGATTTTTCCCGATGAATTTTTTGCCTAAATAATATTTAGGGTTCAAAACAAAAACAATTGGATTGATTTTAACCACAGATTGGCACAGATCTTCACAGATGTTTGCGCAGAGAATATAAATAAAAACACAACATAAATAATGAAAGAAAATGAGATAAGTTTTTATATCAGGAAAGCTATTTTTTCGGTATATAATGAGTTAGGTCCAGGATTACTGGAGAAGGTTTATGAAAATGTTTTGTATCACGAACTTAAAGTAACGGTTTATCTGTAATGGTCCAGGGTCCGATGAAAATCAGGTATAGGGATACTTTCTTGGATTCCGGTTTTATTGCGGATATTATTGTAGAAGATAAAGTAATTATCGAAATAAAAGCAGTGTCGGAAATCAACAATATCCATCATCAGCAATTACTTACGTATCTAAAATTAACAAATTTATAGCTAGGCATTTTAGTTAATTTTAATACTGATTATATTGATAAAAGCATATTCAGAAAAATAAACGGAAATTTAGATTAATCAAATTTCAACGCAATCATCTGCGAAAATCTGTGCGAATCCGTGGTTAAAAATAGTATTAATTAGTTCTGATCAATTAAGTCTAGACAGGAAATAATTAAAAAATAAACGCAATCATCTGTGAAAATCTGTGCGAATCTGTGGTTAAAAAATACTGCCTATCCAATTACTTATTCTTGATTAACTGAATACCGAAGCGAAATTATTACAAATAAATACAATCATCCACGAAATCTGTACAATCTGTGGTTAAAAAAATAATAGATCAAAACATCCAGCAATACATCAATGCAAATCTTAATACCGATCTGCATGCCTTATTATTAAAAAAGTCTCCTTTTCCTGAGGTTTCCATGCAGGAAATCGTTCAGCAGATCAAAGGAAAGCAGGTCGCACAGAAAAAATTTCCTTTTTTATTGAGAGACGGAATTATTTTTCCGCCGCAGCTTAATTTGGAACAGGCTTCTTCGGAGAAAACAGCGCTTTATAAATCGGAAATATTAAAAGGAAAGAAATTCATTGATCTTACAAGCGGATTTGGGATTGACGCTTATTATTTATCTAAAAACTTTGACGAAATAACGCTGGTCGAGCAAAATAACGAGCTTTTGGAAATCGTTGAGCACAACTGGAATCTTTTAGAAAGGAAAGCCGAATTTATAAATCAGAAACTGGAAGATTTTCTGGAAGAAAACAACGGATCATTTGATGTGGTCTATCTGGATCCGGCACGCAGGGATACCCAAAAAAACAAAGTTTTCCTGTTGGAAGATCTTTCCCCGAACATCCTGGAAATCCAGGAGCAGCTGCTTTCCATTTCGAAAGAAGTGGTGATTAAACTCTCGCCGCTCATCGATTTAAAATACCTTATTTCCGTTTTACCAGATATTTTAAGGATAGACATCATCGCTGTGAAAAATGACGTAAAAGAAGTCGTAGTTTTTCTATCAAAGCAAAACAGGAACGGAATCATCTGCCATTGTGTAAATCTCGGAAGCGGGGAACCGATATTTAATTTTCATTTCGGAACGGAAGAAAATCAAACGGCTGAATATGGAGAACCGGAGAAATTCATCTATATCCCGAATAACTCTATTTTAAAAGCCGGGATTTTCAACCTGATTTCGCAAAAATTCAATTTAAAAAAGCTCCATCCGAATACCCATCTTTATACTTCAGATCAGAAAATGCAGGACTTCCCCGGGCGTATTTTTGAAGTGGAAACCATTGAGGCTAAACAAATTCAAAAGAAAAGTCAGTTTAATATCATATCAAAGAATTATCCGTTAAAACCGGAAGAAATCAGGAAAAAATACAATCTGAAAGATGGTGGTGAAAACTATCTTATTTTTACACAGTCCAAAAAAGGAAAAATAATTCTAAAATCCGTATAAAAATGTTGCTGTAAAATGTAGGATTTCTTAATTTTGGGCAATTAAAATATAATTATGAATCGCTTTCCATACTGCGGTTTCATATAAATTTGAAAAAATAAATTTTCCATATGAAAAAATTAGTGATATGTTTAGCCCTTGCTACGGTTGCGGTAAGCTGTAAAAAGATCCAGGCTGGCGGAAATAAAGACGTGATCAAGCTGGAAGAAGGAGTAGAGAGATATTCTGACGACGAGCAGACAAGCGGTGAGCAGGATAATCTTTCAAAATACAGAGGAGATGCACACGAAGGCCATGAAGCTCCCGCAAAAACAGATACTGCCGGTGCTGTACAGCCTAAAGCAGAAGACGGAAAGCATTCTGATGCAACATCCATTCCTGAAGGATCTCAAACACCAAAGGCTGAGCACTAATTGCTGAAAATATTAAAAAGTCCTGCAGAAATGCAGGACTTTTTTGTGGGGCATAGTTGAATGAATCCTTTTCAAACCTGAGGAAAATTATACCTTTTTGTTTGTCCCGGCGCGGCAAATTCTTTACTTTTAGCAAAATAATATTTTACAATGCAAGAGACTTTAAATTACATCAACGAAAACAAGCAGCGCTTCGTTGATGAATTGTTTGAATTACTGAGAATTCCTTCTATTTCTGCGGATCCTGCTTATAAAGAAGAAGTTCTGAAATGTGCAGGGGTTGTAGCAGCTTACCTGGAAAATGCGGGTGCTGACAACGTGGAAGTATGCCAGACCAAAGGATATCCTATTGTTTTCGGGGAAAAGATTTTAGATACAAACCTGCCTACGGTTTTGGTATACGGACACTACGATGTTCAGCCGGCCGATCCGTTGGAATTGTGGACCAAACCGCCTTTTGAACCGTATATCGAAAAGACGGTGCTTCACCCGGAAGGTGCCATCTTTGCCAGGGGTTCTGCCGATGATAAAGGCCAGTTTTTCATGCATCTGAAAGCTTTTGAAGCGATGATGAAAACCAACGCGCTTCCTTGCAATGTTAAATTTATTCTGGAAGGTGAAGAAGAAGTAGGATCGGTAAGCCTGGGGGATTTTGTTAACGAAAACAAAGAAAAATTAGCCTGCGACTGTATCCTGATTTCCGATACCCATATTTACAGCAACGAGCAGCCTACCGTAACCACAGGACTAAGAGGTCTGAGCTATGTAGAAGTGGAGATCGAAGGCCCGAACAGGGATCTGCATTCCGGACTTTACGGAGGTGCCGTTCCGAACCCGATCCACGTGCTTTCAAGAATGATTGCCAAACTGATCGATGAAGACGGGCACATTACAATCGATGGGTTCTATGACAATGTAGAAACAGTCTCTGATTCCGACAGAGCGGATATGAATAAACTGAAAGACAATCCGGAAGAATTTAAAAAATCCATCGGTCTCAATGGGGTAGAAGGCGAAAAAGGCTACACAACTCTGGAAAGAACATCGATCCGTCCTACTTTAGACTGCAATGGCATCTGGGGAGGCTATACGGGAGAGGGTGCAAAAACGGTCATTCCTTCTAAAGCTTCTGCTAAGATTTCCATGCGTCTGGTTCCTTATCAGACCCCGGAAGAAATCACGGAAAAATTCACTGCTTACTTTAAGAAAATCGCTCCTGAAAACGTAAAGGTAAAAGTAACGCCGCACCATGGAGGAATGCCTTACGTCCTGCCGACGGATACCAAAGAATTTACGGCGGCAAAACGGGCGATGGAAACCGCTTTCGGAAAAGAAGTCCTTCCATACCGAGGAGGTGGAAGTATTCCTATCACGGCAATGTTTGAGCAGGTTTTAGGAGCTAAGTCTGTTTTAATGGGCTTCGGATTAGATTCAGATGCGATCCACTCTCCAAATGAGCATTACGGATTATTTAATTTCTATAAAGGAATTGAAAGTATACCTCTCTTTTTCGAGAATTATGCTAAATAAGTGATATTAATAAATTTATATAAAAAAAATCCCGCAGATATCTGTGGGATTTTTTATATTTACCTGAAAAATAATTAATAAATATTATTATGAAAAAAATTCTATTTTTTGCTTTAGGACTATTTTCAATTAATGCTGCTTTCGGGCAGGTTATTGACAGCCAGAATTTTAATAGCCTTACTACTGGAAATGTAGGAACTAACTTTACGGGGGCTTCTGCAGGGCAGGGAGGCTATTATTTAATCAACGGGGTTGCTTCAGATTATCAGATTGTGACTATTGATGCCGCACATGCCAATTCAATCAGAATTACAGCCGGTCCTGGTTATGCAGCTACCAGCGACCCTAATAATCATACCGTAGCAAAGCCTGTAGGAGTGAATGCCAACGCAGGTAACAATATTATAAAAGCAACATATAGTTTTTATACGGGTTCAGCAAATGGAGCGGGTTCAATTTATTTCAATCTGCTTGATGATGGAACCACACCAGGAGTAATTGTTAGTCTCATTTACAATGTGGCTACTAAAACAATAACCGCCGGAGGAGCTGTAACCAATAATGGAACCAGGGTTTTTGCGGGTATTAAAACGCTTGGGGCCACTTATCCAGCAAATACATGGGTGCCTGTTGGTATGGCTTATAATATGACCACTGGCGCCATGACTTGGTATACGCCTCAGGAAACATATACATTCTCCACACCGCCTGCGGGATATGCTTTAATTCCAGGACTTGATGTAGGGCAATACAGAACCTATAATTTGAATGCGTCAGGAAACTCTGCAGCCTATACTTGGGCTTTTGACGACTTTAATCTTTCTTACTCTAATAATATTGTATTAGCCACTAAGGAGGTTACTAAAGAAAATAATGACATTCAGATATATCCTAATCCTGTAGTAGATCACCTTACATTAAAATCTGCATCCAAAATTAATAAAGTAGAAATTTTTGATATGTCAGGAAAAAATACAGGTAGTAGTTTAAATGGAGACAAAGTTGATGTCAGTACACTTACTTCCGGAACGTATCTGATTAATATCGAAACTAAAGAAGGTAAAATTTCTAAGAAATTTATCAAAAAATAGTCAATTTAAATTATAGAGAAATCACCTTAATCGAGGTGATTTCTTATTTTTTTTAAGATTCTTTTAAATAAATCTATTCGTAATTGTTTGATTGATAAAATATTATTATTATCTTTATGATAGCTAAATAATAATAATATGAAAAAACTTTTACTTGTAGGCTCATTATTGGGACTAACTATGATGAATGCTCAAGGCACCAATGTGTATAGTTACGGTTTTGATGCCGCCTTTGGAGCAGACTGGATTACGACCAACCAGAGTACTCCTTCCACCACTTCTTTGTGGACTAAGGCTACTTATACGACACCGTTAACCAATCCTTTATTCGGAAGCGGCAATACGACTACGGTACCTTCAGGACAGGCAGGCGGGGCCAACTCATTTGCCTTGGTGAATTATACCAGCACCTCCGGGGCCGGAATTATCAGCAACTGGCTCATTACACCATCAGTTAACGTGAAAGACGGAGATGTGGTAAGTTTCTATACCCGGAAAGGTACTGACGGTACTATTGATTATCCAGACCGCCTGGAATTGCGGTACAGTACGGCAGCAACTGCTGTGACACCTTCCGGAGGATCTTCCGGATTAGGTTCTTTTACCAATGTGGGAGTAACGGTAAATCCTAATCTTGCCTCAGGATTTGTGTATCCTAAAACCTGGACAAAATACAGTTTTACCATTACAGGAGTGGGAAACACTCCCGTTGCGGTTAAATTTGGTTTCAGATATTATGTAACTGATGGAGGACCAAGCGGAACAAATTCTGATCTGATCGGTATCGATACCTTCTCTATTGACAGAGCTGTTTTAGCCACCAATGAAGTAGGCGCGACCAGTAGAGCAGTTTCGGTATATCCTAATCCAACAACGGATTATTTGACCGTTAAATCTGAAGAAAAAATCAGTACAGTGGAAATATATGATATTGCAGGCAAAAAAATTCCGGTATCTGTTGAAGGCAATACAATAGATGTAAGGAAACTTAATGCAGGAACCTATCTGATTAATTTAGAAACTAAAGCAGGCAGAATTTCAGAAAAATTCATTAAGAAATAAATACTGACAAATGTTAGTTAGTAAAAAACGCTCCAATTGGAGCGTTTTTCTTATTTTTAAGAATTAAATCCAAAATATTATGTTAGAGAATAAAGTCGCTTATATCACCGGAGGAACAAAAGGAATCGGTTTCGGAATTGCTAAAATTCTATTGGAAAACGGAGTATCTGTCGCATTTTCAGGAAGAAATAGAGATGATGTGGAAAAAGCCGAACAAGAATTGAAACCGTATTCTGAAAACGTTTTGGGAATTGTTTCCGATGTTAAAAATCTTGAAAGTGAAGAGGAAGCAGTGAGACATACCAAAGAAAAATTTGGAAAGCTTGATTTTGTAATAGCCAACGCAGGACTGGGGGTCTTTAAACCGGTAGACCAGCTTTCTGCAGAAGAGTGGAATGACATGATCGAAACGAATTTAACAGGGGTTTTCTACACTTTAAAAGCATCGGTGGAAGAACTGAAGAAAACAGAAGGCTATTACATTACGATCGCCAGTCTGGCAGGGGCCAATTTCTTTGAGAACGGTGCCGGTTACAATGCCTCGAAATTCGGAGTGGTAGGCTTTACACAGGCGGCGATGATTGATTTAAGGAAATACAACATCAAATCCACGGTCATCATGCCGGGTTCCGTAGCTACGAACTTTAACAGGAATATCCCTTCCGAAAAGGATTCCTGGAAAATACAGCCTGAAGATATGGGAAATCTGGTGCTGGACATTTTAAAGATGAATTCGAGGGTTTTACCGAGCAAGATCGAATTTAGGGCGACAAAACCGGCGAAGTAAAAACATCTAATGCGCTGAATAATAAATTAGTAAGTATTATGCATGCATAATATATATTTTATTTATATTAGCGAAACTTAATTCAATAAAAATTCCGGTATAAAGATCCAGCATTTTTATGCCACAGATAACAATAAAGCACGTATGAAACCTTAAGGGGACGTAAGGCAAATAAAAATTAAACAACGTATGAAAATATTAGTTTGCATCAGTAGTGTTCCGGATACTACTTCCAAGATCAATTTCACGGCAGATAAATCTGCATTCGACAAAAACGGAATTCAGTGGGTAATCAACCCCCTTGATGAGTTTGCACTGACAAAAGCTATTAAATTGCAGGAATCTCAGGGCGCAACCGTAACGGTTATCAACGTAGGAGATGCGGTAACGGAGCCTGTAATCAGAAAAGCACTGGCTATCGGCGCAAATGATGCGGTAAGGGTAAACCTTGATCCTAAAGACAGTTTTTCCACGGCAAAAGAAATTGCTGCCGTTGCGCAGAATGGAGGATATGATCTGATCCTTTGCGGTAAGGAATCCATCGACTACAATGGCGGTTCCGTTCCGGGAATGGTAGCCCAGCTGTTAAACCAGCCTTTCGTAAATGCATCCGTAGGTCTCGACGTCAACGGAAGCGAAGCGACTGCCGTAAGAGAAATCGAAGGTGGAAAAGAGACGATCTCCGTTAAATTACCGGCCGTAATCGCAGGACAAAAGGGATTGGTAGACGAAAAAGACCTAATTATTCCGAACATGAGAGGGATCATGTCGGCAAGAACAAAACCTTTGCAGGTGGTAGAACCTACTTCTTCCGAAGTGAAAGTTCAGGGCGTATCCTATGATAGTGTTCCGCCGAGAGCAGCCGTTAAAATGGTTTCTCCCGATAATCTGGATGAACTGGTAAGATTACTTCACGAAGAAGCAAAAGTTATTTAATCATTCTAAATCCAACATTTAAAATTCAGAAAAACCAACCTTGAATTTTGAACTTTAAATCTTAAATATAAAATCATGGCAGTATTCGTATACGCAGAAAATATAAACGGAGTTTACAAAAAAGCGGCTTTTGAAGCGGTTTCTTATGCCAAGGCAGTGGCTGATCAGGCTGGAAATACCGTAACGGCAGTCTCTGTAAACCCTACCGATTCTTCAGATTTATTATACAAATATGGAGCATCAAACGTTATCAACATCAAGGACGAAGGTCTTAAAAACTTTTCCGCTAAAGCTTATGCACAGGCTGTAAGTGAAGTAGCCACCGGAAACATCATCGTTTTCCCTCACACAACGGATGCGTCATCTGTAGCACCGATGTTGGCAGTGATGAACGGATATTCTCTCATCACCAATGCATTGGAAGCTCCGGAAAGCCTTTCGCCGTTCCAGGTAAAAAGAAGAGCTTTTTCAGGAAAAGGTTTTATGCATGCCAAAGCGGAAGGAAACGGAGTAATCGTTACCGTTTCCCAGAATGCCTTCGGAGTTAAGGAAAATGCCGTTTCAGGTTCGGAAGAAGTGAAAAATCTTTCAGTTGCCAATGAAGATACCAAAGTGATTTCCCATGAGCAGAGCTCAGGAAAGCTGGATCTGAAAGAAGCAGAAATCGTAGTGTCTGCAGGAAGAGGAATGAAAGGCCCTGAAAATTGGGGAATGATTGAAGATCTTGCCAGTGTTCTGGGAGCGGCGACAGCCTGTTCAAAACCGGTATCTGACATCGGATGGAGACCTCACACAGAACACGTTGGGCAAACAGGTAAAGCGATCGCACCGAATCTCTATATTGCAGTAGGGATATCCGGAGCTATTCAGCACCTGGCGGGAGTAAATTCATCAAAAACCATTGTGGTAATCAATAGTGATCCGGAAGCTCCGTTCTTCAAATCTGCAGATTACGGAGTAGTAGGAGATTCTTTCCAGATCATCCCTGCATTGACGGAGAAAATCAAAGCTCTGAAAGGATAAAAAAGTGAATTGTCAATAGTCAATTCGCTTTGCTTGGTAATTTTTAAAACAAATTTAGAAATTCACTTGCGAAGCAAAACTGACAACAGAGTTAATTCACTATTCATTTATAAAAGCCCTGTTCCGGGCTTTTATTTTTGTCTAAAAAGTAAAAAAAACTTTGAAAAATTAATCTATATTTGTAGCTATGGATTATAAACAGTTAATTATTCGCGGAATATCGTACAGCCAGACACAATCCGGGGCGTACGCACTATTATTGGAACATGAAGAAACACATATAAAATTACCTGTTGTTATAGGGAATTTCGAGGCACAATCCATTTCTCTCGGTCTTGAGAAAGACATTCATCCGCCTCGCCCGCTTACGCACGACCTGTTCACAAAATTTATTGTTTCTGCCAATTATGAACTCCTTTCGGTGATCATCTACCAAATCGTAGACGGCGTTTTCTTCTCCAATATCAACTTTAAAAATAAAACAACGGAAGAAGAGCTTATCCTCGATGCAAGAACTTCGGATGCCGTAGCGATGGCCGTCCGTTTTGATGCGCCGATCTTTACCACCCAGCAAGTGCTGAATGAAGCGGGAATCCTGCTTGAGCTGGAAGACGTGTCCAAAGAAGAGGAACACTTTTCGGAAACCGTACAAGAGGAAGATAACCTGAGATCTGTTTCCATGGAAGAGCTTCAGAAGCTTCTGGACGAGGCCGTAAAAGAAGAAGATTACGACACCGCACTGGAAATTCAGGAAGAGATCAAACGGAGGAAAAAGAAAATCGATTAAAAGAGATATTACAACTATACAATGAATTTAAAATTACGTTTGATTATCCTCAGCTTTCTGCAGTTTGGAGTCTGGGGCGCTTATCTTACATCCATGGGGAATTATTTAGGCTCCGTGGGATTAGGATCCAAAATAGGATTATTCTACGCAATGCAGGGAATCGTATCGATTTTTATGCCCGCGATTATGGGGATCATTGCAGACCGGTGGATACAGGCGCAGAAACTGCTGGGAATTTCCCATTTTCTGGCAGCTGTTTTTCTCATCTGGGCCGGTTATTACGGTATGTCTGCCGGTGATCATGTAGAATTTTCCAGGCTTTTTATTCTTTACAGTTTGAGTGTAACCTTCTATATGCCGACGATCGCTCTTTCCAACTCGGTAGCTTACACAGTATTAGTCAATAACAATTATGATACGATCAGATCTTTTCCGCCGATCCGTACATTAGGGACCGTAGGATTTATCTGTGCCATGCTTTTTGTAAATTTTGCAGGCATTCAGAACGGAAGCCTGACATTTAATTTTTCTAATGATACGAGCTTCCCTAGCTTTCAGCATAGCTACAGCCAGTTTTTTGTTTCCGGGATTTTAGGGATTATTTTATTCCTGTATTCTTTTACCCTACCTAAATGTGAAGTTAATACAAGTAAAGAAAAAAGAACCCTTTCCGATGCTCTGGGCTTAAAGGCCTTTGCCTTATTTAAAGAAAAAAAGATGGCTATTTTTTTCATCTTTTCCATGTTTCTGGGAGTTTCTTTACAGATTACGAATGGATATGCAAATCCTTTCATTACAAGCTTTAAAGCCATTCCTGAATATGTAGATACCTGGGGTTCAAACAATGCGAATGCACTTATTTCCTTATCGCAGGTATCTGAAACCCTTTGTATATTGTTGATTCCGTTCTTCTTAAAACGGTATGGAATTAAAAAAGTAATGCTGATGGCCATGTTCGCATGGTTCCTGAGATTCGGATTGTTCGGTCTTGGAAATCCGGGCAGCGGTGTTTGGATGTTTATCCTGTCTATGATTGTATACGGTATTGCATTCGATTTCTTCAATGTATCAGGTTCGTTATTTGTAGATAAAGAAACCGATAAAACCATACGTTCCAGCGCACAGGGTGTGTTTATGATGATGACGAACGGATTCGGTGCTACAATAGGAATGTTGGGCGCCCAGGAAGTGGTGAACCATTATGTTTTTTCACAATCGGATCCTGCGTTGCAGCTTGCGGGATGGCAGACTTCATGGTACATCTTTGCAGGCTATGCACTGGTGGTTACAATTGCTTTTGCCATTATCTTTAAACACAAACATAATCCTAACGAAATTTCAGAAGTAAAACATTAATTTTATCTTGCTGATTATTAAAATACTAAATTGCACTTTAAAAAAAGTGCAATTTTTTTGTTTTTTAAGGCAACCCTTTGAGAAACTTCCCGTCTTATATACAGAAACAGATACATGAAGAACCTGGAGCAGAATTTTAAACTGGCAGAAAAGCATGACCGAAAAGGGCAGAAAGCCCTTTACGATATGTTTTCGGCGAAAATGCTGGCCGTCGCAAATTCTTATGTCAACAACCTTTATGATGCCGAAGATATCCTGATGAACTCTTTTTTTACCTGCTTTTCAAAAATTACCGAATGCAGGGAGTGGAGAAGCTTTCCGTTTTGGCTGAGAAAAATTGTGGTCAATAATTCCATCAATTTTATCAGAAAAAATAAAAATATTCTGTATTCCGATATAGAGATCAATGAACTGGAAAGTGCGGATGATAACTGGGAGAATGAAATGGAGGAAATAAACATGGAAGAAATCTTCGCATCAATGCCGGACGGTTACAGGCTTGTTTTTAACCTGTATGTCTTTGAAGATAAAAAGCATCATGAGATTGCGGAAATCTTAAACATTTCCGAAGGCACCAGCAAAAGCCAGCTGAGCAAATCCAAAAAATGGATCACCGATTTTTTAAAACGAAAGCAAGATGAAAGACAATATGCTCAATAAACTGAAATCCGGCTATGAGGAGATGAAAATTCAACCCTCAGCGAATCTGTGGGAGAGGCTCGACCGGAAAATGGACGAAAAGCCCGAAATTGCGCCAAAAGCACATTTCCAGTGGGGGAAGTACGCCGCCGTTGCTGTACTGCTGATTTCCATCGGGACAATTTCATATTTTAATTATAAAAAAGATTTTAATCTCAATGAGACCGATCATATTGTAAAAAAAGAGCTGGAAAAAACGGCTGAGCCCGTACTTCCTCCGATCAATGACCAATCCGGCACATCGGCTGAGGAAATAATTCCCGAAAGTAAAACCGAAAAAATCGCTGAAAATCCAAAATCAGGCAATAAAAAGGAAATCAGGACGATCTTGCCCGGAATTCAGGAAGCTGAGGTTCTGCCGGTTGTCATAAAGACGTCAGCAACACTCTCTGCTGAACCTTTGAATGCAGAAAATGCAATTAAAAATCTTCCGGTCATAGCGGAAACAAAGAATGTAAAAACCAATTACGTCAGCGCAGACGAGCTCCTTCTAGGAAGAGAATTCGATAAAAGCCGGGAAAATCTCAGGAAAGAAGAACGGAGATTCGGGGTATTCAACATCGGCAAAGTTTTTCAGAAAGTTGACAACGTTACTGTCCTTGGAGTTACGGTGTACAGTGATCCCAAATAATCATTCTTTTTAAATAAAATTACTGTGCATATACGATCAACAATAATCCTATACTATCCAAAAATAAAATAAAAAATAAATGAAAACCAAGTTTGCCTTAATGACGGCCATGCTGGCCTTCTCCTTCGCTTTTTCCCAGGAAATAAATCCTAAGCTGAGTGCATATTCGCAAAAAGTCGACAGCATTGTTTATTCTGAAAAGTCTAAAATGAATAAAGAGCTGGATGACCTGGATAAGTCCTACCGTGAAAAAAAAATAACGGAGGGTGAAAAGCGTGAAAAAATAACGGAGATCGCAGCACGGTATGAAGAAGCCATCAACGGAAAAGTAATGGCAGAGAAAGATCAACTGGAAACAGCTACCCGGGAAATGGTGAAAGATGCCGTGATGGGAGATCCAAAAAAGCAGTCACTGCAGTTATTGGCGCAGAATAATGCAGTTCTTGTTTTAAATACCGGCATTAAAAAAACGAAAAAAGAGCTTCTGAAAACCATTGATTTCAATATAGGATACGGTTTTATCAACCTTACAAAATCCGCTTCATCATTGGATATCGGAAATAATGAATCAGGAATAAGAAATTCGCTTTCATCACAAATGGATATAAGAATGACAAGACAGATCGGATCTCTGGTATCTCCTGTTTTCTACCGTCTCGGATTAGGTTATCGCCAAGACACGTTCAACCCTGAAAAACCAAATATTTTTGTACAGGACCTGAATGAGATTTACTTGGCCGATTTTAATGATCTTACAACAGGCACCCTAAAGAAATCATACCTTAGAAATCATTATTTTGTTGTTCCTGCGGATATAGTTTGGGTCTTAAACCCCAAATATACCGTTGAAAATAATGAAAAGATGCTGGATAATTCACGAACTAATCTCAGGTTGACGGCAGGCATTTATGGCGGAGTACGTTTTCTTACACAGAACTATGTTATTTTTAAAAATGAAGACAACAACCGGGTGAAATACAGGGAAAATGTTCAGGAAGCGGCAGAACGGTTTATTTTCGGGGGAAAATTGGCAGTGGGCTACGGTCCGATAAATATTTATATAAAAAAGGATTTTACACCGAATTTTAACGATCTCGCAAAAATTAATAACAAATACGGCTTTCAGATAGGATTAGAGCTGTTGTATATCAATTTTTAATGTCAATGTATATCATAGAAAAACACACTTTTTGGAGTGTGTTTTTTTTTGTATTTTGGCAGTTTAAGAAATATGAAAAACATTCAGATATTAGGATTATTGTTAGTGGCTGTAGGAAGTTTCCTGCCCCTGGTTCATGTTCCCGTTATCGGTAACTGGAACTATTGGAAGCTTGATCATTCATTAGCTATTATGTGTTGGGTGCTCTGCGCTGCAGTGCTTTTCGGCATTGTGAACAACAGCGTAAAAGTGACAAGAATTTCAGCCATTCTGCTGGTGCTGCTTTTCCTTTTCACCTTGTTTGCAGTGAAGTTTCAGGCATCTCAGTATTTCAGCTTTATGCCTTTCAAATCCTGGCAGGATAAGCTGGTGGGAATCGTTAAGCTCAGATGGGGCTGGATGGTAGAGTTTCTGGGCGCATTTATTATCATTCTTACAAGAAACAATAAAGCAAAATCGTAAATAACCGTAACCGTAAAACCGGTCGCAATCAATATAAAAAATAGAATTATAAAATGAAAGAAGTATTCATCGTCTCCGCAGTAAGAACTCCGATGGGAAGTTTTTTAGGAAGTTTATCCACCGTACCGGCCACAAAGCTTGGGGCTGTTGCTGTAAAAGGAGCATTGGACAAAATCGGTCTTGATCCGAAACTGGTTCAGGAAATCTACATGGGGAACGTATTACAGGCAGGTGAAGGACAGGCTCCGGCACGCCAGGTGGCTTTAGGGGCAGGACTTTCAGACGAAACCCCTTCCACAACAGTAAATAAAGTATGTGCTTCGGGAATGAAAGCCGTTTCCATGGCGGCACAGGCAATCAAGGCAGGCGATGCCGATATTATCGTAGCCGGGGGGATGGAGAATATGTCTTCAGTGCCTCACTACTATAACGCAAGAAACGCAGCTAAATTAGGCGATGTAAAAATGCTGGACGGAATGGTGCTGGACGGACTTACCGATGTATACAACAAAGTGCACATGGGCGTTTGTGCGGAAAAATGTGCAACGGATTACAGCATTTCAAGAGAAGAGCAGGACAATTTTGCCATCGAATCCTATAAAAGAGCGGCAAAAGCCTGGAGCGAAGGGAAATTTGCCGATGAGGTAGTGCCTGTAGAAATTCCTCAAAGAAAAGGTGATCCTGTTGTTTTCTCAGAAGATGAAGAATATAAAACCGTAAACTTCGACAGAATTCCGACGCTTCCTACCGTTTTCAAAAAAGATGAAGGAACCGTAACAGCAGCTAATGCCTCTACATTAAACGACGGAGCTTCTGCACTGATCCTGGTTTCCAGGGAAAAAATGGAAGAATTGGGACTTAAGCCATTGGCAAGAATCGTTTCTTATGCAGACGCGGCACAGGCTCCGGAAGACTTCACGACGGCACCTGCAAAAGCATTGCCGATTGCTCTTAAAAAAGCGGGTCTGCAAGTTTCCGACATCGATTTCTTCGAGTTTAATGAGGCGTTCTCCGTAGTGGGGCTGGCCAACAATAAAATTTTAGGTCTGGACGCCGCCAAAGTAAATGTAAACGGCGGAGCGGTAGCCATCGGTCATCCACTGGGAAGTTCAGGTTCAAGAATTCTTGTGACACTGATCAATGTTCTGAAACAGAATAACGGAAAATACGGAGCAGCAGCGATCTGTAACGGAGGCGGAGGAGCTTCTGCAATGGTCATCGAAAACATGCAGTAATTTTAATTATCATAGATTCAAAATCCGGAAGTGTGAACTTGCGGATTTTGTCTTTTAATAAAACAATTTTTTTGGAGCTGTTTCCCGCTTTCCGTTGCAATCTTTTTTTGCAAAAAAGGATTTCCACTGCAATCGGGGCTAGGATGTAGAGCCGATTGGAACGTTTGGGGAGAAATTTTACAAACCATAGATTTGCTCAGATTTTCATAGATGTTTGCGCTGATTTTTGTGTTTGGATCCTAACGGGAAGACAAGCAGGCTGGATAAATGATAAGAGTTCATCTTAAAGCTCTGCAGGGACTCAATAAGCATAGCACCGGGTGAAATCTGTTGAAACAGGAATATTAATTACCTATCATTATAACCTTTCATCAGGTGACAATCAAAATGAATAATATAAATACCGCCTCGCAGAAAATCTTTCATTTTCAATCTTATGTGTTCTAAAATATTTTCAGCACTCATCTCCTAAAATACTTATGTGCCTGATGTATTTAAAAAAACACAATAATCTCAAACACTGTCAGTCTCAGGCTTCCTAAAAATTAAAATCCTCACTCGACAAACCCCGAATTTTAACGGAACGATAAAATTTTTCCGAAACGAAATAAAAACCGCCGAATATACAATCGTTTTCCTATTTTTGTGTTTATTAATAATTATTTGAAATGTCTGAAACTGAGAATCTGCAAACTCAAAACATAAAGAATAATCCGAAGATCATGAAGGCATGGGCCGTTTACGACTGGGCCAATTCGGTATATTCTCTGGTAATTACCTCTACCATTTTCCCGATTTATTATTCGATTCTCACCACCGCGTATGAGAAGAAAGAATATGTGGAAGAAACGAAATCCTGGATCGATGTTCCTGTGCGGCACATGATCAGGATCTTCGGGAAAGAATATCAGCCGGATGCGGTCTACGGATATTCCCTGACGATCTCTTTCTTTATCGTTGTTTTATTATCGCCGTTTTTATCTTCTCTGGCCGATACCATAGGTAACAAAAAGTCCTTTCTGCAGTTTTTCTGTTACCTTGGAGCCACTTCCTGTATGGGATTGGCAATGTTTACGGGAATGCACAATGTATTTTTGGGATTGCTTTTCAGCATTACGGCAAGTGTCGGGTTCTGGGGAAGTCTGGTATTTTACAACTCTTTCCTGCCGGATATCGCAACACGCGACAAACAGGATGCACTTTCGGCTAAAGGTTATGTGTACGGATACATCGGTTCCGTAGTTCTTGTGATCATCTGTCTGGTTCTTATTCAGGTGGTAGGAAAAGGAAGCCCGGAGAAACAGCTGCTGTTTACCAGAATCAGTTTTCTGCTGACGGGGGCGTGGTGGTTTGGTTTTTCCCAATATACTTTCAAGCATTTGCCGCAATTTGGTGATGTAAAGGAAAAACTTCCGAAAGACCTGGTATTGCTGAACTATAAAAATATATTCAAAAAGCATGAGGAACAGGGTGGTTTCTTTGAAGTTTTAAAAGACAATCTCAGCTTTTATAAAGATATTGCCAAAGAAAGTTTCCATGAACTCTTTAAAGTAGGAAAAGGACTTTTCAGGGATCGCAACCTGAAATATTTCCTGTCCAGCTTTTTCTTTTATAGTGTGGGAATGCAAACCATTTTCCTGATGGCAACCTTATTCGGGAAAAGTGAAATCAATCTTCCCCAGGACAAACTCATCGGAACGCTGTTGGTGATTCAGATCGAGGCGATCATCGGGGCGGTTATTTTTTCCAGGCTGTCCCGAAAAATAGGAAACAAAAATGTGATTACCATTGCCATTATTCTTTGGATCGTAGCCTGTATCTGGGCGTTTTTCCTTAATAAAGAAAATCCGACGGTCGAATATCAGTTTTATGGCGTAGCAGCCGTAGTCGGATTGGTAATGGGAGGTCTTCAGGCGATGTCAAGGTCTACCTATTCCAAGCTTTTGCCGGAAAACTCTATGGAAAATACAACATTTTTCAGCTTCTATGATGTACTGGAAAAAATTGCCATCATTGTCGGAACCTTTGTTTTTGCCTTATTTATTGATAAATATGATGCCTTACGCGATATTTTTACGAAGATCGATATCAATCTTCCTTCCGCTTCCGGGATGAGATTTGCGGCATTCTCAATGGCATTGTTTTTCTTTGTCGGATTAATTTTGATCCGTTTTTTAAAGCTCAACAAACTTAATAGAGAAGAATAAAAGTTAAACCCAATCATATAATTCCAAGACGCCGATCCGGCGTCTTTTTTTTTGCCATTCAGAAGTTACCGTGAATAATGCGAAGCGGAAATCCTATGAATAAGCTTGAAGAAGGAAGCTGGATGCAGGAAGATTCTATTATTAACTTACAATTAATGGTTTCAATTTTAACGTTTGCTACGTATCAATTAAAACTTTAAAAGAGTTGAAAGTACATTAAGTACGCTCTGTTTAATGTTATTTAGCTTGTTTGCAGCAGTTTAATCAATAGAATGGAATGGAATTTTTAAGAAGTTTACCTTAGCCAAGTAAAGAAAGTAATTTGATATCTAAAACTTACAGAGGTATCTTAACCTGAGGAACTTCTAACATCAAGCATCCATTTTAAATCCATTTAAGCTTGTTCATATTTCAGAATTAAGTTAGATCTAATTATCAGGTTTAAGTAAATTAAGAATTTTTGTTGTCGTTTTGTTTTTTATAATTTAAGAAATATGATAATTTTTCAAACAAATATAATTTTTTTGCTTATTTTGTGAATGTTAAAATGTAATGTAAAAATGGCCAAAAAGTTTTTAATGCTATGCATGCTGCAATTTGTTCTTTGGAGCTTTTCCCAAACCGGAAGACGGGTGGCGCAGCAGATTTCAGAATTACACGTACAAAAAAAGAATTTTGAAAAATATGATCTCTTCACTGTAAGTAAAAATCCGGAAAAATTAGCCGAATACAAAAGGGCGGCAACCGATATTTCCGTTTTGCATATCGATCTGAAGCAATTGAAAAAACTGGTTTACGAAAAACCGGAATACCTGGAAGTTTCTTTTCCTTTTGATGGTAAGCAGATTATCATGGAACTATACAAAAATCAGATTTTTACCAATGAGTTTAAAGTAACCACAAGCAAGGGAGAAGTAGTGAATTACACACCGGGAGCCTATTATCAGGGAATCGTAAAAGGGGACAGCCAGTCCGTCGTTGCATTCAGTTTTTTTGATAATGATGTGGTAGGCGTGGCTTCCACACCCGAGCTGGGAAATATTGTGGTCGGAAAAGTTAAAAATACCGAAGATTTTGTAAGCTATTCCGATGCAAAGCTTACGGGCCTTAACCCTTTCGTATGTGGAGCGGATGGTCTGGCAGAAAACAATAAACAGAAAGTTTCTTTCGATCCGGCAGCAAAAAATAATACCGGGAAACTTTTAACCCAGAACTGTGTAAGAATTTACTATGAAATCTGTAACACCCCATATGTCAACAACGGTTCCAGTATCACCACTACAACGAATTGGCTGACGGCTATTCACAATAATATTTCCACACTTTACAATAATGACGATATTAGAATTGCACTGAACGAAATTTATATCTGGACGACTCCCGATCCGTATACGGGAACACCGAATGCTAACTTATCAAGCTTCAGGACCAATAGACAGGCATTCAACGGTGATCTCGCACATTTGGTAAACCAGCCTTCTACGACAAGCGTGGCTTACGTCAATTCGCTTTGTACCAACAGCAGACATGCTTATTCGGGAGCTTCCCAAACATACAATAATGTTCCGGTATATTCGTGGACCATTCAGGCAATGACTCATGAGATGGGGCACAGCTTAGGTTCTCCTCATACCCATGCCTGCGCCTGGAACGGAAACTCCACCGCCATCGACGGATGCGGTACACAGGCCGGTTATCCTGAAGGAACCTGCCCAGTCGGGCCGATTCCTTCTTCTTCGGTTAAAGGAACCATCATGAGCTACTGTCATCTTGTTTCAGGCGTAGGCATTAATTTCGCCAACGGTTTTGGCCCGCAGCCGGCTGCCCTGATCCGTAATACGGTAGAGTCCAAAGCCTGCCTGGGAACAAACTGTACTACCGCCTGTGCCACCACTGTTACAGGATTATCGGTTTCCAATATAACCCAGATTTCCGCCAATGCCACTTTTACGGATGCTACAGCTACTTCATGGAAATATAAACTGACCAAGTTTGATGGGACACCTGTGAGCAGCGGAACAACATCAACACCATCATTAAGTCTGGCTAACCTTCAGCCGGCCACCTATTACCTTTTATCGGTCGGGACCGACTGTTCGGCAGGATACCAGAGGACACAGCTTTTTTTAACCGACGCCGACTGGTGCGGTGGTGCATCGTTTACCGATACAGGAGGAACAGCAGGAAATTATGGCGATAACCAGACCATCGTAAAAACATTCTATCCGAGTTCGGGAACCTTAACGATGGGGTTTACGGAATTTGCTCTGGAACAGGGATATGATTTTATGTACATCTACAACGGGCCGTCTACAAGCTCACCGATGTTCCCTAATGGAAATGGACTAACGGGAACTACTTTGCCGGGAACGTTCACTTCAACACATCCTTCAGGAGCCATTACGGTACGGTTTATTTCCGATCCGGCAGAAAATGATATCGGCTGGAAAGCCAATTTCTCCTGTGCGGTGCTTGCCGTAGAAGATGTAAACACCAAAGATAATACGGTGAATATTTACCCGAATCCGGCAAAAAACAGCATCACGATCTTTTCAAAAGAAAACTTGAAATCATTCAGAATTTATGATGAAGCGGGAAGATTGGTAAAATCAGAATCTGCTTTAAATAACAACAGGGTAGAGGTAAATATTGCCGCTATGCAGACCGGTAACTACATGGTAACCATCGAGACCGAAAAACAGAAGATAACCAAAAAACTGATCAAACAGTAACCTTACAAATTCTATGATAAAAGCCTGATTTTTTCAGGTTTTTTTATTAACTTTATAATAGAAATCAGGCATTTGCGATTTTATTAAAATTTTAAATTGTTTTCGCTGTTAAAATTTGTTAGAATTCGGCTCGGGATTTGCTTATATTCAGCAGAATAGTTTTAAATTTGCAAAAAATTTATTTTACATAAATGACAAACCCATTATTTTACGCAAAAATCCTTTTGTTCGGAGAATACGGAATCATTGAAGATTCCCAGGGTTTGACGTTACCTTATAGTTTTTATAAAGGTACCCTCAAGTTCTCATCACTGGATTCGGAATTTGAAAAAAAATCCAATCAGCATCTGACAAAATATGCAGAATACCTGCAGAATTTGGAGCTTCCTGAAACATTTGAACTTAACGTATCAAAGTTTCAAGAAGAGATTGCAGCAGGGTTGTTTTTCGACAGCAATATTCCGCAGGGATACGGCGTAGGAAGTTCCGGTGCTCTTGTGGCCGCCATTTTCGAGAGATATTCGATTTCAAAACACGATCCCGAAAGCATTTCCAAAGATGAGCTTAAAAATCTGCGAAAAGTATTTGGATTGATGGAAAGTTATTTCCACGGAAAAAGTTCCGGAATAGACCCACTGATCTGTTACATGAACTTGCCGATCCTTATCGAAAGCAAAGAAAGCGTAGATAGGGTAGCCATTCCTGCCAGCGAGGCCGGAAAAGGAGCGATCTTCCTTATTGATTCGGGGATAACCGGTGAAACCGGGCCGATGGTTCAGATTTTCTTTGAAAAAATGAAAACCGAAGGATTCCGTAAAACGCTTAAAGAAGAGTTTATCCGTTACAACAATGCCTGCATCGAAGCCTTTCTTAAAAAAGATATGAATCCGTTTTTCAGAAACCTGAAAAAACTTTCCTATTGGGCTTATGAACATTTCCGGCCAATGATTCCGGAGAGTTTATTCAACGTCTGGAAAAAAGGACTTGACTCGAATGCCTATTACTTAAAACTGTGCGGAAGCGGCGGCGGAGGTTATATTTTAGGTTTCACCAAAGATTACGATAAAGCGGAAAAAATGCTTGACGGTTTCCATAAAGAAGTGATTTACAGATTCTAAAAAATGTTGTGAATGAATTCTGAAAAAGAAACCTTCCAACAGAAATCCAATATTCCAAAATCTTTATTTTACAGATTTTCACAATTTGTGGGCTTTCTTTTGGGAGCTCGCTTTTTTGTTGCCCTTCTCCTTACCCTTGCTCTGTATGTTTCCACATTTTTCCTTTTTAACCAAGACGAAAATTTCAGGAAATTCGTATTCGATTTTAAAGTACATGGCATTATTTTCTGTACGGTACTTACCATTCTGGCTGGAGGAATCATCAACCAGTTTTATGATTTTGAAAAAGACCATGTTGTAAAACCGTTCCGTACCAGGCTGCAAAGCTTTATAAAACAGAAATATTTTCTCTATGTTTATCTTTTTCTAAGCATTATTTCGTTGGGTGTTGCAGGTATGATCTCTCATAGGGTTTTCCTGTTTTTCGTTATCTATCAGTTTTTCATGTGGTTTTACAGCCACAAGTTAAGCCGGATGCTTATCATCAATAACATCACTTTTGTCAGCCTTACCCTGTATCCGTTTTTCGGAATGATGGTATATTATGAGACTTTCTCAAAAAAAGTTCTGCTGATGGCTATTTTCCTTTTCCTTATCCTCTTATGTATCGATATTGTAAAAGATACCCTCACCAAAAGCGTGGATAAAGCCTTCGGATATACTACGATTCCCAATTATTTCAGAAGTAAAAAAACAAAGATCATTCTTGTTTCACTGCTTATCGTTACCATGGCCGTGTCGATGAAGCTGATCCTGAGGACAGGAATTTCAGGATTTATGGCTTACTATTTTACAGCCGGCCTGTTCGTCTTTATCATTTGTGTGTATCTTGTGCTGAACCATACTCGGAGGAGTAATTTTATTACCCTCAATATTTTAAGGATCTGGGTTTTCGCAGGAATCGTTGCTATGCTTCTGAACGGACTGGAAGGTAAATTGTAGAAAAATTTCTTCCTAATACCTTATCCTTTTATTACCTTTGCAGAACCTAAATTATATACAAGTAATGCCCATTTTTAACGATACCAAAGTCGCATTTGCAGACAAATCTGATGCACAGTTAAGAAAAGCGTATTGGATGTTCAAGATGATCGAGCAGCCTTCCCTTACAAAAGTCGGTACTTCCGTACTCAACTTTACCGTTCACAATAATTTCCCATTCGTTACCGGAATTGTAAAAAAAACCCTGTTTGAACAGTTCTGCGGCGGAGAGACCCGCGAAGAAAGCATGAAAGTGGTAAAACAGCTTTTCAGAAGAGGAGTGGGAAGTATCTTTGATTACTCTATTGAAGGTAAAGAAGATGAGACGACCTTTGATGCCGTTTGCAAAGAGATCAAAGATATCGTAAAGTTTTCCGTAGGCAATCCGGCGATTCCCTTTATTGTATTTAAACCAACTGCTTTCGGAAGAATTGATTTGTATGAGGCGGTCGGTAAAAATGTTGAACTGACATCCAGCCAGAAAGAAGAATGGGCAAGAGTGGTGAAGAGATTCGATGAGGTGTGCAGCCTATGCCATAAAAACGATAAAAAAGTAATGGTAGATGCTGAAGAAACCTGGATGCAGGATGCCGCAGATCACCTTTGCGAAGAGATGATGGAGAAGTACAACCGGGAAAAGCCGATCGTCTGGAATACCATCCAGATGTACAGGACCGGGAGACTCGAATATATGGAAGCCAACCTGCAGAGAGCAAAAGAAAAAGGATATTTCATCGGCTATAAGATTGTTCGTGGTGCATATATGGAAAAGGAAAGAGCGCGGGCAGCAGAAAAAGGCTATCCGGATCCGATCCAGCCCAATAAAGAAGCATCCGACAGAAATTATAATGCAGGGATCGATTTTGTAATGAATAACCTGGATCGGGTTTCCTCATTCTTCGGGACCCATAATGAAATTTCTTCCGAATTGGTAATGGATAAAATGAAAGCCAAAGATCTTGAAAACGGCAATTCCCATATCTATTTCGGGCAGCTTTACGGGATGAGTGACAATATTACATTTTACCTTTCGGATAAAGGCTATAATGCGGCAAAATACCTTCCTTACGGCCCGGTAAAAGATGTGGTCCCCTACCTTACACGAAGGGCACAGGAAAATACTTCTGTTGCCGGACAGACCGGCCGTGAACTGGGACTAATCGAAAAAGAACTGAAACGCAGAAAAAGCAGCAGATAAAATTCAATGTCTATTGATCTAAAAAGCCTTACTTAGCTGAAGTAAGGCTTTTTCTTTTATTATAATTGAATAAAAGCAATGGTGTATTATATATAACAAATGAATATTTTAGTTAATATTTTTTAGTTAATTTTTGTTAATTGATTATATTTTACTAAATTTGGTTTAATAACTAAAAATTTACCCATGAAAAAATCTTTATCCTTTGCTATTTTGATGATAGCAAGTTTTATATCTGCACAAACCTACAATAACGGAGGTTTAAGTACGGGATCCACCAGCAAGAGTGGTACAGCGGCACCAGCCGGATATACATGGTCTGAAGCTCAGAATAATACAGGAAATACTACGGAATCCAACACCAATGCAGGCTATGCCGGAACATCAAGTTCGGCCACTGCAAGTTATTTTCTGGCTGATGATTTTACCATTCCTGCCGGGCAGTCATGGAATATCACAGCCATTGATTTTTTCGCTTACCAGACCGGATATACCGGGACAACCTCTCCATTCAATACCGTAAGAGTCAATATTTTCAGTTCAGATCCTTCCGTCAGTGGAGCGGTCAGTGTCTTTGGAAATGATACCACCAATAGGTTTGCTTCCAGTGTGGATGCGAATATGTACCGCATTTTCAACAGCCAGGTCCCTTCTCCCGGATCTGCAGTAGGAACAACCCGGAGAATCTGGAAAGTTACGGCATCTACACCGGTATCCCTCACAGCCGGTACTTACTGGATAAAATATCAGCTCCAGAATGTAACGCTTGCCAATGCGGGATTTCTGCCTCCGGTTACCATTGCCGGAACCAGAGGTCTGCCGGGATGGAATTCCAAACAGCAGGATGCCGTCGCCGGAAGCTGGGTTTCCCTGATTGATGACGGAAACCCTTCCTCAGCACCAGATTATCCGATGGATATGCCTTTCATCATAACATTCACCACTTCTGGTCTGGGAACCCATGAAGTTATGCAGTATGACAATCGTATGCAGATTTATCCTAATCCTGTAAAAGATGTATTCAGAATAAATAATCCCGAAAATATTAAAATTACAGAAGTTCAGGTGATGGATATGTCGGGAAAAATAATAAAGACCTTTGAAAGTTCAGAAGAATATCATGTTGCCGATCTTATAAAAGGGAAATATATTATTATGGTAAAAAGCAATGAACCTAAAAAAGTCATTCAGCTGATAAAGGAATAATCTGCTGATCACAAGATAAGTTTGCCTGACCATTTATGATCAGACATTTTTATTGATAAGCTGAAATATCTATGATAAGATGAGAGTACTTCGGTTGCATGATCGTTATAAATCACATATAATTGACAATTATCCATAGATAAGAGGTTTATTTTACCAATATGTTATAAAATTAAACTTTTTGTTGTAAAATTAATTTTAAATATTTATATTTGATAAATAATGATAAAATAAAATCATCAAACGGATGTTGTCAGGTAACTTTAAATTAGCATCTCCGTTGGCTACCATACAAACTTAAAGCATAAGCTGTAGTTTTCTTCTTCAAATATTTTTGACCTGATCATATTTTAATGATCAGGTATTTTTATGGCTCAAAACTCTCGAATTTTCCGTTGTCATAGAAAATAACGATACGTTTTATTTTACTTTGCTGATTTTCAATAACTTGATTTACGATCTGATCATTGGGTTTACTTAATGGCTGAGAATCCGTTATTTTTTCCTGAGCTGCACTCTGATACGGTATATCCGATTCTCGCGGGTCTGTTTCGGTATCCCGGATTACCGGTTCTTCAGCTCCGAAATGTTCATCCTTATTCATCATTGTAAAAAGGTCGGGGAGAGAAGTCGGTTTCGGTTTATCCGCTTCGGTATTTTTATCAGGTTCTGCAATTGCTGTTTTTTCTTCCGGCAGATCAGACTTTAGCATTTCGCCTTCGCCGGTAACGAGCCAGTCCCAAAGGATCTCCGGGAAACGCGATTTTATTTTTATGATAAACTCAAGAGACGGCTTATTTCTGCCGGAAGTAATATGCGAAATCGAAGACCGCTGAACGTCGATCTCATCTGCAAACTCTGAAGGAGTAAGTCTGGAATACTCTATCACCTTTGAAATTCTCTCATTTAAACTCATAATGCAAATTAATATGATGTTACAAATGTAAACAAATAATGTTACAAATGCAAATCGGCGTGGTATACAAATGTAAATGATTAATAGATACATTTGTAAACTAAGTAAAAGTCTAAATATCAGGTATTTATTTAATATTTAAACTTCTTGTTTAATAATTTACATAAGTTTATCAACAATAGATTTCAAAATTCAGCAGTTGAAACGGAAAGATCGTAGATAAGTTATTGATAAGTTTTTTACGAATAAACATCCAAATCTTCAGAATTCCGGTAATTTTGCTGCGGTTTCAGTGATGGGTTCGGAACTGTAATATAATTGTGATAGAAGAGATAAATAAACCTTCTTATAACGCTTATATAGGCGATTTACGATTGTAAAAATAAGTTTCAGATGGCTTTTGAAAATCGTTTGGACTTCTTTTTGTATAATTTATACAAACAACAAGTCTATATATACAAATAAGCAGCTTTTACATTTTTAAACTTCATAAAATCGGTATAAGCTGAAGTAAAATTAAATATTATTTTTTACTATTTACATTTGTATACAATATTATTCAGACAGTTTTCCACAATATTATTGTTTGAATAAATTCTTGATAATTTATTGTAATAAGCTATTTACAGACTTAAAGTAACATTCATTCACCCATTTATATAAATTCCATATATAGTTGAATTTCAGTAATTTAATATCATGTCACTGAATTATTTTCAATCCACATTTTTATAAACAGACATTTTGGCAGTCTACATTGTTTAATTTTATTACAAATGTAAATTATGGATTTATTAAAGAATTTATTTAATTTTGACTATTGTAAATTATTCCACAATGAATTTTGAACAGATCTATTCGCCTAATGCAAATTTTCCTCACCGGTATATTTCCCCTGAAAAATTATTTTCTTACCTACACAGAAATCTCAGCGATTCTATTCAGCAGATCGGAAAGTCCTACTTAGGAAAACCTATTTATAAAATGACTGTAGGTACGGGCGACATTAATGTTCTCGCATGGTCTCAGATGCATGGCAATGAATCAAACGCTACTCATGCAATGCTTGACCTTTTAGCCACACTTGATAAAGCCCCGGGATTGAAAGAAGATTTATTCGGTGAGATCACGCTCGATTTTATTTTTATGCTGAATCCCGACGGTTCTGAAAAATGGACCCGGCTGAATGCCGCCGAGATTGATCTCAACCGTGATTTCCATAACGAAGCCAGTACCGAGATTAAATTTCTTAAAGATGCAGCAGCTTCCAGAAAATATGAGTATGCCCTGAATCTTCACGAGCAGAGAACTATTTTTACAACAGACGGGATTCATCCGGCTACACTGTCTTTTCTTGCACCTTCCGAAAATGTGGAAAGGACAGTAACTGAGAACCGCAAGAAATGCATGGCTGTAATTGCGAACATCTATCATCATTTAAAACAATTAATCCCAAACCAGATCGGCCGGTATTCCGATGAATTTTATCCCACATCTACAGGCGATAACTTTATCAAAGCCGGAATGCCCACTATATTATTTGAAGGTGGTCATTTTGCAGAAGACTACACCAGAAAGGGAACCCGTAGATATTATACAATAGCTTTATATTATGCCCTGAAAAGCATTGCCGAATTGAATTCTGCAACGACGGGCTGGGAAGCCTATCTGGAGATTCCTGAAAACAGGGAAACACACTACGATATTATTTACCGGAATGTAAAACTTAATACCGAGCACGAATGTATTCTGGATGTAGCAGTTCAGTACCGGGAAATTTTTGAAGAAGGTAAAGATGAAATTTCTTTTGTTCCTTTCGTGGTTGAAGTGGGAGATGTGAAGCATAAAAAAGGCTGGAAGGAAATCGATTGTACGGGAAAGATATTTATCTGTCCGAACAAATATCCGAAACTTGATGCCGAAGTAGATTTTACGATCGAAGACTAAATAACTAAAGAATCCGTCTCACAACTGAGGCGGATTATTCTTGGTTATTATTTTAGATTTTTGTATATTTACATCTGACAATCAGGTATTTATATATGAATTTCAAGTATTATAACCAAAATCAG
>CAJYXJ010000064.1 GCA_913778085.1 uncultured Chryseobacterium sp.
CCTGGCTGGACAGTTTCAGATCACTGCTGAACAGATATGATACAACTGTAATCAGTTGGAAAGCTTTAAATTACATCGCCTTTATTGTGATTGGACTCAAGAAAAGTAAAAAGTTTAAATGAGTTCATTACTTTTTAACGTACCTTTAATTCATGGAGTAGATCATTATAATGAAACTAATTATTTTTTTATTTCGGGATAGCGCACCGCCTTATCAAGCTCAATGGGATTATTGTATTTTTTGATCCGCTGCTGCTCTTCAATGCCATACATCCGAAGATCTTCGGGCTTGTAAATTGCCCGGCCATCGTCGAGTCCCAGTTTATTGTTTTCATTAATTTCGGTCTGACCGCTGTTTATGAATTTAAGAGGATCCTGATAATAGCTTAAAAGCATCGTCTGATATCTTGAATATGGGATTTCTACACCCCTGTTTTTCGCATTTTTATACATCTCGATAAACTGGGTATCGGAAAAATTCTGTGATTTGTTGAGGGTAAAATGATAATTCTCCTTATCATCATAAATTTCCACGATCATTCCGGGCAGTCCGTAGAATTTATATGGGCCTTCCTGAAAAGGAAAATCCCTGGAAAACCAGGCCGTCCAGTTACGTCCTCCGTATCGGGTGGTTGCCTTCTGAAGTTTTAACGAAGAAGATATTTTGGTTTCTTTTTCAATATTCCATATCATCGCAGGAGCATCTTTAAGCTTATAGATATCAAAGCTCTGAAAGCTGTACAAAACGTACTGTCTGTTTTTACGGTTTTTGCTTAAAAAATCACTGGGCTTTCCGATAAAAGTCCTCATTCCCGAAGTTTGCTCAATAGAATCACTTACGAAATAGGACCGTTCATAATAAAAGGTTTCTTCCGGATTGATATCCAGGTAATAGTTGGCTTTTCGCACCTCTGCCGAAGTGGAATCCGGCCGGTAGACCAGGTCATAAATAAAACGGTGGGTTTGTGCTTTTGACGAAATGCCAAACAGGAGAATACCGAACAGGAGAGTTTTCATCGTAATAATTTTTACGAATATACATATAAAAATGAGCCCTCGTCGCAAAATTATGATGATGAATAAAAACAAAAATCCGCTCCTTTGCAGGAACGGATTTTTTTATAATCATACAAAGTATGTTAATTATCACACTTTGATTTCTACGTCTACTCCAGAAGGAAGTTCTAATTTCATTAGAGCATCAACTGTTTTAGAAGAAGAAGAATAGATATCCATCAGTCTCTTGTGAGCTGATAACTGGAACTGCTCTCTTGCTTTCTTGTTTACGTGCGGAGATCTCAACACTGTGAAGATTCTCTTGTTTGTTGGCAATGGGATCGGTCCGTTTACCACAGCACCGGTAGCCTTTACCGTTTTTACGATTTTCTCTGCAGATTTATCTACCAAGTTGTAATCGTAAGATTTAAGTTTTATTCTGATTCTTTGTGACATTTTAATCTAATTTAATATTAACCTTTAGCCTTAGCGATTACTTCTTCAGCAACGTTACTAGGAGCAGCTTCGTATTTCTCGAATTCCATAGAAGATGTTGCTCTACCTGAAGATAAAGTTCTAAGAGAAGTTACATAACCGAACATTTCAGAAAGTGGAACGAAAGCTTTGATTACTTTAGCGTTGTTTCTGTCGTCCATACCGTTTACCGTACCTCTTCTTCTGTTAAGGTCACCTACGATGTCCCCCATGTATTCTTCCGGAGTTACTACTTCAAGCTTCATGATCGGCTCCATGATAACTGCTTTCGCAGCTCTACCCGCATCTTTGAATCCCATCTTAGCAGCTAATTCGAAAGATAGCTGATCGGAGTCAACCGCGTGGAAAGATCCGTCCTTAAGAACAATTTTCATTGCCTCAACTTCGAAACCAGCCAAAGGACCGTTCTTCATTGATTCTTTGAATCCTTTTTCAACAGCAGGAATAAATTCTCTAGGAATGTTACCCCCTTTGATTTCGTTGATGAACTCAAGACCTGTCTTACCTTCATCTGCAGGACCGATTTCGAATACAATATCGGCGAATTTACCTCTACCTCCGGACTGCTTCTTGTAAACCTCTCTGTGGTTAGCTTTCTGCGTAAGAGCCTCTTTGTACTCTACCTGCGGCTGCCCCTGGTTAACTTCCACTTTGAACTCTCTTCTCATACGGTCTACGATGATATCCAAATGAAGCTCACCCATACCGGAGATGATGGTTTGTCCTGAAGCCTCGTCAGTTTTAACCTGGAAAGTAGGATCCTCTTCAGCTAATTTAGCCAAAGCGTTACCCATTTTATCCTGGTCAGCTTTCGTTTTAGGCTCAACAGCGATACCGATTACCGGATCCGGGAAGATCATCGATTCAAGAACGATCGGGTTCTTTTCGTCAGATAAGGTATCTCCTGTTTTAATATCTTTAAATCCTACAGCAGCACCAATATCTCCAGCTTCGATATACTCAACCGGATTTTGCTTGTTCGCGTGCATCTGATAGATTCTTGAGATTCTTTCTTTGTTACCGGATCTTGTATTCAATACATAAGAACCAGCATCCAGTCTTCCTGAATAAGCTCTGAAGAATGCCAGTCTACCTACGAATGGGTCAGTAGCAATTTTGAAAGCCAATGCAGCGAAAGGATCCTGAACAGATGGTTTTCTTTCGATATCAGCGTCAGTTCTTGGGTCTGTTCCTTTGATATTGTCCTTATCCAATGGAGAAGGAAGATATTTACAAACAGCATCAAGCATGAACTGTACCCCTTTGTTTTTGAAAGAAGATCCACAAGTCATAGGAATGATAGAAAGATCGATCGTAGCTTTTCTAAGCGCTTCGTTGATTTCCTCTTCAGAAATTGAATCCGGATCTTCGAAGAATTTCTCCATCAAAGTTTCATCGTAATCAGCAACTGCTTCTACCAATTTCTCTCTATATTCAAGAACTTCATCTTTCATGTCTTCAGGAATCGGAACTACTTCATAAGTAGCACCTTGTCCTGCTTCATCCCAGATGATCGCTCTGTTTTTGATTAAGTCTACAACTCCTTTGAAGTCTTCTTCAGCACCGATTGGTAAAACGATTGGAACAGCGTTGGAACCTAACATTTCTTTTACTTGTTTTACAACGTTCAAGAAGTCAGCACCCTGTCTGTCCATTTTGTTTACGAATCCCATTCTTGCCACTTTGTAGTTGTCTGCAAGTCTCCAGTTTGTTTCAGACTGAGGCTCTACACCGTCTACGGCAGAGAAAAGGAATACCAATCCGTCCAATACTCTTAAAGATCGGTTTACTTCTACAGTGAAGTCAACGTGTCCCGGGGTATCGATGATGTTGAAGTGGTAAGGCATTGTTTCAGGTAATTTCTTACCTTGATCTGTTGGAAAGTTCCAAGAACAAGTAGTGGCCGCAGAAGTAATGGTAATCCCTCTTTCTGCTTCCTGCTCCATCCAGTCCATTGTAGAAGCACCATCGTGAACCTCTCCAATTTTGTGGTTTACACCTGTATAGAATAAAATCCTTTCTGTAGTGGTAGTTTTACCTGCATCGATGTGAGCAGCAATACCAATATTTCTTGTAAATTTAAGATCTCTTCCCATTTCAGATTAGAATTTGAAGTGTGAGAAAGCTTTGTTCGCTTCCGCCATTTTGTGAGTATCAGATTTCTTTTTGAAAGCAGCTCCTTCTTCTCTTGAAGCAGCTACCACTTCATTAGCCAATTTCAAAGCCATAGACTTATCATTTCTAGCTTTAGAATATTTGATTAACCATTTCATTGCCATAGAAATTTTTCTATCTGCTCTGATCGGCATTGGGATCTGGAAGTTAGCTCCACCTACTCTTCTGGAACGTACTTCTACGTGAGGCATTACATTAGTAAGTGCATCTTTCCAGATTTCAAGGGCTGTCTTCTCGTTATCTCCTTTTTTAGTTTCTACGATATCCAATGCATCATAGAAAATTTTGAATGCGATTGACTTTTTACCGTCAAGCATTAGGTTGTTTACGAATCTTGTTACCAATTGATCATTAAATTTCGGATCTGGTAACAACGGTCTTTTTTTCGCTTTTGTCTTTCTCATTGTTTCTGTACCTTATTTAATGATTATTTTTTCTTTCCTTTTGCTGGTGCAGCTGGTGCCTGACCTGGTTTAGGTCTCTTCGCTCCATACTTAGATCTTCTCTGTGTTCTTCCATTTACACCTGCAGTGTCTAATGCACCTCTTACGATGTGGTAACGTACTCCCGGTAGGTCTTTCACCCTTCCGCCTCTTACCAATACTATCGAGTGCTCCTGAAGATTATGTCCTTCGCCCGGGATGTAGGCGTTAACTTCTTTACCGTTAGAAAGTCTTACCCTTGCAACTTTTCTTAGTGCAGAGTTCGGTTTCTTCGGTGTAGTAGTATATACTCTCGTACATACACCACGTCTTTGTGGACAAGAATCAAGGGCAGCCGATTTGCTCTTCTTGGCAAGCGTGGCTCTTCCTTTTCTTACTAATTGTTGAATAGTAGGCATTTAATTGCTTTTTATTTTAGGGTGCAAAAATAGTAATATTTTTTTAATTAACAAGCAGTTATATAGAAATAATATTTTTATTTAAAAATTAATTAACAGCCACTTACGGTTTAATCAACAAGGGTTACGCGAACGTTTTTGTTCCATCTGAATTTTCTGATATTCTGTTTAAGTTCAGCTTCGTCAGAAGGATTGACCGAATAGACAGATACCTCATCCTCGGCTACTGTAACCGGATTTTTTATTTTTAATACGGCTGCCTTTTTCCAGTTTTTGGGAATATAAACCGTAAACCATACATCATATATAATGGCAAGATCATATTTGTTAGCCAGGGTGTATTGGGTGAGAAAACGCTCGAATGCAGGGTCGGGCCGCCTTTTATTTTCGTTGAACGGAATGGTCTCTGTAGATGCAAGCCCTGCCGTATCCAGAAGATGAATATCCGTAAAGTATGTAATTGCACCAATGTCATTGACTACCACCTTTGATTCATTATAATAGGCCTGCAGGAATTTAGCCGACTGGATCTGCTGTTCGTAAATATTTTTCCCGCCCTCAGACAACATAAGATGTGCACTGAAACATTTATAAGACAACAGGACGACATTCATAATAATAAGAACGGAGACCGTTTTTTCTTTTTTGAAATAATAGCCGAAATCCTCAATAAAACCCTTGGCCCTGGGAATGACAGCCATGGAAAAACCGGTCAGCAAATAGGCTTCATAGCGAAACAAACCCTTCAGATCCGCAAACATTGAATGGCAGATCATAACAAGGGAAATAACGATCAGAAGAAAATGATCCTGAACGGCGCTTTGAAAATTCTTACTCTTAAAATCCCTTACTATGAAAACCAGGCAGATCAGTACGGGGAAAAACCCGATTTTATAGAAGCTTATATTTAAAAGGAAATTATCCAGGAAAATCTGTTTCAGCTGATGCGGAAGACGGTTGTCAAATGCAAGTTTCGTCCCTTTCACCACTACAGAATTAGGAAAGAAATATCCGTCATGCTGATAATTGATGCAACAGAAAACAGCAATTGGAATAAAACCGGCCAGCAAAATAAAAGCCGCCTTTCTCCATTTTTTAAGCACCATAAAAACAAAAGCCAGCATGGCAAAATAAAACATGCTCTCGAAACGGACAAGACCCATCAATATTAAAGAAAGATAAAATCCGAAAACAGCCTGTCTATTTTCCGGCCGGGTAAGACAGAAAATATTCAAAACAAATAAAAAAACATGCACCACATGCTCCATTCCGGATAAAACCTGAAGATGCAGCACCGAAATGAACAAAGTAAAAAGCACAGAAAGGACTATTGCTTTAATCTTGGTAAATACCCTTATGAAATAAAGGTTCAGAATATAAATGGTCCCTGCTCCGAAAATAAGATTCACATACAGCGGAATCTGGTCATTATTTCCGAAAATTTTAATTAATAAACTTAATAATACCGTAAACAGAGGTGAAGAAGAAGTTGAAGAAAATTTATACTTCGTAACACCCCAAACCTCATAAAATGCAAAATTTTTAGCCATTGCCAGATGGATGTAAGCATCATCAATAGGATATATATAATGTCCGTCTGTCTTTGGGATTGACAACATATAATATATGATGCAGACTGCAAAAAATACAGCAGATGAAATCCAGAGACTTTTTGAATTTGTAACCGACGAAGATCCCATATTTACATTCATTCTAAAAATCTCAAAGATAAGTATCATCAATCACCCAACCATGTTTTCGGCACAATATTTACTTAATTTTGCTTTTAGAAAATAATAAACTGCTTACTCATATGAAAAATGCCAACATTATCGGTCTTCAGGAAGACGACTGTACAAAAATCGCAGAAAAATTAAATGTTCTTTTAGCTAACTACTCCGTATTCTATCAGAACACCAGAGGTTCTCACTGGAATATTAAAGGAGACCAATTCTTTACCCTTCATCCGAAGTTTGAAGAATTATATAACAGCCTGGTTCTTAAAATCGACGAAATTGCAGAAAGAATCCTTACCCTGGGTGCAACACCGGCACACAACTATTCCGATTATCTGAAAGTTGCTACTATAAAGGAAAGCCAGGAAGTGAGCGACGGTACCAAAAGTGTTGAAAACATCCTGAATTCCTTTAAAGTGGTCATCGACCTTCAGAGAGAACTGCTTGACATTACCGATCAGGCAGGAGATGAAGGAACCAACTCCCAGATGAGCGATTACATTACCGAACAGGAGAAAGAAGTATGGATGTACAACTCTTACCTTGGGAAGTAAACCTAAAATTTTATCACGAAAAATCAAAAAAATCACCTTACATTTAGGTGATTTTATTTTTAATTATTAAATTTGCGTATAAATTACACAATTATGCATAACGTACGTCTGAACTCCATTCTGGATAACGATTTCTATAAAATAACCATGCAGAATGCCGTGGTGAAATTATTCCCAAATTCCGTTGTAAAATACGAATTCATCAACAGGGGGAAACACCAGTTTCCGGAAGGATTTGATGCTGCTCTGCGGGAAGCCGTCAACAAAATGGCAGAACTCAAACTCACGAAAGAAGAAAAGAGATTTATGGCCAGGACCTGCCCATACATTGATCTTCCTTATCTGGATTTCCTGGAAGGCTACCATTATGACCCGTCCGAAGTGAAGATCCACCAGGAAGGCAGCGAGCTTTCTGTAATGGTAGAAGGGCTGTGGTACCGCACCATCCTCTGGGAAGTCCCTTTGCTGGCACTTATTAGCGAACTGCATTACAAAATGAACCATTTGGAAAGAGATTCCAACGAAGTTGTCATGAGCAAAACCCTGGAGAAAGCGGATGCCCTGGCAAAACTGGGCGTCAACTTTGCAGAGTTCGGCACCCGGAGAAGACACTCGCATAAAGTTCAGAACCTGGTTATGGAAGCACTGACTCAGAAAAAAGATTCCACTTTTATCGGGACCTCAAACGTACATTTCGCCATGAAATATGGAGTAAAGCCAATCGGGACCCATGCCCACGAATGGTTCATGTTCCATGCAGCGGAATACGGTTTCAAAATGGCCAATGAACTGGCCCTGGAACACTGGGTAGATGTGTATCGCGGTGATCTTGGAGTTGCCCTTTCCGATACCTACACCACCGATGTTTTCTTTCAGCAGTTCGATAAAAAATTTGCCAAACTTTTCGATGGCGTCCGCCACGACAGCGGCGATCCCCTGGAATTTGCGGATAAGACCATTGCCCACTATGAAAGACACGGTATCAATCCGTTATTCAAATACATTATTTTTTCAGATGGTTTAAATCTTGAAAAAGTGGAAGAAATTACCAATTACTGTAGGGGTAAAATCGGGATTTCTTTCGGCATTGGCACTAACCTTACAAATGATGTAGGCTTAAAACCGATGAATATTGTAATGAAACTAATCGGCGTTCAGGCTCCGAACAAAGAACTTATCCCTACTGTAAAACTTTCCGACGAGCACGGAAAATACACCGGGGATCCGAAGATGATTGAACTGGCGAAAGAGTTTTTAAGGATTAAAGAATAAATTATGAAGAAATATGGTGCCTGCTTACCATCTGTAGCGTAATGACATCGCGCATAACCGTAAGAAGAAAAAACGGCGCCCCGGGAAAACCGGTAACTTCTGGTATAAGCATCAATAGCGGTAAATAACGGCTAAAAATAAAACAGGCTGTCTCTATTTGAGGCAGCCTGTTATCATTTACGATTAATCAAGACAAATAAACGGTTTGTTTGGCGGATAACAGCAGTACGGGTTGCTGCAGAAAATATATCCAGGCTTCGTACAGCCTCCATCTGTCGGCGCTTCACAAGCTAACGTTGCTCCTCCTAAGACATTTTTTAATTCTTTTCTGTTTAATGATTTTAAATTTTTCATAATAATTGTTTTGGTTTTGATTTTCCTACTCTTTAAGCTTTTCGGATTCCTCTATTTAATTCCATTGTTGGAGATTTAAATATACATTTTATTTCAATACAAAAAATAATATCCGTTTCCAACAATCCATCGGCTGTAGAAGAAAGAAAATCAATAAGATGGATTCATTTCATGATTATTTTACTATCTTAGGTATTCATTCAAACATCACCTCATAAGTAAAAACAATAAACCAACTCATAAAAATGTATTCCTATGAAAAATCCGAACGTTATTAAACTTTCAAGAGAAGATCTTAAAAATGTCTTTGGAGGAACTTTGCATCCTGCTTTAGAATGTTATTCCGACAGAGAATGTGCCCGTTATGGAGAGGCATTAATCGTATGTTCTGACGGCAGTTCCTCAATGACCAATTATGCCTGCATGGGAGGAACATGCATGATCAATACAGGAATCTGCCCGTCACCGGAAATTGGAGTTCCCACCATAACTCAGCCTTAATTAAAGATAAAAAGTGAGTCGTCCGGCTCACTTTTCTTTATCTGTAGTTTATCCCAACATTTACAGCAAGTTTTTCCTTATATTGATAGAAATTAAATCATCATGAAAACCATCGAAGAAGTTCTTAAAAAATTAGACGAGATTATTGCCTGGGCTAAGGAAAGGCAGAGTCCGGCAGGCTATTTTGCCTGCACCTACCGGATCATGACGGCACAGGTACTCAAAGGGATTCAGCAGAAAAAGTTTGAAGACAATCCAAGGATGACCCTGCTGGACATTGCTTTTGCCACGCGCTACCTTGAAGCGTTTGAGGCCTATTCAAAAGGGAAAAGATGCACCAATTCCTGGTATATCGCCTTTGAAGCTGCAAAAAACAAAAACCTGCTGATCCTTCAGCATATTTTTCTGGGAATGAATGCCCATATCAATCTTGATCTGGGGATTTCCGCAGCCTCCATCATGCCCAACCGGAAGATCGCTCCCCTGAAAAAAGATTTTGAAAACATCAACAACGTTATTGCCTCCATCAACCAGAAAGTCCAGGACTCACTGAACCAGATCTGTTATCCGGTAGACTTAATTGATAAAATCTCCAACGGAAAAGACAATGCCATTCTTGATTTTGCCATTTCCAAAGCTAGGGAAACTTCATGGGCAACCGCCGTGATGGCTTCCAACACCCCTAGCCTGCTGAAAGAATCCGTTATCGGGATTGTGGATTATGCTGCTGCGAAAGTCGCTTCACAGATTATCAATCCCAACATCCTAACTCCCGCCTTGTTAAAGGAATTAAAAAAATGCGAGAGCAGTGACGTAAAGAAAAATATAGAAATTCTGGCTGCTACGAAAAACGTTTAGCCGAAAGATGTGTGCATTAAATTTTACTCAGCTTTTTCATCAGGATGCCTTCCATTTTTTCATATCCTTTTTCAGTGGGATGGATTTCATCCTCGGTATAGATTTTATCCAGTCCGTTTCGTGAATCTTTCATTTGGGAATGGTAATCTACATAAGGAATATTATGTTTTTTAGCATAGGCTTCAATCATTTTGTTGAGTGCGATTACTTTATCTGCCGGATGCATGTCTTTCCTCCAGCCGAAATCATAAGCCGGGAGAACAGAACACAAAACAACTTTGATGTTATTGGCCTTCGCCAGTTCCGCCATTGAAACGATATTTCCGAAGACTTTGTCCAGAGAAATCGGCCCCTGGTTTTCCGCAATGTCATTGGTTCCGCCAAGAATAACGACACGTTTAGGCTTCAGCTTAATAACATCTTCCCGGAATCTTAAAAGCATTTGCGACGTGACCTGCCCACTGATTCCCCTGCCCACGAAATTGTTTTTTTTGAAAAACGACGGATCTTTTGAAACCCAGCCTTCCGTAATGGAGTCTCCCATGAAGACTGAGTTAGGCACAGTTTTTCCGGCGAGTACTTCCTGGTTCTGCTTTTCGTATTTTGCATAATTGGCAAAGTCCTGTCCTGATACCGCTGCCGAAAAGAGAATCGCAGCCATGCTTAAGAATTTCATAGATTAAATTTTACAATTTGAATATATGAAATAACGGAAAACAATTTGATTTTCCAAACATCGCTTTTAAAATTTTCAGGCCGAAAAATGATTTTTAAACAAACAGATAATATTTTTTTTCTGAATTAAAAATTACGGGTTCCCGTAAAACAAATACACTTTCCTTTTTGTAAATTTGGTATATGGAGATAACTTATTTAATCATCGGAGGTATAACCGGAGGAATAATTGGAGCAGTGATTATATATTTTGCCCTAAAATCATCAACCACATCCAGAAATTCTTACGACGAGCTCAACAATTTATATATTAAAAACAATTCTGACCTGGAAAATGCCGGCCTCAAAATCGGGGAACTGACCCGGCAGATAGAGCGGGAAAAAGAATACACCATCCAGCAGACGGATCTTTTCAATGATCTTAAAAATGAATTTGCGAGAATTTCAGCAGAATATACTTCCCTTCAGAAGCAGTTCTCCGAACAAAAGGAACTGATTGCCAGACAGAATACTCAGGTAGAAATCCTTTTAGATGAAAAGCAATCCCTGTTTGCAAAAAATTCCGAGCTTTCGGCCATTAATGAAAGCCTGCTGAAATCCCTGCAAACCCAGAAAGAAGAAATTGCCAAGATTCAGGAAGATTCCAAACTGCAGTTTGAGAACCTGGCCAATAAGATCCTGGAGGAAAAGACGGAAAGATTCACCACTTTAAATCAGAACAATTTAAAAAGCATTCTTGAACCTTTCCAGGAAAAAATCACGGATCTGAAAAACCGGGTGAATGAAGCTTATGAAAAAGAAAACAAGGAACGTTTTTCCCTGGCCGAAAAAGTAAAGGAACTTGCCGAACTCAACCAGCAGATTTCCGAAGATGCCAAAAAGCTGACCCGTGCCCTGAAAGGCGAAAGCAAAACCCAGGGAAACTGGGGCGAAATGATCCTGGAAAGCATTCTGGAAAAATCAGGACTAGTGAAGGGCCGGGAATATTTCCTCGAACATGAGCTCCGGGATGAAGACAACAAAGCCCTCTTTTCCGAATTTTCGGGCAAGAAAATGCGCCCTGACGCCGTAGTAAAATATCCTGACGAAAGAAATGTGATCATCGATTCAAAAGTTTCGCTTACGGCTTTTACGGATCTGGTGGATGAAAGTGACCAGGATGTCTACCGGATAAGGCTCAACCAGCATTTATCTTCCATCAAAAACCATATTACGCAGCTCAGCCAGAAAGCTTACGATGACTATGGGAAATCACTGGATTTCGTGATGATGTTTATCCCCAGCGAACCTGCTTATATCGCAGCCATGCAGGCCGACCAGAATCTTTGGAATTATGCCTATGACCGGAGAATCCTGTTATTGAATCCGAGCAATTTAATAACTTCCCTAAAACTGATTGCCGACCTTTGGAAAAGGGAATACCAGAACCGGAATTCGATGGAGATCGCCGACAGAGGTGCCAAACTGTATGATAAATTCGTAACCTTTATGGAAAACCTTGAAAAAGTGGGGAAAAACCTGGATCAGGCTAAAAATGTTTATAACGAAGCCTATAAACAGCTTTCTACCGGAAACGATAATCTTATCCTCCAAACCCAGAAGTTGAAATCCCTTGGAATTAAAAACAAAAAAGACCTGCCGCCAAGCCTGGTGGAGAATGCGCAGATTACCCTGGAAACTTCAGAAGAATAGAATATAGAACCTCAGATCAATGCTGAGGTTTTTTATTTAACTGCAAATTTTAACTAATTTTGCAGCATGGTCATAGAAAGCTTTCAAAACGAAAAAGTAAAACACATTACCAAGCTCCTTACTGACAACCGATTCCGTAAGAAATCCGGCGTTTTTGTAGTAGAGGGACAGCAGGAAAACGAAAGGGCACAACAATACGGTTTTGAACCTCTGGAATTTTTCATCTGCGAAAACATTTTCCAGCAAGAATTTCCGAAAGGCAAAATCTATCTTGTAAGTGACAAAGTGTATGAAAAAATTGCTTACCGCGGAAGCTCTGAGGGAATCATCGGAATCTATAAGACTAAAGAATCCGATTTATCATCGTTTAAACCGAAAGAAGATGCCACTGTTATCATTGTAGAAGGTGTGGAAAAACCCGGAAACCTTGGAGCCATCCTGAGAAGCTGTGAGGCTTTCGGTATTGATGCATTGATTGTTGCCGACGGTAAAACCGATTTTTATAACCCGAATGTGATCCGCTCAAGTGTCGGCTGTCTTTTCGGGATGAAAGTCTTTCAGGCAGAAAATCAGGAAACATGGGAATTTCTTCAGCAGAACCGATTCAAGATTTATACGACAATCATGGATAAAACCGCGGAAGATCTGTTTGTACGGGATTTTAAGCAGAGGTCAGCAGTCTTATTCGGAACGGAACATTCAGGATTAAGCGATTTCTGGATTGGCAAAGGAAAAAATACGCTGATTCCCATGACAGGAAGCATCGATTCGCTGAATCTGAGCAATGCTGTGGCCATTACCTGTTACGAGACATTAAAGCAGAAAAAATCATAAATAAGGACTAAAAAAATTAATCCGAAATAAACGCATAAAAAAACCGCTCACAAAGTGAACGGTTCTTTTATTTTTAGCTGGACTAAAATTATTTTTTAGCAGCGTCAGCTTTTTTCTCTTCAGCTTTGATTTCTTCTTTAGCTACTTTAGCATCAGCTTTAACTGAATCTTTAGCAGCATCAGCGTTAGCTTTTACTGAATCTACAGTAGCGTTAGCTGTAGAATCGATAGCAGCAGTAGCAGAATCAGCAGTAGCAGCTACTGAATCTTTAGAAGCTTCTGTAGAAGTAGTTTCACCTTTTTTACAAGCTACTAGAGAGATTGCAGCGATAGCAGCTACGAATAATGACTTTTTCATAATAAATTAAATTTAATTTTGTTAATATTGTTTTATAAAATCTTTTCTCTGTTCTGTTATTTGAACAAGACAAAGGTAGAGCAGATAGAAAATTTGTTTATGAAAAATAATTGTAATACCTTTGTAAAATCGTTTTACAATTAAACATAACTGATAATCAATAATTTAATTACTTCAAAATACATTGACGGATTTAGATTTATTACATTTTGAGCAACTGAAAAAGGATGTACAGGCTCAATATTTGAAAGAACACACTCCTTCCTATGACGATATTTCGAAATGGAAGGGCATCGATATCATATATTTCCAGGAAGATCTTAGAAAAAAGGCAAAAGGAAACATCAGCGAAAAATCTTTTTATACTTATTTTAAAAATTCACCGGTTACCAAACTTCCCAGAATCGATATGCTCAATTTATTGAGTATTTACGCAGGTTACGAATCATGGTACGAATTTAAAAAACAACATCTGTTTGCAGGAGAATTACTGCAGGACAGTGAAGAACTCGAAGATGATGACCTTAAAGAGCTTGAAAAAACCATTTCTGCATCCATTGAACTTCCCAAAGAAGAGGTTATCGCCTATAAAACAGAAAACAAAAGCCCTGAAATTACCGATTTACAAAAATCAAATACTGATAATCAATCGGTTATTATAAAAGAACCTATAGCTCAGATCGCAACTTCCGATCCGGAAAAGCCGAAGAAAAACTTCTTCAGAAAGAATGCCTGGGTGCTGGTAACAGCGATCCTGATCCTCGCAACAGGACTTCTAGGTTTCAAGGACGTTATTTTCCAGAAAACATATGTCTATTGCTTTACGGATGCCGACCGGAACATGAGTATCCAGCGTGAAATTGAAATTAAAGTGATTAAGGAAAACGAATCTCCGATTCTGTACAGGATCAAACCCGGAGAATGTTTCCGGTATGCCACTAAAGACAAAATCCTTAAAATGCAGATCAGCTCCCCTTTCTATGAATATCTGGAGGTTAGCCGAAATCTCGAAAATGCACCGGAAGAGGAAATTATTGAGCTGAAACCTGACGACTACAAAATGGCGCTTTACTATTTCTCTACCAAAGACATCAATGGAGGGAATCCTGAAGAACAGCTGAAACTTATCCGGCAAAAAAGGAAGCAGCTGGAAGACCGGATCAGTAACAATGCCGTTATCACACAGGTTTACGACAGTGATATCTACGGCCTTGAAACCCTTGACAAGGAGGACTACATTACCCTGATGACCACTCCTACCACTTCCCTTAAAAACCTAAATGTTATTGAAATGAAAAAAGATGCAAAAGGAAAGATTGTATCTATCAAATTTAAAATCTCGACCAATGAAAACAAGAAGTAATATTTTATTTTCTGCAATATTAATCGGAATTATCATGATTTCCTGCATTAAAAAAGATGATAATGCAGGCCAGAGTGATCTTGAAAAACTCAGAAATACCAACAATATAACCGTAAAGATGGACAGTGCCCAGGCCATCAACTCGATTACGATGCAGAAAGTACAGGATGTGCTGGATCTTTCCACTTTATATCTTTCAGGACAGAAAAACACAGAGATCGATACGGCTATTTATTCAAAAATCGAAAAATATTTTCAGAAATCGGATTCCGCAACCTTTAAAGAACTGTTCAAGGAACTTGAAAGCCTGAATGTAAAAAAAGTAAAAGTAAGCAACATCAATGTCTTTCAGAAAATAAAGCAAAAAGACACTTTACATTTTGCCAAATTCAATGTAGAGTATACCGGCGATAAAAATAAGAAAATCGGGAATTTTGAGCGGAATGCACAATATACGCTGGTGTCGAAACCTGATCAGAAAAACAAAGAATTTAAATTTTATTTCGTAAAATTCTATTCTGATGAACCTGAAAAAGATAGCACTTCATCAGGAGTTACCAAATAATCCAGCGGAATATCCTCCTCACGGATGTCATCGATATTTTCATCGGGGTTAAAATAATTGACTCCGATTTTTTTTGTCTCTTCCGATACTTTTTCAAAAAAACCGTCATAGAAACCTTTGCCGTAACCAACTCTGTTTCCTTGTCTGTCGCAGTATAAAAGCGGTGTAATGACAAAATCAAAATCCAGAATCCCTGAATCCCGATCGGAAACAGGTTCGGAAATCCCCCATTGATTAAGCTCAAATTTAGAATGTACAAAAATTTCTACGGAAATCAGTTTTGTCTCAACAATCTTAGGAACAAAAACACGGATCTTTCTGCTTAAAAAATAACTGATGAAAATCTGAGTATTTACTTCCCTAAACTTCTCAATCGGAATAAAAATATGGATTTTCTGACCTGGACAAGCTTTAAAATGATGAATGAAATTTTTAAAGATATCATTAGAACATTGGAAAAGATCTGCATCAGACAAAGATTTTCTTTTCCCCAAATATATTTTTCTAAGCTCAGATTTTTTCATGTCATTTGTTGTTAACTAACTTCCATTCATTATTAACTGAATTAAAAGTCTGGGTATAATTTAAAGATGGGTCATTTTCAAAAATATATTCTACTTTCACCTCTTTCGACGAGTTATTTGTCACTTTTGTCATAAGTGTTGTTGAATTTTCATAGACATCTGAATCATCAGAAGATTTATTAATAATCAATTTAGATGAGTGTACAGGAAAATACAAAAAGTACCTCTCCGAACCGGGGTAATAGATTTGTTTTGATCTCGTCATAACACCTTTTTTAAAATTTCCTGTTTTGAATATTCTTACAAACTCATTTTCGCTATTTACGAAACCTAAAGACGTTTTAGGCACTATATTTTTTCTGATTTTCGACTGTAAATATAAAATATGATTATCTCCCCAAAGCTTTTCTTCATTAAAATACGCAACAGGCGGATAAAATCGTTTGCATTCTCTAATTTCTCTGGGTACTCCAGATGGATCAGCTTCCGTTACATTAGAATAATACAAAATGAGATTTTTGCCTTTTATTTTTTCCAAGTCCATGTTATCAATTATTACTTTTGGTAAAGACTGATAGTTTATCTGACTGATATCGCCAAAAAATAACTCATACCTTTCCTTAGCCAAATGATATTCCTTCTCACAGTTTAATTTTTCCTGTGAATAAATCATCGATAAGCAAAAAAGAAACAGTGGTGAAAAAAATCTCTGCATATTGTTCCCGTTTTACGAAAATTGCTTTTTAGTAGGTAACAAATTTATAAAAATACAGCGCTCATTATTGAGCGCTGATTTGTTAAATTATAAAACTACACAGATTCCTATGGAGCTTTTTGTCTTTATGCAATTAATCTAAAATCTTATAAAGTTTATCCGACAAACGAACTCTGAAAGGCAATTCAAAAGTGATCTGATCTCCCGCTTTCGCCGTATTGCTGAAATCACCGTTCACAAAAATCTGAGTAATCGTAATTTCCTGATCGCCCGTCGTAGGCCCGGAAATCAACACTTTATCTCCTACAGAAAGTTCATTATTTTCGATGAAGAACTGTGCAATTTTTGATTTTGAATAATAATGCTCTGCTTTTCCGATCAAAGTTTTCTTTGTTTTTATTTTCTGGCGGATATCTTTTGTTTCAGCTTTAGTCACTTTTGCTAATGTCTGCGTTGACAGATCTCCAGAATTCTTAAATTTCAAAGCTTCAGACTTCCCTTTTCTGAACACTTTATTTCCAACCTGAAGACCCTTCCTCAGTTTCAGCTGCTCTTCCCAAGGCAAATGGATAATTTCCAGGCATTCTGTAGAACATGTATTTTCCATCGCCGCCTTACATTCATCACACTGGATGAAAAGTAAATGACAGGCGTCGTTGGCACAGTTCGTATGATTATCGCATGGTTTTCCGCACTGATGGCATTGGGCAATAATATCGTCCGTAATCCTCTCTCCTAAGCGATGATCAAATACGAAATTTTTTCCGATGAATTTGCTTTCAATGCCTTCTTCCTTAATCTGGCGCGTATATTCTATAATTCCGCCTTCCAGCTGGAAAACATTTTTAAAGCCCTGGTGTTTGAAGTACGCACTCGCCTTTTCACAACGGATTCCTCCTGTGCAATACATCAAAAGGTTTTTATCTTCTTTAAAATCCTGTAGCTGCTCATTGATGATCGGTAAACTTTCCCTGAAGTTTTCCACATCCGGAGTAATTGCCCCCTCAAAATGCCCCACTTCACTTTCATAATGATTTCTGAAATCCACGACAATCGTATTCGGATCATTCAGCATATTATTGAATTCCTGCGCTTTCAGGTGAATTCCTTTATTTGTAACATCAAAAGTTTCGTCATTCAGACCATCTGCAACGATTTTGTGCCTTACTTTTATCGTTAACTTTAAAAAAGAATGATTATCCTGTTCTACCGCTACATTTAAGCGGATCCCTTTCATGAAATCGTAAGCTTCCAGCGTATCCCGAAAAGCATCGAAATTCTCCGCAGGCACACTCATTTGGGCATTAATGCCTTCATGGGCTACGTAGATACGGCCTAATGCATCAAGGGGATTCCAGGCTATAAATAAATCGTCGCGGAATTTTTTAGGATTTTCAATTTTGGCGTACGCATAGAAAGATAGGGTAAGGCGCTCTTTTCCGGCCTCATCGATAAGTCGTGCTCTTTCTTCTGCGCTTAAAGTGTTGTACAGTTGCATGCTATAAACGTTTTAAGTAAGAAAAATTTAATACTGCAAAGATAAACAATTTTTCAGATTTATCGATTTTGAGACAAATGTGGATTTTGTGACGTATTTAGTATCATTTGAATAAGTCGATTTAACCTTTAGCATGACAATTGTATCTTACTTATGACATTTTGTCTTTAATAAATTTTTAATATCCGTTAATTGGAATTTTAACAATTACGACATAATCCATAAAGTATTGCTATTCCCGTTAAATTTTAGTTAAAATTGAAACATTATATATTAATTGCATACCTATTTAGCATTAAATTTGTTTTAGAGTAAAACGAAAAAGTGATATAATACTAATAAATAAAGAAAGATATACAATGAAGAGTACTTTAAAAAAACTATTGCCATTTGCCGTAGTAGGTGTTATTTCAGGAGCCACTACCGTTGGGGGGTTACAATACCTGAATCATAATTCCAGCAGCACCGACCAGTCTTATTTTACAAAATCTTCCAATGTATCTTTTGCAGGGATGAATTCTGCTGCAGTGGGTGATGATTTTGTAAAAGCAGCGAAGACCACCGTTCCGGCTGTTGTTACGATTAAAAATTACCAATCCAGATCATCCAGCCGTGCTTCAGAGCAGGATCTTTTCGATTTCTTCTTCGGAGATCCTTTCGGAGGAAGAGGGCAGCAGAGACAAAAACAGCAACAACAGATGCCAGACAATATGCCTTCTGGGATGGGTTCAGGAGTAATTATTTCCCCGGATGGCTATATTATATCCAATAACCATGTTGTTGCAGGAGCTAACAAACTGGAAGTTGTTTTAAGCAATAAAAAGTCTTATATCGCAACCTTAGTGGGAACAGACCCGAATACCGATATTTCCTTACTAAAAATTGAAGAAAAAGGATTGCCTTATTTAAATTTCGCCAATTCGGATAATATTGAAGTGGGACAATGGGTATTGGCAGTTGGTAACCCACTGGGATTAAATTCCACAGTAACAGCAGGAATTGTTTCCGCTAAAGGAAGAGGAATCGGAATTCTAAGCTCCCAGGGGAAAGCAGCCAACCCGATTGAAAGCTTTATCCAGACGGATGCGGCCATCAATCCCGGGAATTCAGGAGGAGCATTGGTAAATACAAACGGAGATCTCATCGGGATCAATTCAGCAATTCAATCTACTACAGGATATTATCAGGGTTACGGATTTGCCGTTCCTGCAAACCTGGCAAGAAAAATTGTTGAAGACATCAAGAAATTCGGAATCGTACAGAGAGGCTTCCTGGGTGTAACTTCCCTCGATCTTTCAAACGATCAGCTGGTAGCCGCCTATAATAAGGAGAAAAATACAAATTACAAAGCGGGCTCCGGAGTCTTGGTAACAGGATTCGGGGAAAACAGCGGTGCTGAAGATGCCGGATTAAAAACCGGTGATATCATTACACAAATTGATGCTACCCCTATTACTGATTTTGCAGATCTTTCCATAGCAGTTGGAAGCAAACGTCCCGGAGATAAAGTTATTGTAACGTATCAGAGAAACGGAAAACCTTCTACAACAACGGTAACTTTAAGAGACCAGAAGGGCGGCACATCGACAAGAACCAAAGCAGACCTTAGTGTAACAGAGAAGATCGGAGCAGATTTCATCAGTATCGATGATAAAACAAAAGCATACTATGGACTGAATAGCGGAATCATTGCTAAAAACGTTGTTGAAGGCGGCGAAATGGCCAAAGCAGGAATTGTAGACGGATATATCATTACTGAGATCAATGGGAAACCTGTAAATTCTCAAAAAGATGTAGAAAACATATTGGGTAAATTTTCCGGAACCGTACAGGTAAAATACATGGATGACTACGGCAGAGGATACCAGAGAGGCTTCAAAATGCCTTAATAAGAAGAGCTAAACTTCACTTCTATATTAACAAAACCGCTGCAGATTAAGATTTGCAGCGGTTTTTTTCTTATTGTTTATTTATTTTTTCGGAAATTCTTCGTTTCTTTTTCCTTTCGTAGATGACTTCCACAATTTTTCCACCAATCCATGAAAATGGGAAAAACGTAAGAAATATAGACACTTTATAGAAAGTGGGATGATAAGGAAAAACAATCACATCGAGCATTGCTATAAAAAGCATAATGAAGCCTATAAGAATGGCATAAGCCACTTTAGCATACTTCACAATAATAGCCGTTGCTACACCTCCAACTGTGGTCCCCAACCCGGAAATGAACAGCAGAAAGCCGAAAAAAGCATCATCTTTCCGCATGCTCTGAAGAAATTTCTGCCAGTGCTCGAAAGGAGCAAAAGCATCAAAAGTTACCCATTGCGGAAATGCCCTTATACCAAGGGTAATGATAAGCCCTGCAATCCCAAGGCCAACGATAACCGCAATTGTATTTCTAATAAAATTCATTAATCCTGATGTGCGATCATAGAAATTTCGATATCGACATTTTTCGGCAGGCAGGAAACCTGTACGGTCTCACGTGCAGGATAGCTTTCTGCATCAAGGTAAGAAGCGTAAATATCATTCATTACTGCAAAATCATCCATATTTTTAAGGAAGATCGTCGCTTTTACCACGTGTTTAAATGTCATTCCGGCTTCCGTAAGGATAGCCTCAAGGTTTTTCATTACCTGATGCGTTTCTTTTTCGATACCCTCCACAAGCTTACCTGTTGCAGGATCTACAGGAATCTGCCCGGAAATGTACAAAACGCCGTTGGCCATATTAGCCTGCGAATAAGGTCCGATCGCTGCAGGAGCATTTTCCGTGTTGATTATTTTTTTCATTAGAATTTATTTTGGGTGCAAATATAAAATTTATATTCTATTTCCATAATCAAATATCAAATCTGATGCTAGAATGGTGAATTCGGCTGTGTGAAGCTTCGGTCTTTATACTTCAGCGCATCGCTCAGGATATTGGCTTTAATCCCGATAAAGAAATCATATACTTTATATTGTCCGAAAGGCACCCAGTTGAAATTAATGGTAAAACTCCGCTGATCTCTGGAAAAACCGATTCTTGTATAAGCCAATTTTTGTGTTACCATGTCGTAATGCGTACTTCCATTGATATTCCAATAAGGGGTCAGTTTGAGGCTTCCATCCAATCCTACGGAGGCCAGCTTGGTAGGCGTTCTTGATGCCACGCTTCTTGTGTAGGCGTAGTTGGCATTTACATTCAGTGTCCAGGCCTGGTCGAAATGGGCATAATTATCGTCGTCGAAATAATAATTTTCATTCCTCACTTCTCCTTTTTTGCTGTATTTTTTACTGTAATCTGTTTTTTCACCGAAAATCTCACTGCTCAGCGGATAGGACATCTGAAGGTTGAAGCCCTGTACGCTGAAATGCCCAAAGTTCTCTGTTCTGATACCGGCTTCCTGTCCCGGAATATAAATGATACGGTATGGATCCAATGATAAACTGGTGTTTACACTCAGCTTATTATTAAAGAAAGAAGACTGCCCGTTGATGGTAAGAATGGAAAAAGGATGATCCTTTGCAGCAAAATTATAGTTGCCGCTAAGATTTAAAGATTCAAAAAGCTTTATTTTCTTTACGCCGGTAGAATCCTTTTTAGATCTCACCTTCATCTCGATATTGTTTCCGATATTAAAACCCAAAGCTCCGACCAACCCAGTTGTCGGTGACCCGATAATCCCGCCTTCAAAGATAGAATAAGGGGTTAATGCACCATTCGCATCATAGTAGTTCTTATAATAACCGAATCCCGAACCTCCGAAATCCGGAGAATAGGTAAATCCGATACTCGGTGTCATCATATGTCTGATGGCTTCAATGGCTGATCCTTTTTTAAAGTTTTTGGTTCCGTATAAGGTCGTCTGCATACTTGCCGTTGTGGAAAACGTAGAGTATCCTGAAACCCCTTTATTGGTTTCCGTAACCGGTTTGTTCAATATAGGATCATAAAACTTCCTGACGGTTTTAGTAGTCAGCGCATTATCAACATTGGCCCCTAAACTGAATGTGAAATATTTGGCCACTGTGGTATTGGTTCCTAAAGCAATATTATTCTTCAGGCCCGTCTGCATCTTATCCCACATTGCCGCTTTGAAAAGCTCACCTTCCTGAGTCTGGACAAAGTTCGTTAAATTGATCCCGGTGTTTACGGTAAGATTTTCCAACAGTCCCGATCTTACCCCCGTTTTGGTGCCGAACAGATAAAACTGGTTAATCGCAATGTTCATCTGTGGCAAACGGAGATCGGAAAGCCCTGTCGCAAAGTTCTGCGAGTAGGAAGCCGTTCCCGTGATCGTTACCGGCAGTTTAAGGAATCTTTTGGTAAGCGTTACCGTAGAATTCTGCTGGGTATTCAGGACATTCTGATTGAGAATATAATTGTTATTCAGCGTGTTGTTGTAAAATTTTGTACTTACGACATCCACCGAAGCGGAGAAAGTAAGAAAAGGATTGGCTTTGGTATCCTGAGTATGCCTCCAGGCAATGCGGTAAGTCCCGGTTTTTCCGTAATTGTCAAGCCCTTTGATTCCGCGGACCATGCTCCCGATATCGGCGGAGAAATTCCCGGAATACCGGTATTTCTTGATGTAATTCATTTCCGGCCGGATGTTCCAGCTTCCTTTGGTATAAATATCCGTAAGGATTTTAAGATCGAAATGCTCCCCGATCGGCTGATAATACCCCAATCCGTTCAGGAAGAAGCCTACATCCTGCCGTTCCCCGAAGCTTGGGATCAGGATACCGGCGGATCTTTTATCCGAAAACGGAAGAATCGCAAAAGGCATAATCAGCGGCGTGGGAACTTCTTCAATATACATCTGGATAGGCCCTGAAATGATGGACGATTTATTTCGGGTTTTTACCAGCTTGATGTTGGAAGCCCGCAGGTAGTAATCGGCCGCCGTATCTTTTTTCTTGATAAAATAATCGTCGGTGGTATAGATTGCCCGCTTCATCGCAAATACCGAATCGTTATATTTCTTTGTTTTATTCGCTACGATAACCCCTTCATTTTCTTCTGTCCTGGCATTAAAGGCAATTGCCTGCCTGGTTTTGGTGTTGTACTGAAACTCTGTTGTCTCGTAAACCTTTCCGGCCTGGGTTGTGATCACAGGTTCTATAATCCTTCCCAAAGAATCCTGTTTTCCACGGGCATACATAATGTTTTTCTGCTCATCGATAGAGATATAATCGGCATCGATCTGCATATCCTGATACTTTACCTGCGCATTTCTGTTCAGATAGATCATTTTTTTCTGGAAATCCCTGCGCTGGACATCCGCTTTTGTTCGCAGCACATCTTCGAGAGATTCTTTTTTCACCACGACGGTGTCCTTTTTGGAAATGGTATCATTAACCGCATTTTCAGGCAATTTTTCCGGCGTCTGCTGTGCTAAAAAATTGTTAAAAATTAGGATAATTAAAATTTGTAATATATTTTTGGAGACGGTTTTGACCAATTTTTTCGTTATATTTATAGGTATAATACTAAGGCTCAAAATTAATATAATTTTTAAAACTGAAAGATGCACAAAGTAAATTTTAAAATAATTTTATCATTTCTCTTCCTACTCCTTACCAACTTTATTTTTTCGCAAAAGAAATTTATCGTGGTTTTAGACGCAGGACACGGGGGAAGTGATCACGGGGCAAACAGAACGTACGCCGACATCGGAAGAATTGCCGAAAAGGACGTTACGCTGAACATTACCCTGAAAGTAGGGGCTATGCTTGAAAAGAATAAGGATTTCAAAGTTATCTATACCCGTAAAATTGACGAATATCCTTCCCTCTCAGACCGTACGAATTTAGCAAACAGAAGCAAGGCGGATCTTTTTGTATCCATCCACTGTAATTCCGCGAAAAGACCAACTGCCTATGGAACGGAAACTTATGTACAAGGGCCTGACCAGAATGATACCAACCTGGAAGTAGCCAAAAGGGAAAACGACGTAATCTTTCTCGATGAAAAAGATAAACAGACCTTCGGATCTTACGATGCCAGCTCACCGGAGTCTTTGATTGCCCTCAAACTCCAGCAGAGCAAATATCTTGAGTCCAGCCTTTTGCTTGGCGGACTGGTGGAAGATAATTTTGTAAATAAGGACAAAAGGTTTTCCAGAGGGGTTTTTCAGAAAAACCTTCACGTACTCCGGATGAATGCCATGCCTTCCGTTCTTATTGAAACCGGATTCATCAACCACCCGGAAGAAAGCCATTACCTGGCTTCGGAAAAAGGACAGGAAGAAATCTCGCAAAGCATTTACCAGGCAATTATCGATTATAAAAAAGCCATCGACCGTAAATCCGGAATAACGGCTACCGTAAAAAAACCGGAACCTGAAAAACCGGCAGAAGTGGCACTGAAGAATGATTTCAGAATTCTCCTTTTAAGTTCTCCACAGAAATTCAATGATGGGGATCCAGCGCTTAAAGGCCTGAATTACATTTTGCCGATTAAGGAGAACGGGCAGTACAAATACTACTACGGCGTTACCAATATGGCTTCTGTACGAGACATCAACATCAGGACGGCCAAAGATGCCGGGTTCAGGAATGCGTATGCGGTAGGATTTATGCCGAACCAGAAACTGAATTCAGGGTACTACACGATTGAAGTATATGTAGGTGATAAGCTGAACGGAAATTCGCCGATTCTCCAGACCTTAAAAGATGTCGAACGCAACAAGGAAAGCGGTGTGTTCTATTACACGTATGGAAAAGTCTACACATTGGAAGATGCGGTTAAGCTTCAGAAAGATATTGAAGCTAAAGGGATTAAGAACACCGTGATCCAAAAAGTTTTCAAATAAGAAAAAATAATTTTGAAGTTAAAAAGTTAATTATTACTTTTGCAACCTCAAAATTTGGCCTATTCGTCTAGTGGTTAGGACTCAAGGTTTTCATCCTTGCAACAGGAGTTCGATTCTCCTATAGGCTACCAAATTTATATCATGCCGGATTTAAAAATACAAGAAGCGAAATTGCTTTTTAAGAAAATCCACTCTAACCCAAAAAGTTACGATTTAAAAATCAATGAAGACGGGATTACAGGCAGTGATGATAAAATAAGTTTCAGACTTTACAGGACCGGAGAAAGGGTCGATTTTGAAGTAACAATTGACGGACTTACCTTCACCAATACTACTGGAGAATGGAACAATGCGATGGTTATGCTGAGAAGCACCATCAAAAAATTAGAAAGAGAAGAAGAGAATATTAAAATAGAACAGGCAATCGATAAACTTCGAAAATATTTATCTGAAGAAAATTAAAAATTTTTGAAAATAAATTTGGAGGATAAAAAAAAAGGTTTTACTTTTGCACTCACATTTGAACGATATGGCAAATCATAAATCAGCATTAAAAAGAATTAGACAAAACGAAGTAAGAAGACTTCGTAACAGATACTACCACAAGACTGCTAGAACAGCAATGAAGGTGTTAAGAAATGAAGAAGATAAAGCTGCTGCTGCAGAACAATTGCCAAAGGTTATCTCTTTGTTGGATAAATTAGCGAAGAAAAATATTATCCACAAAAACAAAGCAGCTAACTTAAAAAGCAAATTAACTAAGCACGTTAATAAACTGGCTTAATAAGTATAGTTGGCCCGTTCGTCTATCGGTTAGGACCTCAGATTTTCATTCTGGTAAGAGGGGTTCGATTCCCCTACGGGCTACAAAACATATCACTGCACTAACCCGGTGATTGTTGTAAGAGTTGTAAACTTATAAAAACAAAAAACTAACACGCTTTAACCGGCGGAAGACAGATGGCCCGTTCGTCTATCGGTTAGGACCTCAGATTTTCATTCTGGTAAGAGGGGTTCGATTCCCCTACGGGCTACTTAAAAAGAGATTCATTTTTGAATCTCTTTTTTTTGTTCTATCCTTCATTAAAAGATAACGCTTTTTTTAAAAGCTTCATCCGGCTCTCCGCTATTACTCCTCGAGCCGCCACACTCCAATCCGCTCCACCGCTAACCCCAGCCGCACATCAACCCACTAACTTCGCTGTGGGTAACCACTGCGATCCAGGCTACGGTATAAGACTTTTTACAAACGGTGACATCCTGACAAAAACTCTGTATGGTTAGAACCTGCCTGAAACAATTCCTTTACTCACCCTCAAATAAACCCTCAGGCTTTTAAACCTGAAGGTTTGAAATATAAAACGGAACTATGGCTAAATCCCGACATTCAGAAAAATACTGAAGCGGGACTTCGCTTCAATATCTCCTCCGGTCAGATGAGAATACACCGGAAGCATCACTTCACTTCCCAGGCTGAATCTTTTATAAGCAGTCTCGAAACCTACCTTTCCGTATAGGGCATTTCCGGCTGTATCCGGCAAAGCTTCGTTAAACTGCCTGTTCCGGCCATACACTTCTCCCTGCAGTCCTACTTTTGGAGAAAAGATCATTTTTCCTGCGCCGGAAATCTGATAGAATCCCGTAGCTGCATAATTCCATTGGTCTCCGAAGCGGTAGTATTTCCGGTTTTGGGTTTTTATCGTGTAATCCGTATTCAGGAGAAATGCCGTCCTGTTTTTCCGGAACTGATAATTCAAAGCCATCTGATAATCCCAGCTTCCGGTACCCAGCTGAAAGCTCGGATTGACTCCCGAAATGCCTTTTTCATTAAATTTTCCTAAAGGGATTTTTATTCCGATACCGCCATTAAGCTGATGGATCCTGTCATCTGAAGTCAACAGCCTGTAAATTCCCATCAGACTTGCGTCGCCGACACCACTGATGCGGATGGTGCCCGGCAATGTCTGCTTCTCATGGAAATGAAACGGAAGGCTTGCATAGATGCTCAGCTTTTCAGTAACCGGAACCTTTGCCCAAATCTGGACGGTATTGAAATACTGATCCTGCGTCAGATCTTTTACGAACAGGTTTTCTTTGGCCTTGTAATGCTGGGCAAAATACTTAACCCCGATAAACTGAGGATTTAATAAAGACTCAAAACCTGAAGACCCATTCCCCGCCGCACAGCCACAAGCATCACAATCATCCGCAATAATTGAAGTTAATTCTTTTGAAACGGATACACTGTCCCCCATTATTTTAGCCTGGCAGAAAAAGCATCCCGCCAGACTCATTGTTAAAAATATCTTTTTCATCATGTTTTATTCTGCAAATTTCGGGTTGGTAATAAAATTCTTATCGCTTAAAGTCTTCAGGAAAGCTATAATGTTCTGTTTTTCCGGACTGGTCATTGAAATGCCGATATGTCCGTTCTGTTTAAGCAACGGATCAAGATTTGGCTGGTTTTCCACATTGTCAGAATAAAAATTCATCACAGCCTCCAAACTGTAGAATCTTCCATCGTGCATATAGGGTGCGGTATATTCTACATTTCTTAAGCTGGGGACACGGAATTTCATATTGTCATTCCAATCCAGTGTTACCCGATATCTTCCCCTGTCGTCAAACTGTGCATTATAATACATCCCTGTATTCCGAAAACTTTCATCGGTAAACAAATCTCCTGAATGACAAGTCGCACATTTATTCTGAAATAAAGCCATCCCCTGGTTTTCTTCAGTAGTAAACACAGCATTTCCTTTTTTCATCCGGTCGTATTTTGAATCTGCTGAAATCATAGTGGCCATAAACTGAGAGATCGCTTTCAGAATTTTTTCACCGGTAATATTTTCATTCCCAAATGCAGCTTTAAACATCTTCCTATAATTTTCATCCGCATTTAATTTGCTTACTGCTTCCGGAAGCGAACTGTCCATCTCAAAATCGGAAGTAATCGGGACCAAAGATCTTTCATCCAGATTATGGCTGACTCCATCCCAGGTATAATTTTTAAGAAATGCCATATTCTGTATCGGGAGAGCATTCCGGATTCCCAACCGGTCATCTATTCCGTGGCTTACCGTATGACCGTGATGGGTAAAAGCATATTCCTGAATATGACAGAATCCGCATGATATGGTATTGTTCCGGGATAATTTTCCTTCATAAAAAAGTTTTTTCCCTAAAGCCACTCCATTCACTGTAACCGGATTTCCTGTGACATCGAAAGTCATTTCCGGAAACCCCGAAGGTTTTTCCAAATGATACGCTTCATCTTTTGGTAAAGGTTCGATAACCTCATCACCTGTGCAGGATATTACTGCAAAAGCTATAAAAAAGAGTAAAATCCAAGGAGCGCCCTTCGCTCTTTGGATTTGTCTGAAAAAATTAATCATTGTGAACGTGATCTACTGTAAACATTTTAGAAATATTGTTAGTTACATTGACGAGATGCTGGTTCGATCCCATAGCCATATCGTTGGAGCCATCAAGCATTAAAGCAGTCTGCCCGCTCAGAAACTGATTAAGATCCGCCAAAATATGAACGGAAGGCGTCATTTCTTTTGAAACTCTTGCCGTCGTTGGAAAATCAAGCGTAAACTCACGATAGAGATCTGGTGTATTGTTCGCAGAAACGTTGCCCATATTTCCGCAGTGATTCATAAATTCTGAAGTCGCTGAAGAAGTTCCGTATGTACCTTCCAGTCTAACGAAGATATATCCTGCAGCCCAGGACCAAGCCATTCCCGCTGTTTTTGCTTTCTGCCAGAAAATTCCCTGCCCGTTTTGTCCTAAAAGATAGGCCGACTGACTGATTCCTAAGCCTATTCTTATTTTTTTGTAATTCTTTTTAGGAATTTCCTTAAGGTTGATATAATTAATTCCGGCAACCGCTTCTGCCTGATCTACGATAAATGCACCGTTGTCCGGATCGTTGTGATGATATTTGAATTCTCCTCCATTTTCATCGATTAAAGTAATGTTGCTAACCATATATTTCAGGGTAGAAAACTTATGCTTCTGGCCGCTGACAGAAGTTTGTACAGTCTGGTTCAAAACTATATCTCCAAGATTACTGAAGCCGTTTTCAAATTTTAACTGAAGAGTTCCCGGAGTAGAATCCGCCTCTTCATCGTCACCGGTTTTGCACGATGAAAGCATAACTGAAGTTAAGACAATAAAGAATAATGATAAAAATTTATAAATTTTCATTGTAGATTTTTTTAAATTAATTTTTTGAATAGAATTTTTATGAATGTCGGGGCATTCCTTTTACAAATCGCAGAAGCATTCTTTTATAATTCCGAAAATAACCAGCCGGAGCTATAAAATAGGTACATAAGATTTCCTGTTGACATTCCTGGAATGACAACGACACAAAATTTTGCGATTGAAAAGAATTAAAATTAACTTAAAAAACCGGCGGTCTGAAAACAGGTTTCAGAAACAGAAAGGTATAGGAAGGCCTGTAGAAAAAACAGGAATTTAAAGAATGGATATCTTCCTTTCCGGCAATTCTGGAAATGTCAGGCAGAATATATATATCCAGTAATTTCTGTCCTGAATTTTTTGTTTTTTGTAAAGGTGAAGAGTCTGTATCATTGATTTTTGCAAGTTGCTTGCCGAGATAACATTTCCCGTTACAATGGAGTTCCGGGCTTTTTTTATTGATACATAATACTTCAGAGATGTAGTTATAATTTACAGCATATTCCACCAGCGGCACCAAAGGTCTGAATACCACAAATAATGTAAGGAATATGCTGCAAATTAAATTCATTGATTATTTCTTACTGATCGCTTCCTCGTACCTTCTGCTGATTTCTTTCCAGTTGGTGACATTCCAGATCGCAGCGAGATAATCGGCTCTTTTATTCTGGTATTTCAGATAATAGGCATGTTCCCAGACATCAATCCCGAAGATCGGGGTTCCTTTTTCCTCTACGACATCCATTAGTGGATTGTCCTGATTAGGCGTTGAAGAAACAAAAAGTTTTCCGTTCTTATCAACGGACAGCCACGCCCATCCCGATCCGAAACGGTCGGCTCCGGCTTTTGCCATTTTTTCTTTAAAGGCATCCATGCTTCCGAAAGCATCATTGATAGCTTTTGCCAGCTTCGCAGAAGGCTGTGTATTTTTCACCGGCGTAAGCACAGTCCAGAATAATTCGTGGTTGTAGTGGCCTCCTGCATTATTTCTTACGGCTGCCGGCAGCTTCGATGCATTCGACATAATTTCAAACAGGGTCTGCTTTTCCTGAGGCGTTCCGGCAATGGCTTTATTCAGGTTGGCGACATAAGCTGCTGCATGTTTGGAATAATGAATTTCCATCGTTTTGGCATCGATGTTTCCTTCCAATGCATCATAAGCGTACGGCAAAGGGGTTTGCTTGAACTGCGCAAAGGCAAACTGTGCCGCGAATACTGCACTTAAGGCAGCTACTTTCATAATCTTCATAACGTTTTGTTTTTTGTGGTTTGTATTTATTTTAGCAGGAAGATAGGGACTTTAAGTGTATGTAAATTTAAGGTTCCCTTCTTCATCTTATCTGTCTAAGCAAATTTAATGCTTACAAACGGTTTAGTATATAGTTGAATGTTAAACTAAATTAATTTCCGGTATCCTTTCTTCCACTTTACATTCAAATAATTGCCAATATTGATGATAAGACGTAAGCTCAACCTAAGACTGATAAAAATCTTCAGCATCCAGCTTCCTTATTTCAAAAGTTTCCTGATATCCTCCACCAACTTTTCATGGTCCGGATGAAATTTCCCGGTGAGTTTGGGCGTTTTTCCTTCAGGATCTTCATAATTCAATCCTGAATAATATAAGATCGGCATATTGTCTTTGTTATACCGGCATCGGATGTTTCCTTCTTTGTCCACCAAGGCAATCATCCCGCTGTGGTTAAGGCTTTCGCTTTCGTCTTCTTTGTCTCCGACATAAATATTAAACTGGTCCGCCAGCTTCCCGATGTAATCCCTGTTTCCGGTAAGAAAATGCCAATTCGGAGATTTCACCCCAATTTGGTCCGCATGTTTTTTCAGGAGCTCCGGCGTGTCATTTTCGGGATCGATGCTGATGGAAATAATTCCGAAGTCAGGATCATTGATTTCATCTTCAATGGCCCTCATATTCGTATTCATGACCGGGCAGATCGTTGTACACCTGCTGAAGAAAAACTCTACGAGATATACTTTCCCCAGCATATCCTTATCTGTAATTTTTTTGTCGTTCTGATCTGTGAGCCGGAAGGCAGGCACTTTCATCACCGTGTACAGGTTCTTTTTGAAATAGCTCATCCCGACGCCGATTCCCAGAAAAAGCAATATGATGATCACCAGCGGAATGATGATCTTTTTTTTCGATTGGGCAGGCTTTTTATTTCTGGACATATCGCTCCGGATTCTTTTTGAATTCGTCTTTACAGTAAGTACTGCAAAAACCATACGTTTTATTTTTATAGACTGCCGTATCCTTCATCTCAGGCTCCGTAGGCATATGGCAGATCGGGTCTGTTGCATTGGCAAATTTCACGGTTTTGACAGTAGATTTTGAAGCACGAACAGATTTCTTATGTTTTACTTTAGGCGTTTCCTGGGCACAAGCCATCAGAGAAACCGACAGTAATGCCGTTAATATGATTTTTGATTTCATTTTTATTTAAATTGAAATTAATGATATCGTGGTAAAAAAATTTAACGTTTAACCGATCCATCGACGGGCCAGACTATAAAAGTATGGAATCCGTACAAAATTTTAAAGGTCAAACTTTGATATAAGATAGAAAGTACAAGATCTTAAACCAAGGGAGGATGGAATACCCTGGCAAAATATTCCGAAGTCTCAGAATCAATATATTCCGGGCTTCTATCTTGGGTAGAAACCCTAAAAATGTCCTGATCTGAAAAAGAAAGGATCTGATGGGGCAGGAAAACATCAATCCCGGAAAGCTTTATGTTTTGGCTGTTGTTCGACTGCTTTTCTGTCTTTGACAGTTCTTTTTCGAGGTAACATTTTCCTTTACAGGTTGATTCCGCAATATTCCTGTTTTCGCAAAGGTTTTTCACGATATACTCATAATTCACGGCATAATTGATCAGCGGCAATACCGGACGTAATGCAATGGTAAAAATGATGAATATGGAAATGAAAAACTTCAACAGATACTTTTATTTTACAAATATACCACAGAAAATGGTTTTACGGGCAATTATGATGAAAGTCATTTTTACCGCTTCCCGGAAGTTGGACAATGGTAAAAACCATCGAAGACTAATTAACACATAAGAATATGAGATTTAGTAGCCTGTTTTGTATACATTTAAAACTTGTTTTTCATATTCAATCATCTATGAAAATCGGTGCAGCCGTGGGAGATTTTATTTCCGTAAAAATCAAAACCCAAAATTTCCATGCTTATGGCGAGTACTAAGGCGAGATTCCCTGCGGGAATGACAAACTGAGTGTAAAGTTTTATCCTCCTTATGTGTTAAAATACAACGCAATCATCTGTGAAAATTTGTGTCAATCTATGAGAGATTTTAACATAGGCATACGTGAACTGTGGTATTATCAATCAGTCTGAAACAAAGACGGCGTTACTCTCAGCAGCCATAGCCCATCATCCATCCCTATCAAAACTTCATCCGCTGAATCCTTACCGCATTCAAAATCGCAAGCAACGCCACTCCCACATCAGCGAAAACAGCTTCCCACATCGTGGCCAAACCGCCTGCTCCGAGTGCTAATACAATGGCTTTTACTGCAAATGCCAGCACAATATTCTGCCACACAATCCTTTTTGTCTGTTTTCCAATAGCAATGGCCATCGGAATCTTGCCGGGCCTGTCGTCCTGGATTACCACATCGGCCGTTTCGATGGTCGCATCGCTTCCAAGTCCGCCCATTGCAATTCCCACATCACTTAATGCAACGACCGGCGCATCATTCACGCCATCCCCTACAAAAGCAACCGTCTGGTTCTTTGCTTTAATTTCCTTTACTTTATTTACCTTGTCTTCAGGAAGCAGTTCGCCGAATGCATTCTCAATTTTCAAGGTATCGGCTACGTAATTTACTACCGAAGATTTATCTCCGCTGAGCATCGTGGTTTTTACTCCTAAAGACTTTAATCTATCAATTGTCAGCTGTGCATCGGTTTTTATTGAATCGGCAATGGTGAGATAACCTACAAATTTTTTATCGTAAGCTACTGCGATAACCGTAAAAATGATATCGTCAGGATTGAGATCGTACCGGATGCCCGAAGCATCCATCAGCCTGAAGTTTCCGACCAATAATTCTTTACCGTTAACAACTGCCTTTAGGCCTTGTCCTGCTATTTCTTCTATAGCTTCCAGTTGAACCGAATGGTCAATCATTCCGGCATATTCATGAATTGCAGTAGCTACAGGGTGCGAGCTGTTCCCCTCCAGAGCATTGACAAACTTCAGGATTTCATGTTTGTTAAATTCATCATTAAAATTTACTTCCTGTACTTTAAAAACACCTTCCGTCATGGTTCCGGTTTTATCCATCACCACATGCTGTACCGTAGCCAGCACATCCAGGAAATTGCTTCCTTTAAACAGGATTCCGTTCCGGCTTCCCGCTCCGATCCCCCCAAAATATCCCAATGGAATAGAAATAACCAACGCACACGGGCAGGAAATCACCAAGAAAACCAACGCGCGGTACAGCCAGTCCCTGAATTCATAGTGCCCAACAAAAAAATACGGGAGCAAGGTAATCCCGATGGCCATAAATACGACAATCGGTGTGTAGATTTTGGCAAATTTACGAATGAACAGTTCGGTGGGAGCTTTCTGGGCTGTCGCATTCTGAACCATTTCCAGGATCCGGCTCAGCTTGCTGTCTTTGTATGCCGTCGTGACTTTCACCTGGCTGACGGTGTTCAGATTGATCATACCGGCCAGAACAACAGCTCCTTTCGTTTTGGTATTGGGCTTACTTTCTCCGGTAAGTGCCGCCGTATTAAAGGAAGCGGTCTCCGATAAGAGTTCACCGTCAAGTCCCAATTTTTCCCCGGATTTTAACTGAATAACATCATCGATGTTTACCTGCTCCGCTTTTACAGTTTCCGGTTTCCCGTTTTTAATTACCGTCACCTCATCGGGACGTTGATCCAGTAACGATTTGATATTGGTTTTTGCCCGCGTTACGGCCATGGCCTGGAAAACTTCACCTACCGAGTAGAAAAGCATTACCGCTACCCCTTCCGGATATTCGCCGATCGCAAAAGCACCGACCGTGGCAATCCCCATTAAGAAAAACTCGGAAAATATATCTCCGTTTTTTATGCTTTCAAAAGCTTCTTTCAGCACGGGGAATCCTACCGGGACATACGCTATAAGATACCAGCACAACCGGATCCAGCCGTCAAACCAGTCAGGCTTTATAACATGATCCAATAGAATCCCTCCCAACAAAATGGCAAAAGAGACCAGGGCCGGAAGAAACATCTGAAATGCAGATTTCCCTTCGGCATCATGAGAATGGCCGTGGTCATGGTCATGGCCTTCATGATCATGGGTATGTTCTTTTTTCGGTTTTGTACTGCAGCATTCTTCCATAAGGTCTTTTTTTAATCAAATGTACGGGTAAACAAAATGCAATGCTATTGCAAACTTTCCAGACAATGTTCACAAATTCCTTTGGCAAAAAGTCTTATTTCATCGATCCTGAAAGCCGTCTGTAGATTTTCGGGGAGCGAAACCTCTTCCCTGCAGGTCGTCTGTCTGCAGATTTTACAATAGAAGTGTAAGTGCCGGTCTTTATGTGTGTTTTCGTTACATCCGTCATGGCAAAGCTTGTACCGCGTGGTAGTATTTTCCTGGATACCGTGCACAATTCCTTTTTCCTCAAAAGTTTTTAAAGTACGGTAGATGGTGGTCCGGTCGGCATTTTCAAAATGGTTTTCGATCTCGGATAAGGAAAGGGCGGCTTCCTGGGAACTGAGGAAATCATAGATCAGGATCCTCATGCTGGTCGGCCTGGTATTTTTATCTATCAGTTTGCTTTCGATATCTTGTTTCATACTTTTTTGTTTAATGTTCATGCTCTCCTGAATTGGTCAGTTTTGCATTAATAAAATAGGTCCCTTTTATGGCATTTTTTATATCAGCCGCGATTTCCTTTATCGGAGCAACCGCCGTGTAGCCCATATCGGATGCACCTTTCACCACTTCTACCTTCTCAAAGTTAATGGTTTCCTGCTTTTTTCCGACTGTGTTTTCAGCTTCTTTTTCATGATTTTGTTTCGCATTCGTTTTGGGATTGTTATCCGTTATTACAAACACGTAAAATTTTACGTCGGCTTCTATCGGGAACGGCAGGAGTTACCGTTTTATAAAGGCTTACGATCACAGTGATATTTATCCCGTCATCAGTCCGGCTTTATTTCCGGTAACATTGGCATGAACGGAAATGGTTTTGCTGTCATTTTCAAATGAGGAGCCGATGCTGTAAATTTCCGCATCATACCCTGTTCCGGGTTATTGATGAGTTTAAAATGGACGATCTGCCCTACTTTCATCTTCGGCAGATCCTTCTCGAAAACCTGAAAGTCGAGGTGAATGGAATTGTTATCGATTGCAAAGTTTCAGGAATTTTAAAAATCGGAAAGGTTAGATTTTAGGCGGCTGCCAGATATGGTCGTATACCTGATACGCAAAATCGTTTTTACGGAAAAGGATTTTCTTTGAAAAATAAGCGCGAACGCTAACCGGAACTTCCAGCAAGGCCTTTATTCTAAAAGCGGCTACCGTGATCTGGCAGCAATTGCAGGCACAAAGCGGTGAGCAGACGTCTCCTTTGTCTTTGGAATGAGAATCATCAGCTTTGAAAGAAAGCCGTGTCTGTGCTGAACCTGATTCTTTGTGCAGGTCTTCGCAGGGCATCAGTGACAGCGCCATGAAATAAAATGCAAGTAAGAATCTTAAAAGGTTCATGATGACAAAGGTAGAAATTTTGAATAACACCATACCGGTAAACCATATAAATTTACTTACTGTTATTTAAAGTATGGAGGAAAACCTTAATTTTATGGAATGAAAGTTTTAATTATCAATGGTCCCAACCTCAATCTGCTGGGAACCCGGGAACCTGAAATTTACGGAACCGTTTCGATGGAAGCGTATCTGGATCAATTAAGATCCGAATTTCCCTCCCTGGAACTGGAATATTATCAGTCGAATATCGAGGGGGAGATCATTAACTGCCTTCAGAAAACCGAATTCGATGCACTGATTATTAATCCCGGCGCTTACACGCATTATTCTTACGCGATTGCCGATTGCCTGAAGAATATCAGCAAGCCTAAAGTAGAAGTGCACATCAGCAATATTTACAAGAGGGAGGAGTTTCGGCAGAAGTCGGTGACGGCAGCCAGTACGGATGCGGTGTTGTCGGGATTCGGAATGGATGGATATCGTTTGGCGGTGCTGAGCCTTTTGTCTGCGTAAGTGACGGTATTTTTGTCTTCCACGGATTGCACGGATGATTGGGTTTAAATTTTACACATATCACTCAAATCTACATCGATGACAGCGTGGCTTCGATTTCGCTCAGGTACCAGATAGCTATTCATTTAAGTTATATGGTATAAACTTCAACACGCAGTTTGTCATTCCCGTCGGGAATCTCAACATAGTATTCGCGCATGGAAAATGTTGGGTTTTGATTTCTACGGATATAAAAATTTCCTACGGATAGCTTACATAAAAAAATCCTCATCTGGTTCGATGAGGATTTCTATTTTAGTTTGTTGTTTGTTCCTGTAACTGTGGTCCTGAAGGAATTAGTTTTTTACCTTCTTCCGTGTTGCAGTACTGCTCAAAGTTTTTGATGTATTTTGCAGCAAGGTCTCTTGCTTTTTCTTCCCATTCACCAGCATTGCTGTAGGTGTCTCTCGGATCCAGGATTCCTTCTGAAACATTCGGCAGTTCGGTAGGAACTTCCAGGTTCATGATCGGGATTCTTGTTTTCGGAGCCTCTTCGATAGAACCGTCGATGATCGCATCAATGATGGCTCGGGTGTCTTTCAGGGAAATTCTTTTCCCGGTACCGTTCCAGCCCGTGTTTACAAGATATGCTTTTGCGCCGTGCTCTTTCATTTTTCCGATCAGGGTTTTTGAATACATGGTCGGGTGCAATGTTAAAAACGCTTCCCCAAATGCCGGAGAGAAAGAAGGTTCCGGTTCGGTAATTCCTCTTTCCGTTCCTGCTAATTTCGATGTATATCCGCAGAGGAAATGGTATTGTGCCTGATTTTCGTCCAGAATGGAAACCGGAGGCAATACCCCAAATGCATCAGCAGAAAGATAAACGATTTTTTTCGCATGTCCTGCTTTTGAAGGCAATACGATTTTATTGATATGATAAATAGGATAAGAAACCCTTGTATTTTCCGTGATAGATCCGTCGGTATAATCGGAAACGCCGTTGTTTACAACAACATTTTCCAGCAGTGCATCTCTTTTAATTGCTCTGAAGATATCCGGCTCTTTTTCAGCAGAAAGGTCGATTACTTTTGCGTAGCATCCTCCTTCGTAATTGAATACCCCATTGTTGTCCCAGCCGTGTTCGTCGTCACCGATCAGGTATCTTTTCGGATCTGCGGATAAGGTTGTTTTCCCGGTTCCGGAAAGACCGAAGAAAAGGGCAACATCTCCTTCTTCACCAACGTTGGCAGAGCAGTGCATGGAAGCCATGCCTTTCAATGGAAGATAGTAATTCATCATGGCGAACATTCCTTTCTTCATCTCTCCTCCATACCAGGTTCCACCAATGATCTGAAGCCTTTCGGTAAGATTGAACATTACGAAATTCTCGGAATTCAGTCCTTGTTCTTCCCAGTCAGGATTGGTAATTTTGGAACCGTTGATAACGGTGAAATCCGGCTCGCCGAAGTTTTCAAGCTCGTAGTGGGAAGGGCGGATAAACATATTCGTTACGAAATGTGCCTGCCAAGCCACCTCAACAATGAACCTTACTTTCAGCCTTGTATCGGCATTGGTTCCGCAGAATGAATCTACTACATAGATTTTTTTAGCATCAGAAAGCCTGTTCAGCACTAATTCTTTACAAGAGCTGAAAATTTCGGGAGTCGTCGGTAAATTTACTTTACCATCCCAAAAAATCGTTTCTCTCGTAACATCATCCTGAACTATGTACCTGTCTTTAGGTGAGCGACCTGTGAAAATTCCTGTTTTTACTGATACGGCGCCAGATTCCGTAAGCTCAGCCTTTTCAAAGCCTTGATTTTCAGGAGAAATTTCAGCCTGATACAATTCCTCGTACGACGGATTGTAAACGACTTCGTAGTTTCCCTTAATCCCTAATTTTTCTAAATCCCGGATGATTTTAGCGTTTTTCATTTTACTTATATTTCTATTTCTTTTTTGGAGTCTAACAAAATTAATATTAATTAATTGTTAAAACTGGTTTAAATATAATGATATAAGTCAGAATGACAAATAAAAAAACAAGTTTGTAAAAAACTAAAAATCAACAAACTATGTCGGAATAGTCGAAAATTGTGGTAAAACCTTTGTCCCAAAAATAGTCCCTAAAGCCATCAAATTTTGAGCTCATGACAAAATCTCCGCCCCATGCCCCCAAACTTTTGACAAAAACGGGACAATCTTCGAAGAATCTCATCCTAACTGTAGGAATTTCAAGGAAATCCGATATTTTTTGTTCATGAGTTAACATTAAGCTTGAAAAATTTTCCAATTCATTACATAGTAAAATATTTCTTGTAAGATCCGAAAATTCATCAACGAGTTTTTGTGACTTATTTTTTGAACGATAAAAGCTGATTCCTTCCCGGCTATCCTGCTTCTGATTCAGATGAATAAAAATCAGCTCATTTTTAAAGACAGGATCAAAATTTACCTTCTCATATTTAATCTCAGGAACACTTTGATAAAGAACCGCTGATTTCTCTTTCGCTACAGCAATATCATATCCGCTCCCACCAAGACTTATCGTATTTAAAAGGAACGGATCGATCTGCGCCCATTCTGCAAGATTGTTCATTAAGGTGGAGCTGCTTCCAAGGCCGTAGTCCGCCGGAAACTGAAGATTGGTTGTTATACGATAGGTAAAATTATCTTTGAATTTAATAGAGGAAAGCGTCTGAACATTTTTTAAGGTGTTGAAAATAAATTCAGCACTTGATGGAATATTGGTTTCCAGAACCTGCCAGTTTTGATAATCGATAATGGCTCTTAGCCAGAATTTTCCCTGATGAAGAGCTTCCCAAATAATCAGGGATCTGCCATCCGGTATTTCTTCAAAAGAAAACTCTTGTCCCAGCTGCGTAGGTACGGCTAAGACAAGAGCTCCATCCATTGCGAAATATTCTGAAGTAAGCATCAGCTTTCCCGGTGAAAATATCTCGCCCATGATTTCTAATTATTTTTTAAATGGCAGAAGCCACATCTACAGAAGCATCGATCTTCTTGATCAGTCCCTGCAAGGTTTTTCCCGGTCCTACTTCTACGAATTTCGTAGCACCGTCTTTAATCATATTCTGTACAGACTGGGTCCATTTTACAGGCCCTGTCAGCTGTGCAATCAGGTTTTTCTTGATCTCATCCGGATCGGAAACTGCGGTTGTGGTGATATTCTGATATACCGGAATCATGGCCTTTCTGAATTTGGTATGCTCGATCGCCGCCGCCAGTCTTTCCTGTGCAGGCTGCATCAAAGGAGAGTGGAATGCCCCGTTTACCGGCAATACCAATGCCCTTTTAGCTCCGGCTTCTTTTAATTTTACACAGGCCTCTTCTACAGCGGATGTTTCTCCTGAGATTACCAGCTGTCCCGGACAGTTGTAATTGGCGGGTACCACGATACCGCTGATCTGTGAACAGATCTCTTCAACTCTCGCATCTTCCAATCCTAAAATGGCCGCCATAGAGCTTGGATTGGCATCACAAGCTGCCTGCATGGCCTTTGCTCTCTCGGAAACAAGCTTCAATCCATCGTCGAAAGACAGAACCCCATTGGCTACCAGTGCTGAAAATTCTCCCAAAGAATGTCCTGCCACCATTTCAGCGCCTAAACCGTTTACAGCTTTTAAAGCCGCCACGGAATGTATAAAAATTGAAGGTTGAGTAACTTCGGTTTTTTTAAGGTCTTCATCTGTTCCGCCAAACATCATGGAAAGAATATCAAACCCTAAAATTTCATTGGCAGATTCCATCAGATCTTTGATGTCTTTTCTTGAATCATACAACTCTTTTCCCATTCCTACGAACTGAGAACCCTGCCCTGGAAATACAAGTGCTTTCATGTATTAATTTAAATATTATGTAAATATAATGTTAAAAAATATTTTTTTTAATGGATTCAGATTATCCTTAGGGAACCAATCTGATCACACGGTAGCCTGTGTTTACGTACGCACCGTTTGCTTTAGATTTTACAAACTCGAACTTTGTCGCCAGCTGAGTCTGTACTTTATTCATCTGTCTGAAGATTTCCCCTTTTTTGTTTTCCCGGGTCAGCATATCATTTACGATATCAAAACCGACAACGGCAAATTTAGGAGGCGTCTTACAGTATTTGTTTTTATAGGCAGCAAGAATTTCTTTTTCAAAGCTTCCCTCCGTGTTAATCTTCCTGTCCATCAGATAAACAAGATGTGCCTGGCTGAGATCATCCACTTTTCTTTCAAATACCGGAGCATAATACATACTAAATGCTTTTATGCCCTGTACTTCTTTAGATAAAGCAATGAGCCTACTGGCAAAACCTTCAGCGACTGAATCCGTACCATTGGCAAGGATGGCAATTACCGGAGCGGACTGGCCTGTCATCATATTTTTGTCCAGCTGGATATCCGCCGGAGTCGTTACAATGGTAATGTTTGGATTTTTCAGTATTTTTTCAAGTCCGGCCTTTATATAATTGGCATTTTCCTTTTTGGCATCCGCTACAATATATATTTTCTGATCGGAGAAGGTCGATTTTACTTCATCCACAATTTTATCGGCGTAGGTCTGATCGTTGGTTTCTATAATAATCAGGTTGCTGTAATTATACAATTCCGGGGAATTGGCAAAAGGAGCCACGATCGGAATTTTCTGATTTTTCGTAAAATCCAGAACATCCACCACGTTCGATTTGAAGAACGGCCCGATGATCAGATCGGTATTATTGGGATTGATCTGGGTAAGTGAACTCCGGAAGGACGCCTCATTTCCTGAGTCTACAATCTTTATGTCTAATTTCTGTCCGTTGGCCGCATTTCTTTCAATAGCCAGCTTGGCACCCGTCAGAAAATCCAATGCCATCGCACGGTACTGGGTTTCACCGGTGCTGTAGCCGAAGGGCAGCATCATGACCACACTTAACGCATCACCGCTTTTCTTTACGTAAGCCGGATCCAGCTTTTTGATTTTCAAGACCATTCCGGACCTTAATCCTCTGGAAAGTTCCGGATTGAGTGCAATCAGCTCATCGATGGTAATCCCGAACTTGTTGACGATAGAGAAAACGGTGTCTCCCTGCTGAACGGTATAGGTCACATAATCATCTGCTGCGGCAGGATCTGCATTGGATGAGGTTCTTTCGTTCCCCGTATCTACTTTTGTCTTCGGATTGGTATTTTCTGCAAAGACATCGGCACCGGTACTTTTACCGCCGGTCTTTTTTACCCTGATGGATTCGCCGGGTTTTAATCCCCGGTCTTCCAATCCCGGATTCAGGGCAAACAGTTCTTCTCTGGAAATATTGAATTGTTTTGAAATCCTGTAATAATTGTCTTTCTGCTGGATAATATAATCACCTTCAGCAGGCACAACAGCTGTTGTTTCAACTTCTGCCTCTGCAGGTTTAGGCTTCGGAGCAACGGCAACTGCAGGATTTGACTGGATTCCGCCGTATTTTTTTATACTTTCAAAAGGCAGGGTAACTTCGTCTCCGATTTTCATGTGGGAATCCAACTCAGGATTCAGCTTACGAAGATCGGTTTCAGAGATCCTGTACTGTTTTGTAATTCCGTAAATGGTTTGTTTAGGCTGAAGAATGATGGTTCCGGTTTTAGCATTACTTCCCGGTTTTGAAGAAATCGCCGTTTTTGGGGAAGCAGCAGCAGTTTTATCATTTTTAACCGTTAAAACATCGCCCAATGCCAGTTTTCCATCTTTTACTTCCGGATTCATCTTCAACAATTCGTCTACTGTGAGTCCATATCTTTTTGCAATGTTGTAAGGCGTATCTCCTTTTACAACGGTATGCGACTTCTGGGCAGAAACACCCAAAACCATACATAAACTGGATAGTATAAAAAACCTCTTTATCATATTCGGTGATTATAAGTGCAAAAATACTTCTTTAAAATTAAATGGCAACTATTATTAGTTTGGACTCGTCTATTTGCATCTCTTCTAAACAAGTTTCCAGCCAGGAATAGCCGTGGTCTGCAAAGAAAACGCTGAAGTTATAAACCCTTTCCTGCCAGGTTCCGGAAGGGTTCACGTCTAAAAACAGGTTTTCCAGCCTTTCCAGTAATTCGCTTCTTTTTATCTTTTCCGCGTGAAGCAGACGTTTCTCCATTCTTTTAAAAGATTTCAACTGCCGTATTTCTTCCGCTTTTACCATATTCCCGAAAGATTTTTCAGTAGTTTCCGCCAGGGCTTTCAATTCTGAAAATTGTGCGATTAATAAGCTTTCCTTTTGCTCCAATGCTTTAAGAATGGCATTGTCTTCCAGTATTTTGGTATTGGTAACGGCGGTAAAATTCCTGAAAAAGTCTTCGATCTTCAAATTCAGTTTATCAATTTTCCTTATTGTCTTTTCCTTTAAAAACAGCATAGAGTTTCGTGGAATAAGAATAGGAAAGGGAATATCAATTTTTGAGAAATAGTCTTTCAGCTCCAGCCAATACATGATTTCGGCATTTCCTCCAATATAGGCCAGGTTTGGCAAAATGGTTTCCTGATATACCGGACGCATTAAAGCATTCGGACTGAATCTCTCAGGATGGCTTTCCAGTTCATTCAGGATTTCTTCCTTTGTAAATGAGATGTTTTTATCAACTATGCTGTATTTTTTGCCATCAAAATCGATACGGTCTCTGGTTTCCGAAAGGTAAAATAAATTGATCTCCCGTGGATTTACCTGAACTTTTCCATATTTCCTGGTCAGAAAATTTACTTTGTCTTCAGAATTCTTATATAAACTGAAATTCAGAAGCTCGTCTTTAAATGTTTGCCTGATCTGCTCTTTAAGCTCTTTTGAATCTCCGTCCACGATCAGGAGTCCGAATTCTGAGAACAACCGGTTGACTAAGATCTGAATGGCCTGCGTTAAAGTATTTCCTACCTTATATGCTTCTTTCAGCATTAAGATCAGCTCGGTCCCGAAAATGTGGTCTTTGAACTCTTTTTCAAATTCTGAAATAAAAAATGTATCGCTGACTGTAATTCTTCCTACTGCGCCACCCGACTTTTCATTAATCTCGTAAAAATGGCCTTCCGTCTTAAAATGGTTGATTTCTGCAAAATCATGATCTTCGGACGCCATCCAGTAAACAGGAACAAAATTAAAATCCGGAAAATTCTGTTTCAGATAAGAGCAGGTTTTGATGGTCTGTAAAATCTTATATATGAAAAAAACAGGCCCGGAAAAAAGATTTAGCTGATGTCCTGTTGTTATTGTAAAGGTGTTGGGAGCCGTCAGATTACTGAGATGCTCCTTCTGTTGCGACGAAAGTTCGAGATGAGCCAGCTGCCTGGTGATGGCACCTGCCAAAACACTCCTTTGCTCTGCCATAAAAGAATCCTTCTTCTTATGAATCTGTTTTTTAAAATGATCCAAAGAAAAAGTATTTTCTTCAAATCCCTCAATACTCTGATTCAAAAAATCCTTCACCAATTGAGGTATGCTTTCTATATCCTGAAAAGATATTTTATTAATCGTTTTCAATCTGTAAAAATTTTAGTTGAACAAATACCAGACAATCCCGATGTTCAGCCTGAAATCGTAGACAGGATAACTCGGAAATGCATAGGCTTCGTTATGTGAAATAAAAGTCCCGACTTGCTGTCCTTCGATAAAGAAGAACATTTTTTTTACTTTCATATTAAAATAAACATCGGCAATCGGCTGTCCTCCGATGGAAAACGAACCGGCATCCGGCAGAATGTATTCGTTCAGGATCGGGAAATATTTCCTGGATGCAAATTCGGAGAAATAATACACTTTTATACCGGTCTGAATTTCTGCAGCCTTTTTAAACGCTTTGGCCTGATAAAAGAAGTTAGCACGTCCGATAAAACCCGGAAGCGGCAGAAGATCTTTATTCGTCAGTACATTCTGGAACTGCAACCTGGTATTCAGGTGAAAATTTCCGTAACTGAAAGTAGCGTCGCCCCCAATCTGCGAAATATTTACAGAGCTTCCGCTTTGCTGCGGCATTGCATTGGAATCGAAATAAGTATAATTATCGATTCTGTAATAGTTGGCAAACAGTTCGGTCCGGAACCATTTTAATCCCAAACTTCCCCCGATTTCCGAAACCGTCTGATTCCGGGCATTCTGAAGATAGTAATTGTAATTGTTATAAATCGAAGTGTTCAGTATATAGTTGAATGACGGATAAGCACTCTGAAAGTTCACCTTTGCATTGACAAAATAATCTTTTACCGGTTCAAACTTTAAATTATTGGCTGTTCTCAGATAGGTCCCGAACTGGCTCCCGTTTGAAAACTCCAGAAATGAATTCAGATGAATTTTATCAAAAAGCTTAACCTGCAGGTTTCCGACTGCCCCAAGCCGGCTTTCCTTTATTTCGGTCGGGATCTGCAATAACGGTAAACTAATTTCATTGGTCCCGAATTTCAGCATCTGATAACGGATCCCGGCATCAAGCTTAAATTTTTCATTGTCCCAAACGAGACTTACCGTATTGCTAAAATTATCCGAATATTTTTTTGAGCCAAGCGGCCCATCTGCTACCAATTGTTGAGGGACGTCATACCAGTAGGCTTCCGGAGCTCCCTGGCTGTAATAGTATTTATTTCCCTGGTGTAAAATGGTATGCCTTATTTTGAAAGGAATTTTTTCCGAGTTAAAGGGCGCAAACTGATGCGTCAGGTAGTATCGTCTATGAGAAAACTGCGAGCTGGAGGAAGCCAGGTTTACCTGCATGTTCTGCCGGTTCCTCGAGTTGCTGTCGCCCTGCTGGAAAAGGCTGTCCACAGCAATTCCACCGTTTTCCTGATTATTGACATTCTGATGCAGGTAGTGGGCAAACAATTCATAGTTGCCGCTTTTTGAAACATAATGCCCTGTAAATAAGGTATTGTTGTTGGAAGCGAGCGAGTTTCTATACATTCCCTGCGAACGAAGACCGCTGTACTCCAGAGAAAAATTGAACCGCTTCCCGATATTCTGGGTGTAGGAAGATCTCAAAGCTGCCCCATTCTTCATGGAATTATGGTAAATAAAAGTGGCTGTCGGTGTTTTGACATCATAATAATTAATATCGTCAACGCCTAAAATCCAGTATGATTTATTTGTGGGCAGCAGAGCAAGGTTCTGTTCAGGGATAACTTCATACGTCAACGGATTGAATCCCGCCCCAATATTGGCTACCTGTGCTTTTCCAAAATTATCGCGGTTGTTGTATTGGGAGAAGATATAGGTTTTGTCAAAAGTCATCACCGTATCAAAAACCTTTTTCTCAGAAAATTGCTTCTGATAGAGATAATCGTTGATGGTTGGCTTAAATATTTTCAGGGAGTCCTTCTTTCCCGAGTCTATAACCAACGTATCTTCTTTGGGAAGCTTGTTGGAATCGGTTTTGTTAACCACCTGCGCCTCAATGGTGAGACTGAAGAAAAATATGATGGAAAGGATGTATTTCATTCGATAATTTTGAAATACAAAAATACATATGTTTTTTTAATATTTATTGTTGATTGACAAACTCTACCAACTTAATAATATCCTGTTCCTTATTAAAATTTATTTTATTGGTTTTCACAAAACTTTCTAGAGTATTCTTATCTATTCCAAAGAATCCTGAAGCATCATTTGCATTTTTAGGAAACCTGAATAGTTGATTATTTCCTTTGGAGATTAAATATAGATCTTTTTCTTTTGCATAATAATCATTGGCATCTTTAGAATATGCATTAGTGCTCTTCTCCCCTTTAAGCAATTCAATTTTTTCTCTCTTATACAATGAATGCTTCAGGTTATCTACTAACACAACCAAATATCCTAGTTTGGATTTACCCTCATAAGTATAATTAAAACATTTGTACGTTTTGCTAAGAGCCGGAAACTGTATTGTAAGATTATTTTCTTTGTTGGCATAGAACAATCCATCACCTGTTTTAAATTCCATCTCATCTTCATAAGCATTATAACGAAGGTCCTGAACATTTTTACTGTACCCGTTTATGATTACCTTATTAAACTTATCGCCATTGATATAGGGGTTTCTATCGATAACATATTCTTTTGTAGACGGCCGGTTTCCTTTCATAAAAAAATTTCCTGTAGAATATGAGATATTTTCATTACCCACTTGTGCACTAAAGATTAGAGAAATAAGTGAGAACAGTGCAAAAAATAATTTTTTCATTGTTTAATATTTAAATCAAATATAAAAATAAAAAGCCACTTCTTTTGGAAGTGGCTTTAGATTATGAACTTTTTTTAGTTATCGTATCCCGGATTAGATTTAATTGGAGAATTAGCCAAATCTGTCTCTCCTCTTGGAATTGGAAATGCATTTAGCCTTTCATCTGTACTAACACCAGACGGTCTTGGCACAGTATCTCCCCATCTTCTTAAATCCCACTGTCTCAATCCTTCGCCCAGAAGTTCTTTTTTCCTTTCCAGCTTTAATGCTATCATATCAACTGATGTCACAGCCGTTAAACCTCTGTTAGTTATAACTTGATTATAATAAGTGAGGGCTTTTGTCTGAGATCCTCCATTTAACTCTGCCTCAACTCCATTTAACAAAATTTCCTCATAACGAAGCATCTTAATATTATCTGCGCCAACAACATTAGTATATTTACCTACTGCTGTATTGGTACTTGTATTATAATATGACAAATATCTAACTCCACCGCTAGTGGTAAATAAACTTCTCCTAATATCATTTGAAGTATAAGAATTATATGTTGCTGGAGTTACAGCAATATTTGCATAACCATTAGGGCTTAGCCTTTGCCTGTAAGATCCTGTTGATAATGAAGAATTAGTTCCTACAGCCAACTCAAATATAGAATTGGAAGCTGAACCATTCAAAGCAAAACTGAAAGTAGCCTGTAATAAATCCGCGGTAGCAACACTATACTTACCTATTAAATCATTTGTTAAACTTCTTACCTTTGCATAATCTCCCTTGTATAAATAATACCTGGACATCATTCCTTTCAATGAATTAATATTTAATTCAGTTTTGGAATTACCTGTTATACCACTAGCAGTCATAGATGCAATTGCCTGATTAAAATCAGATTCAATCTGAGCTTCAGTTTCAGCGATCGTGGCTCTTGGCATTACTGCCTTCGGATCATATTTTAATGGTAAAACGATTCCTAAAGTTCCATTAGGAATATACTTTTGACCATATAATCTGAAAGCATCGAAGAAAGCAATAGCTCTTAGTCCATAAGCTTGTCCCTGTGCATACCGTCCTGCATTCTGATTTGTCGTTCCTCCTTCTAAAGTAGACATATCGGTATTGATAACGATATTTGCTTTTGCCACGGCAGTATATATCTGATTATATGTGTTTACTGCATATGAATCATTTGATAACATTGTATAATTATACACATTCTGATAGTATCCTCCGGATAATGTACTATACATTTCATCGGACCGTACCTCACCATAAGCTAAGAAATCAGCTCCATAGTATGCTGTAGCCCGCATCGAAGTATATATACCTCTTACAAATGCCTGAACCTCATTTATTGTCTTTAAAGGAGCTTGCTCAACATCCTGATAGAATTCTCTATCTACAAAATCATCAGAACATGCAATTGTACTTGTTGCTATACCTAATGATAACAATCCTATTTTTATTATTTTATTCATTTTTTCTTTTTTTAAAAACTTAAATTAACACCAAATAAATATGATTTCAATACTGGTAAACTTAAATTGGTATAACCGGAAATATTGGTTTCAGGATCAAATTTAAGCCTGTCATCGAACATATGAGTCCAGGCATTATTTGCCATTACGTAAACTTTTACTGACCCTAGTCCTGATCCTTTAAGGAAATCACCCGTAAAGGTATATCCAAAGCTGGCATTGCTCAGTCTGATAAAGTCGGCATCATATAAAAATCTTGTAGATGCTCTATTTGACAATTTATTACCTCCGTAAATTGGTTTTGGATTAGCTGCATTTGGATTTTCAGGTGTCCAATAATTGCCCATCACATCTCCATATCCAGGATAATTAATTGTATATTGACCGTCACTAAAAGTATATTGAGACCAGTCATCATAAATTTTACCACCGAATCCATAGGTAAACTGTAAATCAAGGTTAAACCCTTTATAGTTAATACTGGTATTGGCTCCTCCGAAAATATTACTTAAGAAAGATCCCTGTACAGCCTGCTGTGCCAGATTATAATTATTCGTAGTTTCTCCATCGACCCCATTAATATACCATAAAGGATCTCCATTACTAGCGTCAACACCAGCCCATTTTCTTAAATAATAAGTTCGTACGCCTTCACCAACACGTAATGTTGTTGTTGAGTTATTGACAGTTCCACCATAAAGTTCAGTGATTTCATTTTTTAAAGTTGATAAATTTGCACCGACTGACCAATTTAGTTGGTTTCTGTCACCTTTGAAGATATCTGCATTAACTGAGAATTCAAAACCTTTATTTACGAGGCTACCAATGTTTTCTGCATAAGATGTTAAACCTTGCGATCCGGATAAAGGAAGATTATAAATCAGATCTTTTGTCTTTTTGTTATAATATTCTGCTGTAATCCTTAATCTATCTCTGAAAAAACCTAAATCCAGCCCAACATTTAACGGATTAACAGTCTCCCAGGATAAATTTGGATTTAATACTCCAGAATATGTGGCCGCTGCAAAATCATTATAGTTTGTTGTATACGAATATAATGCATATGGATTAGCCGTTACCTGATTTCCCAACTTACCATATGAAGCTCTGAATTTTACCATTGAGATAGCATCAATATCTTTAACAAAATTGATCCTTGCGAGATCCATACCAACCCCTACAGACCAAAAGTCGCCGGCTTTTTTGCCTGGTAAAAACTGAGATAATACATCTCTTCTATATGATCCGTCTACCAATACCAGCTTATCATAATCGTAATGCCCGGTTACTGCATATCCGTATCTTGAAGATATAAATTTGCTTCCTTCATATCCATATGGAACGACAAAGTTTGATAAAGTCTCAAGCGTCGGTGTTCCTACCGTAATCCCTGTTGCTCTTAAAAATTTCCTGTCAGATTTATAAGCTTCCTGAATTAATGATGCTCCGATATTATGCTTATCAAACTTAACAGAATAATCTAAAATATTCTGTACGTTGAAGTTAAAATACCTGTTATTAGAAGTTCTCTGGTATCCTCCGTACTGATAACCGTCGCCATGAATAGGATTCCAGTAAGTATCTTCTTCTACATTAACATATTCAGGGGAGAATACAAATCTATAGGTTAAGTTTTTTAAAATCTTATATTCAGCGCTTAAATTAGCAAAAGCCCGTAATGTACCAGCTTGTACATAATTATGATCTAATAGATAACCTGGGTTAAACTGGTTATTGCTTAATCTACTATTTGTAGGATTTCCAAGATACCAGCTTCCATCTGCATTTCTTGCTGGATCAGTTGGTCTGTTAAAATATTGTGCTAATATTGGATTAGAGAATGCCCCACCATCGGATAAAGTTCTGGTTTTACCATGTGAAATTTGAAAATCTGAACTTATTTTTAATTTGTCGGTTGCCTGATATGTTAATTTGGTCGTATAGGACAATCTTTTGAAAAATGAATTTCTGATGATACTATTTTGATCGAACATATTTGCCGATGCATAATACGTAAATTTATCATTTCCACCTGACATACTGAAATCAGCATTTTGCTGGTATCCATCTTTTCTTACAACATCTTGCCAGTCCGTACTATATGGAGAATTAAAAATACCTGAAAAAGTTGAATTGATTGCACCTGCAGCAATCTGATCATTTGTATAGTCTGTCCCTAGGTAATTATTTACCTGAGTTCGTAAGTATGTTTTATATTCATCCGTAGTAAATGCTCTGTAACTTTTAACAGCTTGTTGGTTAAATCCACTATTGAATGATAAATTAAACCTAGCTTTACCTCTTTTTCCGGATTTGGTAGTAATAACAATAACACCTGCTCCGGCATCTGCACCATAAACTGCTGTAGAAACCGCATCTTTTAAAACAGTAATGCTTTCAACATCATCAGGATTTAAATTAGCCAAGATGTTGGCCGTGGTATTAGCGGTAGTTAAATCTCCGTTAGCGATTCTTACCCCATCTAAAATATAAATAGGAGAAGTAACTCCGTTTATAGAAGATACCCCTCTTACCCTAACATTGGCAAATCCGCCTGGTTGTCCTGAAGCACTTCCTGCTTGAACACCAGTTACTCTTCCCTGTAACATCTTATCCACTGAAGCTACCGGCACATCCTCAATTGATTTTGCGGTCATGGTACTCGTAGAGCCTGTAATTTCCTGAACCGTTTTTTTCTGTCCGAAACCAACCATTACAACTTCCTCAATCTGCTGTTCCTTGACAGTATCATTCTTTACTCTTTGCGCCAACACAGTCTGCCCACCTATAAAAAACAGGACTCCTGCGCTTAATACACGTAATTTCACATTCATATTAACAAATTTTAATATTTAAGAAGAGCAAATATGTTAATAAATTTTAACAAAACCAAACTTGCATCAGAAATAAGAATTTACAGAATACTTATTTGAAAAAAAATTTATATGCTTAGAATAACATAATAAAATAAAATTTTCTGTAATTATTATATGGTTATTATTATCAAATTTTATATATTATGTTTAACATCTTTTTTGTAATACCACATAATGTTATTTAAACTAATTCTAAATTAAAGAAACAATATAAGTAATCCCGCTTGGCTCAAGCGGGATTATTCTATCATATTAAGACATTAAAGCAATTACTTCAACTTCTTCTTCACGGCAACTTCTTCATAAACTTCAAGAATATCACCTTGTTCAATATCATTATAGCCTTTCAGGTTCAATCCGCATTCATAGCCTTTGGTGACTTCTTTTACGTCGTCTTTGAAACGTTTCAGACTTTCCAGTTCGCCTTCAAATTTTACAATACCATCTCTTAATAGACGTATTTTTGATTGTCGGGTTACTTTTCCGTTAAGAACCATACAACCTGCAATGGTTCCTACTTTAGAAATTTTGAATACTTCCCTGATCTCAACATTACCAATTACCTGTTCCTGAATTTCAGGAGAAAGCATTCCTTCCATCGCTTCTTTTACTTCATCGATCGCTTTATAGATTACGGAATACGTTCTGATCTCAATTTCTTCACGGTCGGCAAGATCTTTTGCATTAGCTCCAGCTCTTACGTTAAATCCAATAATAATAGCATCGGATGCCGCAGCCAAGTTGATATCGGATTCAGTGATTTGTCCAACTCCTGAGTGAAGGATTTTCACACTGATTTCTTCTGTCGACAATCTTTGCAACTGATCAGAAAGGGCTTCTACGGAACCATCCACGTCTCCTTTAAGGATGATGTTCAATTCCTTGAACTCCCCTAGGGCAATACGTCTGCCCAATTCTTCAAGAGTCGTATGTTTTTTGGTTCGGATCGACAATTCTCTCTGAAGCTGCTCTCGCTTGTTGGCAATCGCTTTTCCTTCACTTTCATCAGCGTAAACACGGAACTTGTCACCGGCTGTAGGCGCTCCATCAAGACCCAAGATGGTAGCAGGAATAGAAGGGCCTGCCTCAGCAAGGTTTTTCCCTCTTTCATCAAGCAAAGCTTTTACTTTACCATGGTTTTTACCTGCAACAACATAATCTCCGACTTTTAGAGTTCCCGCCTGCACCAACATGGTTGCTACATATCCTCTTCCTTTATCTAAGGAAGCCTCAATTACCACCCCGTTGGCTGAACGTGCAGGATTAGCTTTTAATTCAAGCAGTTCTGCCTGTAGCAATACTTTCTCTAAAAGAAGATCCATATTATTACCCATCTTTGCTGAAATTTCCTGTGCCTGGACATTTCCACCCCACTCTTCTACAAGAACAGGAGGATTAAGACCGGAAAGCTGCTGACGGATATTATCCGGGTTTGCATTTGGCTTATCAACTTTATTGATGGCAATAATCATCGGTACTCCCGCTGCCTGTGCGTGGGAGATAGCTTCCTTGGTCTGAGGCATCACATCATCATCGGCAGCAATTACAATAATCGCGATATCCGTAATCTGTGCACCTCTTGCCCTCATGGCTGTAAAGGCTTCGTGACCTGGCGTATCCAGGAATGTAATTCTCTGTCCGTTTTCCAGCTTCACATTATAGGCTCCGATATGCTGGGTAATCCCTCCGGATTCTCCTGCGATAACGTTCGTTTTTCTGATATAGTCCAATAATGACGTTTTACCGTGGTCTACGTGTCCCATTACGGTCACTACCGGTGCTCGCGATACCAGATTTTCTTCATTGTCGATTTCTTCATCGGTATCTGCTTCTTCAAGATCGGCATCGGAGAATTCGATTTTATATCCGAATTCATCTGCAACCAATAATAAAGTATCCGCTTCAAGTCTTTGGTTCATAGTAACCATTACTCCCAATGAGAAACAAGCAGAAATTACTTCGGTCGGAGAAACGTTCATCAAGCTCGCCAATTCACCTACTGTGATGAATTCAGTTACTTTCAGTGTTCTGTCCGCAGCGTCAATTTCCTGCTGGCGTTCATCCTGTTCTCTACGGAAATTTCTCTTATCTTTTCTGTGTTTTGCAGATTTAGACTTACCTCCTTTATTGGTTAATTTTTCAAGGGTTTCCTTGATCTGGTTTTTTACCTGTTCGTCGGTAAGTTCAACAGGCATGGTCCTTTGCCCCGGTCTGTTGTTTCCGAAACGGTTTCCACCCTGACCTCCTTGTCCCGGCGGGCGATTGCCCTGTCCCGGTGGACGGTTGCCCTGATTGTTTCCGAAACGGTTTCCACCGCCCTGGCCTTGTCCGCCCTGCCCCTGAGGTCGGTTACCTTGTCCGCCGCCCTGGTTATTGTTTCCAAAACGGTTCCCGCCTTGGCCACCTTGGCCTTGTGGTCGGTTTCCACCTTGGCCACCCTGACCCTGAGGCCTGTTGCCCTGGTTATTCCCACCCTGCTGGTTATTGTTTCCGCCTTGCTGGTTATTTCCGCCCGGCTTCTCAATTCTTTTTCTTTTCTTCTTAGCTCCGGCTCCCTGTTTAGGAGCAAATTGGGTCAAGTCGATTTTTTCACCTACGATCTTTGGACCGTCAAGCTTCTGGTAAACCGTTTCAATCTTTTGCGGTTCCTGAGATTCCTCCTCTGCTTTTGCAGGGACTACAGGCTTTTCTTCAGCCGGCTTTTCTTCAGCCGGCTTTTCAACTGCAGGTTTTGGTGCTTCCTGAACAGGAGCTGCCGGTTTTTCAACAGGTTTCTCCTCTTCTTTTTTATCTTCTGTTTTCGGTTTGTCTTTTTTAGCAGGTCTGTTTCTAGACTCAATCTGTGACAAATCTATTTTATCCAGAACTTTGAATTCCTGTCTTTCAGGAGTTGCTTTCACCTCTTCTGCCGGTGCAGCTTCCTCTTTTTTCTCCTCTGCTGCTGATGCAGGCTTTGGAGCAGGCGTTTCTTCCACTTCAGGTTTTTTAGGCTCCAGGTCTATCTTACCTAAAATTTTAGTTTCCGGTTTGTTTGCTTTAGCTCTTATTACTTCAGGGGTTTTCTTTTCCTCGATTTCCAGCTTTTCTTCCGGAACTTTGGTGATCACCACCTCATGGGAAGCTTTACGCTGTTCGCCGTCCTTGGCAAACTCAGCCTCCAATGCAGAATATGCCGCTTCTTCTAATTGAGCGTTAGGATTGCTTTCAACCTCAATACCTTTGGCCTGTAAAAATTCTACTAACCTGGACATCGAAATGTTGAATTCCTTAACCGCTTTATTTAATCTAATTTTTGGCATCTATATTATTTACTGTTTTTTAATTCTTAAAATTAAAGTATTTCTTTTTTACCGTTTATTAAAATTTACTTAAAAATCCTAATCCTCGAATTCTTCTCTCAGAATACGTTTTACTTCTTCAATCGTTTCCTCTTCCAGGTCAACCATATTCAGGAGACTTTCAGTTTCTTTATCCAAAACCGACTTGGCAGTAGTAAGACCTACTTTTTTAAACTCATCCAGAATCCACTGCTCGATATCATCGTTGAATTCTTTTAATTCAACATCATCATCTTCGCTGGATTCTCTGTGCACATCTATCTCATAGCCTGTCAACCAAGAAGCAAGCCTGATATTCTGTCCCTGCTTACCGATTACTTTGGAAATCTCTTCAACGGGAGTGTATACCAAGGCGTATTCCTGTTCCTCATTGATGTCAATTTTATTGATGGTAACATTTCCTAAAGCTCTCTTCACAAGGATTTCAGCGTTTTTAGACCACTGAATAACGTCGATGTTCTCATTTCTCAACTCTCTTACAACCCCGTGAATTCTTGATCCTTTTACCCCTACACAGGCTCCTACCGGATCGATTCTGTCGTCATAAGCATCCACTGCAATCTTCGCCTTTTCTCCCGGAATTCTCACCACTTTCTTCAGCATAATGGTTCCGTCCTGGATTTCAGGAATTTCCAGCTCTAATAGTTTTTCTAAGAATTTAGGTGCAGTTCTGGAAATAATAATCTGCGGTTTTGAACCTTTGAAATCTACTGTTTCAACAATAGCTCTGATGTTTTCACCTTTTTTAAAGAAATCGGATGGGATCTGATTTTCTTTCGGCAAAATGAATTCGTTCCCTTCATCATCCAGCAAGATCACGTGCTTGTGACGGATGTGGTGAATTTCTCCTACTACGATTTCTCCGATCCGGTCTTTAAACTGCTCATATAACATCGCATTGTTGTGCTCCTGCAATTTTGTAGCCAAGATCTGCTTTAAAGTAAGAATATTTCTTCTTCCCAACTGGGCTACAGGAATTTCCATGGTAAAATCTTCACCCACCTCAAAGGTAGGATCGATTTTTTTGGCTTCGGAAATTTCGATTTCCAGATCATCGTCTTCGGACATTTCGTCTTCTACGATGGTTTTGTTTAAAAAGATCTGAAAATCTCCTTTATCAGGGTTTACAATCACATCAAAATGATCATCCGAATCGTATCGCTTTCTCAGAAGGGTTTTTAGAGAATCTTCAATAATTGCCATAAGATCAATCTTACTGATCCCTTTTTCGTCTTTAAAATCACCGAAGGATTCAATCAACGCTATATTGTCCATTTACTTTTTTTCTTTTAAAATTTAATTGTTACTAATGCTTTCTTAATCTCAGAGTACGGAATTTCTTTTTCTTCCTCCACATCCACTTTTCCTTTACCAATGTCTTTAGGCTTGCGGTAACGCAGGATAAGTGTGATTTTTTCTTCATCTGTTTTCGCCAGCTCGCCTTCAATTTTCGTGGTGTCGTTGAGTAAAACTTCAATTTCCCTTCCGATATTTTTGGCAAACTGCCTTGGAGTTGCCAGCGGCTCGCTTAATCCGGCCGACATTACCTGCAGGCTGAAATCGTGTTCCTCGCGATCCATATTGAATTCTATGGCCCGGCTTGCATCAAGGCAGTCCTGTAAAGAAACGCCGTTGTCACCATCTAAAATCACCGTAATGTCGTCCCCTGCAGAAAACTTTAAATCGATAAGAAACAAATCTTTTCTGGTTTCAAGGAACTCATGTAATAATTCTTCAATTCTTTTTCTAAACTCCATATATAAATGTAATCTTGATTTACCCGTACGAAAAAAGGCTTTCTTCCGAAGGCCTTCCCATATTTTTCCGTAAATCCACTGCAAATATACGACTTTTTATTAAAAAAGCAAAATATCTTATTATCAACAGGATATGTTAATCTGCATTTACATTAAATTAAGGAACGACATGATGGTATTTTTATTACTTTTGTGTCTTAATTTAAAAAACATATATTTTGAACATTACTATTGTAGGCACAGGCTACGTAGGTTTGGTTACAGGAACCACTCTCGCAGAGCTTGGTAATTCAGTATACTGTGTAGATATTGATGAAAAAAAAGTAGAAGGTATGAAAAACGGCGTAGTTCCCATCTATGAGCCGAATCTTGAGGAAATGTTTCTGAGAAACATCCAGGCGGAAAGATTATTTTTCACGACCGATTTAAAAGAAGCACTGGACAAAAGCGAAGTTATCTATTTAGCACTGCCTACTCCTCCCGGAGGAGACGGCTCCGCAGATCTTTCTTATGTGCTTAAAGTAGCGAACGATATAGGCGATATGATGACCGAATATAAGGTGATCGTTAATAAAAGTACCGTTCCGGTAGGTACGGCCGATAAAGTAAAGGAAGTAATCGCTTCCAAAACCCAAATCCCTTTCGATGTTGTTTCCAACCCTGAATTCCTGAGAGAAGGTTTCGCTGTGGAAGATTCCATGAATCCTGCCAGGGTAGTCGTTGGTTCCAGTTCGGATAAAGCCAAAGACATCATGGCTAAAATTTACCAGCCGTTTACCAACACCGGGATTCCGATTATTTTCATGGACGAGAAGTCTTCCGAGCTCACTAAATATGCAGCTAACTCCTTTCTGGCGGTAAAAATTACTTTTATGAACGAAATCGCTAACTACTGCGAAAAAGTAGGCGCTGATGTGGACAAAGTAAGACTGGGTATGGGAAGTGACGACAGGATCGGACAAAGATTTCTGTTCCCGGGCATCGGATACGGAGGCAGCTGTTTTCCTAAAGATGTAAAAGCACTGATCAAATCCGGCAAGCAGGAAAATTTCAGTTTCCAGATTCTTGAGGCAACGGAAAATGTAAATGTCGCCCAGAAAGTAATCCTTGTTTCAGAAATTGAAAAGTATTTCGGAGGAAATCTCGAAGGGAAAACGATAGCCGTATGGGGACTGGCCTTCAAAGCCAATACGGATGACATCCGGGAAGCTTCTTCGCTGGACAACATTGCGCTTTTACTTGAAAAAGGAGCCAAAATTGTCGCCTATGATGCGATTGCTGAAAATAATGTTAAAAAACTGTTGGGCAACAAAATCCAATACGCCAAAAGCATGTATGAAGCTCTGGAAAGCGCGGATGCTTTATTGATTGCCACGGAATGGCCGGAATTTAAAAATCCCAATTTCGAGCTGATGAGCCGAAGGATGAATGAAAAGGTTATTTTCGACGGCAGAAATATGTATCCTCTGGAAATCCCGGAACAACATGGCTTTTACTACAAGAGTATCGGACGTAAAACAATTGTAAAATGAAACCGATATTTAAAGACTTCAAATTCTGGCTTCTCTTTAGTATCGGCATTCTCTATTTTTCACTTGTATATTGGTTTCGATGGATTTCATCAGATGGTCTTGCTGTAACCTATCAGACTAAAAACGTACTGAACGGATTAGGAATGGTATGGAATTATGGAGAGCGTTCTTTTGTATCGACATCTCCTTTATATAGCTTGCTATCAATACCCCTTACTTTTTTACTGGAAAAGATTGGCTTTAATAATCTCCCACTGCAGAATATTCCGATTGTCATAAATATGATTTTCTCTCTGTTAGCATTCGGAATTATTTTAAAATTTGTATGGACTAAAAATCTTTCGTCAACTAAACTGTACTTCTGTACAGGAATATTTTTACTGGCTCTCGGTTCCGATTTTTTCATACATTTCTCAACAAGCGGCCTGGAAAACTCCTTATCTTATCTTATACTGAGCTTATTTGGCGTATCAGTTTATTCGGAAAAAGAATCTACAGAAAAAAAAAGCCTTCCTTTATATATAGCATTAGCTTTCCTTACGCGGTATGATTTTTTTCTCATTATATTTCCGACAGTCCTTCACCTTTTAAATAAATATAGATTTAAAGCATTTCCTATATTACTGATTCTTCTGATTCCAATCACTCTGTGGCTGGGTTTTGCTTTGCTGTATTTTGGAAGCATTTTCCCAAACAGCTTCTACATGAAAGCCGGATTTTTAGGGATAGAAAATTCTTTAGGCTACTTTTCTAAAAATGTGGTAAGATCACCACTCATGACAATATTAATAGGAATAGGTTTTTGGGGAGCTTACAAAACATACAAACCTCTCTTCTGGGGTATGGTCATCTATTTTTTTTACACCATTTATGTAACAGATTATATGTTTGGCCGATTCTGGACAAATCTTGTACCTCTGTGTATTATCACCGCAGTTCAATACTGCTCGTTGTATATTAACAAAATATCCGTGAAGGATCTTAAACCGGCACTTTATGCCGTTATTATAATTTCCCTGTGTTTTGTAACAAATCGAAAACTTAAAGACTCGATTTATCTTGTCAATGAAAGAAAATATTATACGGAGGGAGTAGATCTCATGCATGAGTATCTATCCTATACCCCCCCTTTTAATAACACTACTGAAAGATGTGATAAGATAGATATCCGAGGTGGTGCTGCGCTGCACATTCCTCTTACCCAAATGGCCCGGAAAAAAAAGTGTTACTATGTAGATACAATGGGACTTGCCACTCCCTTTACGACTTATTTTGGAAAAAACTATGGAATTAAGGGAGAAAGACCGGGGCATTTTGAAGTCAATATAAGATTATTGGATTCAGTAGGATTTAAAACAAGTCTTATGTCTGGTCAAAATACAATAACGAATAAAGGAATTCATCAGCTTTACGATGATATGAAGCTGATAACAAAAGAAGATCTTTTTTCAAAGGAAAGGTTTGAAGCCATTGTCAGACTTCATACTATTAATTATAATGAAATCAAATAACATGAATGCCGAAAAAAAGATTGCAATATTAATTCCCTGCTATAATGAGGCCTTAACTATCGGAAAGGTGGTAAATGATTTTAAAACCTTTCTTCCACAGGCAGATCTCTATGTTTACGACAACAATTCGCAAGACGATACGATTGCTGTCGCACGGGAAGCCGGGGCTATCGTGCGGCAGGAAAAACGCCAGGGAAAAGCCAATGTCGTTTTTAAAATGTTCAGGGAAATTGATGCCGACCTTTATATCATGATTGACGGTGACGATACTTATCCAGTAGAATGCATCCGGGAAATGGTGGACCAATTCATTGAAAACAACTGTGATATGTTAGTTGGCGACCGGCTTTCAAACAAGAGTTATAAAAAAGAAAACAAAAGGGCTTTCCACAATTTTGGAAACAGTCTGGTCCGCAATCTCATCAATGTGTTTTTCGGATCAGAGCTGAAAGACATTTTATCCGGTTACCGGATTTTTTCCAAGAAATTTGTAAAAAATTATTCAAGTTCTATTAAAGGATTCGAGCTGGAAACGGACCTCTCAATTTATTCCCTGCATTATGGAATGGCTATAGAAGAATATTCCATCAATTACAGGGACCGACCGGAAGGAAGTGTTTCCAAACTGAATACCTTTACCGACGGTTTTAAAGTGATAAAGTTGTTTTTTAACCTGGTAAGGCTTTATAAACCGCTGTTGTTTTTCGGATCGGTTTCTGTGGTACTTTTTTTGGCAGGCATTCTTTTCATGATCGTTCCCATCAGAGAATATTTTGAATATAAATATGTCTATAAGGTTCCGACGCTGATATTTTCGATTATGCTCACCATTGTAGCCCTCCTTGCTTTCGCGACAGGACTTATTTTGGATAACATCAGCATTATTGATAAAAAAAATTTTAAAGTACGATATAACAACACAAAATGACCCATGAAAGAAAAATTTATTTTTCTTCTTTTTACCGCTGTATTTTTCCTAAATACGCAGTTTAATCTGTTTCACCTGATCCCTCATGAAAAATTTGAGTACAGCAGGCTTGAAGAATCGGAAACCTTAGTAATAGGCAAACTTATTGATTCTCAGCATGGCTCTATATTCGATGACGGAGGATTTACGGGAACATTTTATTATGATAAAATTTCAGGAAGAAGTGTCGGCGGCAAAAAATCCTATAATAATTATCTTAATAATGTAGTCTCTCCAAAGTTTTATTACGATCCCTACAAATCACAAATTGGGGGGCAGGCTATCTTATACAGTATTTTTGAAAAGATCTTCGGACTGGACAATACCATAAATATCTTTATTTTCCGAATGTTTAATTCTTTGGCATTAAGCATTATCCTCACCTTTTTCTTAAGCTGGACTGAAAGGAAATTCGGAATGGCTGCTGCATCAGTTTCATTTATATTAATTCTTCTGAACTATTGGATATTTCTTTATGGGAAAAGTACCTGGTGGTGCAGCTGGGTCTATTTTATGCCTTTTGTATACGGCTTGTCTTTTTTCGAAAAATACGGTTTGGCAGAACACCGGAAATACATCCTCAGATTTTCATTTTTATTTTTTGTGAAATTCTGGTTTACAGGATTTGAATTTATTACGGTTTTCCTGATCTGTTCGGCCATACCTTACATCTATTATACCTATGAAAACAAAATTTCTTTTTATTTTCAATTTATCAAAAGACATTTCATTATTACGGCAATACCTCTGTTTCTATGCGTAGCTTTTCAGCTGTTCCAGTTTAAACTTTTAACAGGGAGTTTCAAAGCCGGACTCAATCATTTGGCAGAAGCCTACCTGAGAAGATCCAGCGGGGATTATTTTTATGAAAAAGAATTTGCCTATTTGAATACCTTTAAAAATTACCATTTGGATATTATCATCCGATATATGGGAAATTCTTTTATCAACGAAGACTTGACGCACGTAAAGATTCCTTTTGCTGTTCTTATTGCTGCCGGAATGATCTGTTCCGTGTTGCTGTACAAAAAAAATACAGAGAAGAGACTTGTAGGAGCAACATGGTTTTCTGCCATTGCTCCACTTAGCTGGTTTATTTTATTTGAAGAACACGCACACATCCATAAACACATTGATTTTTTTATCTGGTACTGCCCGTTCCTTATATTAATTATACTTTTAATATCTTTGACATTAACTTCTTTTTTTTTAAAACAATAAAATGAAAAACATAATTATTACCGGAGGCGCCGGATTTATTGGCTCACACGTTGTAAGGGAATTTGTAAAAAATAATCCGGAGAGTACGATCATCAATCTTGATGCACTTACTTATGCCGGAAATCTAGAAAATCTGAAGGACATTGAAAATGAATCCAATTACGTTTTTGAAAAAGCAGATATCACAAAACCTGAAGAATTAAGAAAAATATTCGAAAAATACAATCCGGATGCGGTAGTGCACCTTGCCGCTGAAAGCCATGTGGACAGAAGTATTACGGATCCGATGGCATTTATCAATACCAACGTCAACGGAACCGCCAACCTCCTGAACCTTTGCAAAGAATTCTGGACTTTGAACCCTGATCATACCCACGGAAGATTCCCGGATGAAAAAAGGACCAATCTTTTCTATCATGTCTCTACCGATGAGGTATACGGCAGCCTGGGAGAAACCGGATTCTTTCTTGAAACAACAGCTTATGACCCGCAGTCGCCGTATTCAGCATCCAAAGCTGCTTCGGATCATTTGGTAAGAGCGTACGGAAATACCTACGGGATGCCATTCATCATCTCCAACTGTTCCAACAATTACGGCCCGAACCACTTTCCTGAAAAGCTGATACCCCTCTGTATCTCCAACATTATGAATGAAAGGCCTTTACCGATTTACGGTGATGGAAAATATACTAGAGACTGGTTATTTGTGATCGATCACGCAAAGGGAATTCACCAGATTTTCAACGAAGCCAGAACAGGTGAAACATACAATATCGGAGGATTTAACGAATGGCAGAATATCGATCTTGTAAAAGAACTTATCAAACAGATGGATGCTAAACTAGGAAGACCTGAAGGCTACTCTGAAAAACTGATTACCTTTGTAAAAGACAGACCTGGGCACGATAAGCGATATGCCATTGATGCGACTAAGCTTAATAACGACCTGGGATGGAAACCTTCCGTAACGTTTGAAGAAGGCCTGGCAAAAACGATCGACTGGTATCTAGAAAATAAAGAGTGGCTTGAACATGTAACAAGCGGAGATTACCAGAAATATTATGAAAAACAGTACAACTAACACAGCACAAAACAGATGAAAGGCATAATTTTAGCCGGAGGTTCCGGAACAAGACTTTACCCTCTTACCATTGCGGTCAGCAAACAGCTGATGCCTGTTTACGACAAACCGATGATTTACTATCCGCTGTCGACTCTATTGCTGGCGGGGATCAAAGATATTTTAATTATCACAACGCCACACGATCAGCCGGGCTTCATAAAATTATTAGGAGACGGTTCGCAGATCGGATGCAATATTGAATATGTAGTTCAGCCAAGCCCAGACGGACTGGCACAGGCCTTTATTTTAGGAGATTCATTTATCGGAGACGATGCGGCAGCACTCGTTTTAGGCGATAATATTTTCTATGGTTCCGAAATGGGAACGTTGCTCAAAAATAAGACAAATCCTGAAGGAGGTGTTGTCTTTGCCTACCACGTTTCCGATCCTGAGCGTTATGGAGTGGTAGAGTTCGATAACGATTTCAAAGCCGTGTCGATTGAGGAAAAACCTCTTCAGCCTAAATCCAACTACGCGGTTCCGGGATTATACTTCTATGATAATGAGGTGGTGGAAATTGCCAAAAACATCAAGCCCTCTCCACGAGGGGAGCTCGAAATTACCGATGTGAACAATGTATACCTTCAGAACGGAAAACTCGAAGTAGGTGTTCTGGATCGTGGAACAGCCTGGCTGGATACCGGAACATTCGATTCTCTTAATGACGCTTCGGAATTTGTAAGGGTTATCGAAAAGAGACAAGGCTTCAAAATCGGATGTATTGAAGAAATTGCTTTCAGGAATAAATTCATTAACGAAGAAAAATTATTGGAAACAGCAACGAAGTACGGGAAAAGCGGCTACGGTGAATATCTGAAGCAACTTGTAAAAGCTTAATTTAATTTCATATCGTAAGTAAACATAGGCAGAATTGTGAATCTCTTGTTCCCAAGACATTTGTATCATCGAAAAATGTCTCTTCTCTGCTTAAAGAAATTGATCGTTATTTTAACTTTGCTAAAAATTTATTTTGAAAACCACCGTATATACTTCTGATAAAAAGACCCACTTTTTTCAGGAATTAAAAGCGATTTACAGAGATATAAAATCTTCCAGCTTTCTGGCCTACCAGATGGCGAAAAGAGATTTGCAGTCACAGTATCGGCAATCCCTTTTCGGATTTTTCTGGGCCTTCGCTCCTATTATTACCAATTCTTTGGTATGGATATTTTTAAACAGTTCAGGTACCGTAAACGTTAACGCAGAAAGCAGCATTCCTTATATTGCTTTTGTAGTAATCGGCACTACATTATGGAGCATCTTTACAGAAAGTATCCTTATTCCTCTTATTTCGGTAAACGCATCCCGGTCTATCCTTTCCAAAATTAATTTCCCTAAAGAAGCATTATTGATATCCGGCCTTTATAAGATGCTTTTCAACCTGCTGTTGAAGCTTCTTCTTATTGCCGGAATTCTTATTGTTTATGGAATAAAGCCCGGATATGAAATCTTGCTGTTTCCTTTTACATTATGTGTAATCACGGTTTTTTCTTTTATGCTGGGCCTATTTTTAACACCAATCGGGCTCATCTACACAGATATAAGCCGGCTGATTACTACCGCTATATCTTTTATCATGTATATTACACCGGTAGTATATGCCGTTCCTACCAAAGGACTATTTAAAAAGCTTTTTGCCATTAATCCACTAACGTATATGTTCAATGATGCCCGCAACAGCCTGATTGGCCTGCCTCTGGAAAATATTACTTTCCTGATAATTGCAGCAGGAATAAGCTTTTTGCTTATGTTAATAGGTTTGGTTATTTTCAGGAAATCCATGCCGATCATCATCGAAAAAATAGGAGGATAATATGAAAGATCAAAAGAAAGAAATATTGGTTTCCGTACAGAATGTATCCAAGAAATTTTCGATGGATATGAAATCTTCGCTGAAATACGGAGCATTGGATATCATTAAAAGTACCTTAGGCATAAAAATAAATAAAGACATCCGCCCTAATGAATTCTGGGCCGTAAAGGACATCAGTTTTGAGCTGAGAAGAGGTGAATGCATCGGACTGATCGGACATAACGGAGCAGGAAAGAGTACTCTTCTGAAGGTACTTAACGGCCTGTATGCCCCCGACAAAGGACAGATCGTCATGAAAGGCAAGATCGGAGCCTTAATCGAATTGGGAGCCGGGTTCAACCCGATCCTCACAGGCAGGGAAAATATTTTTAATAATGCATCAATTTTAGGATTTACCAAAAAAGAAGTAGAAGATAAGATGGCCTCCATCATTGAGTTTTCTGAAATTGAACAATTTATCGACATGCCGGTTCAGAATTACTCTTCGGGAATGAAAGTAAGACTGGGGTTCGCCATTGCAGCACACCTTGAACCGGATATTCTGATTATTGATGAAGTATTGGCTGTAGGAGATTTAGGATTTGTTCTGAAATGTTTTAAAAAAATTGACGAATTACTTCCTAATACTGCACTGATTTTTGTTTCGCATAGTATGCCGATGGTCTCCAGAATTTGTAATGAAATCATCCTAATGGATCATGGACAGGTAGAATATTACGGTAATGATATTGGAAAAGGTGTACAGCTCTATTATAGTAAATTCGCCAATAATGGTGAAAATATAGTTTTTGATAACGGCATGCTTGAGCTGGCTTCAAAAGAAACGGATCTTGTAGAAAACACTATTCATAGAAACCATGATTTTACCTTAACATTTAAGCTGAAAGTAAAAAAAGCTCTTTCAAAAACGCCTATTTTATATCTTGAATTTAAAGATAAAGAACAAAGGCCAGTAGCCGGATTATATGTAAGAAATGATAACAATATTTCATCAACCTCTGAACTAATTGTGTACTCGATAAAAGTAAAGAATCCATTATTTACTTTAGGAAAGTATACTTTAGATATTAATCTCTATGATGCAATTGATTCAACTATTTTTCTTAGAATAAATAATATATTTGAGTTTATTGTAAGTGGTAATGAAGAACAATGGGTACCATTTGAGCTTGAATCTGAAAATGTAATAACTTTAAATTAAAACACAATGATTTCTGTAACACAACCTTTCCTTCCTCCTCAGGAAGAATATCAAAAATACCTTGACGGCATTTGGAAAAGAAACTGGCTTACCAACATGGGACCGCTAGCTAGTCAGTTGGAAATGGAACTTAAAGATCATTTAAAAGTCAATCATTTACTTTTTGTAACCAATGGCACAATAGCAATACAGATGGCTATAAAAGCTCTGGATATAAAAGGCGAAATAATTACCACTCCCTTTTCCTTTGTGGCTACTACCAGTTCTATTTTTTGGGAAGATTGTACTCCTGTTTTTGTAGATATCGATCCGAAATCTCTAAATATAGATCCTTCTAAAATAGAAGATGCAATTACCGAAAATACAACTGCGATTCTGGCGACCCATGTCTACGGAAATCCTTGTGATGTAGAAGCTATAGATCTTATCGCAAAAAAACATAACCTTAAGGTTATATATGATGCAGCCCATGCTTTTGGCGTGGAAATTCACGGAAAATCCATTTTCAGCTATGGAGATATTTCTACATGCTCATTACATGCGACCAAACTTTATCATTCGATTGAAGGAGGATTAATGATTACAAAGGATCCTGATCTCTTAAAAAAGATAGCTTCTGTAAGAAATTTCGGAATTGCAAGTTTCGATACATTTTCAAATCTGGGTATCAACGGAAAAAATTCAGAATTCCATGCAGCTATGGGATTAGCAAACCTTCCCTATATTCACCAGATCCATCATAAAAGAAAATCTCTTGCAGAACTTTACGACAAAAGATTGTTGAATATTTTAAGAGCTACAAAGCCTATATGGAATGCAGCATCTCACGAAAATTATGCTTATTACCCTATTATCATAGAGAGTGAAGAACTGTTAATCAAGCTAAAAACCGAGTTGGATAAGCAACAGATTTTTACCAGAAGATACTTTTATCCTAGCCTAGCCTCTTCCTTACCCTATCTGCCAAAGCTGGAACTTTCCGTCACGGAAGATGTTTCGAAAAGGATATTATGCCTTCCTTTGTATTATGATCTTACGTTTGAAGAAGTTGAATATATTTCAAGAGTAATTTTAAGAATTCAAAATAATTAATATATGAAAATTGCCATTATGCAGCCCTATATTTTCCCATATATTGGTTATTTTCAAATGATTAATGCAGTGGATAAATTTGTTTTTTATGATGATGTAAATTTTATTAAACAGGGCTGGATCAATAGAAATAAGATTATGGTTTCTGGAACTGATCATTTATTTACGGTACCGCTCTCCAAAGCAAATTCATTTACACCAATTAAAGACACTCTGATTAATGAAAAATTATATGAAAACTGGAAGATAAAATTCTTACAGACCATTTCACAAAGTTATAAGAATGCCCCGTACTTTAATGTCATCTATAAACTTGTAGCAGATATTATGAATAATAACTGTAGTAGCATAAGTGATTTGGCAATCAGCAGTATAAAGGCGATTTCGCACTATTTAAATCTGAAGACAGATTTTATCATATCATCTCAATCTTACCAAAATAAAAATCTGGAAAGACAGGAGCGTTTATTCGATATATGCATACAAGAAAAAAGCATGCATTATATCAATGCTTTCGGAGGCCAGGAACTCTATAAAAAACAAGACTTTATAAAAAGAGGAATTAAGTTAGATTTTATAAAAACTTTACCTTTGGAATACAAACAATTTAAGAACCGATTCATTCCTAACCTTTCTTTTATTGACGTACTAATGTTTAATAATGCAGATGAAATCAATCTGTTATTAACACAATATGAATTTATAAATTAATATTTTATGGAAAAAATTGTAATTTTCGGCACAAGCCAGTTAGCAAGTTTAGCTCACTTCTACTTTACTCATGATTCTGAACATGAAGTGGTTGCATTTACTTTAGATAAAGATTATATTACTGATAATGAATTTCGGGGACTTCCTGTTGTATCATTTGATGAAATCGAGCAGCATTATCCACCTTCCGAATATAAGCTGTTTTTACCAATAAGCTTTAAACAGATGAGTTTTCTGCGAAAAGCTAAATTTGAGGAAGCTAAAAAGAAAGGATATACTTGTGTAAGTTATGTATCCAGCAAAGCAACTACTTGGCCTGATCTTACAGTTGGAGAAAACTGTTTTATTTTTGAAGACAATACGATCCAACCGTTTGTTACTATCGGAGATAATTGTGTTTTATGGAGTGGGAACCATATAGGACATCATACCAATATTCATGATCATGTATTCATTACATCCCAAGTGGTTATTTCAGGCTGCTGTGAAATCGGTGAGAATTCATTTTTCGGAGTTAATGCTACCGTGCGGGATGAGACAAACATCGGCAAGGCATCTTTGATCGGAATGGGCGCCATCATTACCAAAGATACCCCTGAATTCAGCATCTGGCTGGGAGCGAAATCCACCATGAGAGATGAAAAAAGTATCGACATTGACAGTATTTCTCATAAAACGAAGGGGTAATCATGTGGAATAAAAAAGGGAAAATTCATGATATCGATCATTATAATGACTGGATGGTTTCCCATGCATGTGTACCAACAGCATTATTGCTTGATGAAAACACAATACGAATTTACTATGCGCCCCGTAATGCAGAGGGAAAAAGCATTCCGACCTATATCGATGTAGCAGCGGAAAATCCTGGCAAAATTTTATATATTCATGATCAGCCTATTCTAGAATTAGGAGAGCTGGGAACTTTTGATGACGGAGGGATTATGCCGTGCTCCGTAGTCCGTTTATCTGAAACCTGCATTTATATGTATTATGTAGGATGGAACGCCAGCGTAATGGTCCCGTACAGGAATGCGATAGGGCTTGCAATAAGCCATGATAATGGAAAAACTTTTCAGAAAGCATTTCGAGGCTCTATTGTTGAACGTAACCGGGATGAACCTTTCTTTACAGCATCGCCGTGTGTCATCAAACAAAACGACCAATGGATAATGTGGTATGCTTCCAGCACCGGTTTTGTGATAAATGATGGAAAAACCGAACCTTTGTACGAAATTAAGTATGCCTATTCCGATGATGGAATTAATTGGAAACGCCCAAACATTACCTGTATTCCGCCGGCAGAAAAATATCAGTGTACAGCAAGGCCTACAGTAATTGTAGAGGATGGAAAATATAAAATGTGGTTTACTTACAGAGGATCTTTTGATTACAGGGATGGAGCAGATAGTTATAAAATTGGCTATGCAGAATCTTTTGACGCAATCAATTGGATAAGAGATGATCAGGCAAGTGGAATCGGATATTCAGAATCCGGATGGGATTCTACCATGCAGACTTACCCATCTGTTGTTGAAGTGAATAATCAGAAGATTTTATTTTATAATGGAAACGGCTTCGGAAAAACTGGAATCGGATACGCAATATGGAAGGAGAAATAAGAAAAAAAGTTAGTTGCCACGTCATTACCTATAATCACGTCAATTATATTCAGAAATGTATTGATGGAATTTTGATGCAGAAAACCAATTTCGATTTTGAAATTATTATCGGTGATGATGTATCTACTGACGGTACCCGGGAAATCATCCAAGAATATGCGACCAAATATCCTGAGCTTATCAAATTAAATTTAAGACAAAAAAGAGGCATCGGCATTCCCGGTAAAGAAAATTTTGTATCTACCATGGAAATGTGTACTGGGGAATATATATCGCTGTGTGATGGTGATGATTACTGGACAGATCCACGGAAGCTGCAGAAGCAGGTTGATTTCTTAGAAAAAAGGAAAGATTATATTTTATGTTTTCATAAAATTAAAATTCTTACACCTGAAGGAAATTTTGTTGATGACTTTATTACAAAAATCCCAAAAAACCATGAATTAAGAAAAACCTTAATAGAAAATTCAAACTACATTCATACTCCTAGTATTGTTTTTAGAAATATCAATTTTATAGAATTTCAAGGTATAGAATTTCAAAATAGTCCTATTGGAGATTATTTTCTTTATCTTATTTTAACAAATTATGGTAAAATTGGTTTTATAGATGAAACAATGGGAGTTTACAGGCATGGTGTAGGTGTATATAGCTCATTGGACAGAATGAAAATGATAAAAGCAGACTTACAATTATTTATTAATTTATACTCTTTCGAAAAAGATATTGAATTCAAGAAAATATTTTACAGAAATATTTTAAACATCATTGAAAGTATACAAAAAATTAATGATAATCTGGCCTATGAAAACAAATTGCTAACTACACGGAGACATAGATTTATCGAGAAATTATACAGATTTATAAGGAGATAAACACTGTTTTAAACATTTAATATATGAAAAAAATAAAACCTTTAGCATTTTACCTTCCCCAATATCATCCTATTCCCGAAAATGACGAATGGTGGGGAAAAGGATTTACGGAATGGACCAATGTAGGGAAAGCAAAATCTTTATTTGACGGACACGAACAGCCGATATGTCCCGGCGAGCTGGGATATTATGACCTGCGTGTTCCAGAAGTAAGGGAGCACCAAGCACAGATGGCAAGAGATTATGGTGTTTATGGTTTTATTTATTATCATTACTGGTTTGGTAACGGCAAACAGCTTTTGGAGCGTATTGCCAATGAAGTTCTTGCATCAGGAAAACCTGATTTTCCATTTTGTTTTTGCTGGGCAAACGAAACCTGGTCCGGCAGATGGCATGGTCTTGAAAAAAAAATATTGGCTGAACAGATTTATCCTTCTCAGGAAGATCTTGAAGCACATTTCAATTACCTCCTACCTTTTTTTAAAGATAAAAGATATATAAAAGTAAATGGTAAACCGGTTTTCGTAATATATGACCCTTTAGACCTTAATGAAAATGCTCCGGATTATATTTCTAAGCTTAGAGCTTTAGCAAAAGAAAATGGATTTGATGATCTTTACATTATAGCAAGTAACAAACAATCTGACCATTTTGACTACAATCAGATGGGATATGATGGAAAAATTTCTCATGCATTTCAGAAGGCCTGGATTCCTTATATACAGAATTCAAAAGTATATATATCAGGAAGAGAATATTATACAAAGAAAGTAAAAAAAATTTTTGGAATCAGAGAAAAGCCGAATCCCGAAAAGAAAGTAAGTATTCAGGATATCAGTATTATTGTAGATGAAATGAAATTCGTCAATGCAGGAGTTGAGACGTACCCTATGATATTATCTAACTGGGATAATACACCAAGAAGCGGATATAACGGTGTTATTTTATCTAATAACAGTCCTGAAGTTTTCAGAAAACAGATTGATAAAGCAGCTCTTTTTTTAAAAGAAGAAAATAACGCGGCCAATTTTTTAATCCTGAAATCATGGAACGAATGGGCCGAAGGTAATATTTTGGAACCAGATCTTAAGAATGGGTTTTCTTTTTTGGAAGAAATTAAGAATATGAAAAATATCTAACTATGGAAACTTCCACAGTATCAGTTATTGTCCCATGTTATAATCAGGCTCAGTATCTTGATGAATGCTTGCAGTCTGTATCAAATCAAACCTATTCAGATTGGGAGTGTCTTATTATTGATGACGGCTCACCGGATAATACCGAACAGGTTGCGCAAAAATGGATAGAAAAAGACCCGCGTTTTACCTATTATAAAAAAGAAAACGGCGGAGTAGCCTCAGCACGAAATTATGCGCTAAAAAAAATAAAAGGCCAATGGATTCTTCCTTTGGATGGTGATGATAAAATACATGAAAATTATCTCTCTTGTGCTGTTGAAAAAATGAAGGAAGGGTATGACCTTATTTATTGCCGTGCCGATTATTTCGGGTTGAGAAACGAACCATTCTTATTGCCCGACTATAATTATGAGAATTTACTGAAATATAACGTCATCTTCTGCTCGGCACTTTTTAGGAGAGATAAATTAGGATCTATACGTTATGACGAAAATATGATTCATGGATTGGAAGATTGGGAATTCTGGATTTCGTATCTTTCCGGACAGGATATGAAAGTATTCCGCTTGGATCAGACCCTTTTTTATTACAGAATTAAAAGCAGTTCAAGAAATGAAGGCATCAACAGTAACTTAAGAATTATGGATGAAACAAAAAAATACATCCTCGAAAAACATAATAAGACCTATCTACGTGTTTTCGGTGATTATTTTCATCTGATATGGAAAGTCTCTGCGTTGGAAAGAGAAAATAATCAATATAAAAAAATCATCAACAGTAAAAAATATCAGGTTATAAGCAAGCTGATCGGCTATATCAACAAAATACGCCCCTAATCCCTTGAAAAAACGAACATAAAAGATGAATCCATTAGTTTCCGTCATTATTCCCAACTATAACCATGAGCGTTTTCTCTTACAAAGGCTGAAAAGCGTATATGAACAAACATATGAAAACTTTGAGGTAATCCTTCTGGACGACTGCTCTTCTGATGACAGCAGGAAAATACTGCAGCAGTATGCTTCCCACCCCAAAACATCACATATTGTTTTTAACGAAAAAAACTCCGGTAGTCCTTTTGCACAATGGGAAAAAGGGATTGCTCTTGCAAAAGCAGACTATATATGGATTGCAGAAAGTGATGATTTCTGTGAAGTGGATTTTCTTGAAAAATTAATGCCACTATTCTTCGAAAAAGAAAATATCGGATTGGTCTATAGCAGATCAAATAATGTTGATGAAAACGAAAACTTTTATGATACCTTCTGGCCCGATAGCCTTGATGCTCAGCGGTGGAAATCCTCATATTATAACGACGGAAAAAACGAAATCCGCAATTTTTTAAAGTTCAGAAATACCGTTCCCAATGCGAGTGCCTGCGTTTTTAAAAAACAGAATTTCGATTTTACAAAAATTAAAACGATGTTTTACGCAGGGGACTGGCTTTTTTGGGTTACGTTACTTTTAACAAGCAATGTATATTTTTGCTGCGAAGTGCTTAATCATTTCAGATTTCATGATAAAACCACCCGAAGCCAAGAATTTGCTAACCGTAAAAAATATATTGAATACTCCAATACCCTTTCTTTTATATACAGCAGTATCAATGAAGAGCTGACCTATGAAAGGAATCACTTCTGGATTTATTATGAAATCCGGAAACAGCCCATATCCATGCTATTTTTATTTAAGAAAGCCCGGCCTCTTTTTTATGCCTATTCTTTTTTCAGATATAAACTGCTGAAACATCAGATCAGAACCAAAATTTTACACAGATGAAGCATCATAAAGCCTTTTGTACGATTATTACCAACAATTATTTTTCGTGGGCATTATCCCTATATGATTCTTTGCAGAAATTTGATGAGGATATCATTCTTTATGTAGCCGTGGTAGACCATACCTTTCAAGACCATTATGATAAGATATTAGGAAAAAATATAAAAATAATAACGCTTAATGATCTTGGAAATATCGGATTTGCGAAGGAAATCATTAATAAATACAAAGATCAGCTAAATATACTAAGATGGGCATTAAAACCGATAGTAATATCTAAATGTTTGGATTTCAGTGAAAAAGTTATTTTTACAGATGCAGATATTTATTTTTTTAATTCTTATCAGTTTCTGTTTGATGACCTGGATACAAATAATGTTCTTCTTACTCCTCACTGGAGTCCTAAGACGCCTGCAAAAAATAAAGTGGAATATGAAACCATATTTAAAAATGGCATTTACAATGCCGGGTTTATCGGCGCAAACAGAAAAGGCAGGGAAGTGATTGAATTCTGGGCAGAAAGCTGCTATACTTTCTGCGGAAAAAATGCTGAAGTAGGATTGCATTATGATCAGACTTACCTCAATCTACTCCCAATATATTACGACAACGTACTAATCGTCAAACACAAAGGATGCAATATTGCAAGCTGGAATATTGAGGTATGTGAAAGGACACTTGATCCCACCACCAATCAAGTTAAAATTATTGATCAATACCCAATCATATTTATACATTTCACTAATGTTACTATTGATGGAATATTAAAAAATACCGATCCACTGCTAAAAAATCATTTGCTTGAATTTAATAATACAATGATAAAAAATGGATTTAGGGATATTATAAAAGAAAGATTGGCTTATTTTGAAAGACTTGTAAAAGAACAAAATGAAACAGCATGGGATAAGTTGGTAAAAAGAATAAAGCTGGTTTATTACAAAATAAGATACTGAAATGATGAAAGAAAAATTAGTAAGTGTCTGTATTACTACATACAATAAAGAAAAATACGTTAAGAGAACCCTTCTTAGTGCATTAAACCAAACAACTGATTTCGATTATGAAATTATAATCTCTGATGATAATTCAAAAGATGCTACCGTTTCTGTAATCAGAAATATTATCAATACACATCCTAAAGGCCATATTATCAAGCTTTACCAACAGCCCAAAAATCTTACGGTAAATCCCAATATGCTGTTTGTTTTCTCAAAATGTAACGGAAAATATATTGCGATGTTAGACGGAGACGATCAGTGGACTGATGAAAAAAAATTACAGAAACAATTTGATTTTCTGGAAGAAAACCACGATTTCAGTGCAGTAGGGACAGATTCACATATTGTTTATTTGGATTCCGGAAAAACAGAAAATTTTTCAAAATTTTCCGGTAAAGAATTATCCATTAATGATTTATTGGAAATAAGATATTTTCAGACATCAACATTTTTTTTTAAAAAAAATATCTTACAGGAGGATTTTCCAGTAGATATCAATGCAAATGACAGATGCCTCTTCCTTCTTGCAGGATGCTTTGGCAAAGTAAAGGTTTTAGAAGATATTACCTGTAATCACTTCAAATATAATGATAGTCTTTCGGTAAATTTAAAGTACGAAGATGTAAAATCAGATTTTAATATGTATCCGTTTATCACAAAACTAAGTAATAAAATTAATAAACTAGAATTTAAAAGATATCTTTACTATACTCTTATGGCCTATCCAAGCATGGTTTCAAAAACAGATTTTCGTAAAGCATGCTTGGGATATTTTTTGTATAATATGCTGTCAAAATTTTCATTTCATCCTTTAAAATTATATCATGTTGCCAAATGGAGCAGGCATACGATAAATCAAAAATACCAGATAAACGTTAAGAATAAAAGTTTTATTTAAATACAGAAAATGATCATAGGAAATGGGCTTATTGCCAATGCATTAAAAGGAATTGATACCGAAGGGCACCTGTTTTTTGCTTCGGGTGTATCCAATTCCCTCGAAACCAGAAGCACGGAGTTTGAAAGAGAATTTTCACTCCTGAAAGAAAGTATTGAAAAACATCCCGACGGCAGACTGGTGTATTTTTCGACCCTCAGCATAAACGACCAGTCTAAGCAGGACAGCCGTTATGTATTGCATAAGTTGCAGCTGGAAGAGTTTATCCGAAACAATGCTTCAAGCCATTTAATCTTAAGAATAGGAAATATTGTGGGAAAAGGCGGTAACCCGAATACGCTGTTCAATTTTCTGAAAATCCAGATTTCCGAAGGGAATATTTTTAAAATTCACCGGCAGGCCAGGAGGCTGCTGCTGGATGTTGATGATGTTTCAAAATTTTTGCAGGCCCATGGTAACGATTTAAGTAATCAAACCGTTAATTTTGCCTATCCGTATTATTATGATTTAAAGGAAATTGTACAGGCAATAGAAACCCGCATGCAGAAGAAAGCAACTTATGGAGAAACAGATGAAGGCGATTTTTACAAAGTAGATTTTCACGGAACCGCTGATCATTTTTTTTCAGGGATTAATGCTGAGGAATATTTAAGGAATTTGACAGAAAAATACATTTAAAAACCGGAACACAAATGCCGAAAATTTATTTTATTATTGTTACCTACAACGCCATGAAATGGGCAGAAAAATGCTTCACGAGCCTGAGGCTGTCTTCTGTGCCGGTTCATTGTATTGTCGTTGATAACGGCTCTACGGATGGCAGTCAGGAGTACATCACCACCCATTTCCCAGAAGTTGAATTCATCCGGTCCGAAAAAAACCTGGGGTTTGGAAAAGCCAATAATATCGGCATAGAAAAAGCTTATCGCAAAGGGGCAGATTTCTTTTACCTGATGAACCAGGACGCCTGGATTTATGAAGACAGTGTGGAAAAACTGATTGCTGTTTACCAATCGTATCCCGATAAAGGAGAAATAGGTATTCTGAGCCCGATGCATATCGACGGTACAGAAAAAAAGCTGGATATTTTTCTTGATAAATATATTGCCCATAATTTTGAAACCCGCCTGATTTCTGATCTTTATTTTCAAAGTCTGAAACCCTATTACGAAGTAAGTTTTATCAATGCCGCACACTGGCTTCTTCCAAAAGAAACCATAGAAACGGTTGGAGGATTTAATCCATATTTTTTTCATTACGGAGAAGATGCAGAATATGTAAACCGTATTTTATTCCATAAGAAGAAAACACTCCTGGTCCCTGAAAGCAAAGTGATACATGATGGAAAACAGTCTCTTTCTAAGGTAGATTACACAAAATATGAGGATCTGAGAATAGAAACCAATATCATGAACCCCTCTATTCCGGATTCTTTAAAAGCAGAAAAAAAATCACTCAAAAAAAGTATGCTTAAAAATATGTTTGCCGGAAAGAAAAACAACTATCTGAAGCTAGCATCAAAATATAAAAAAATCGTTTCTGAGGAAAAAAGATTAATGGAACTCAGAAATACTGTAAATAAGAAGAGCCCCTCGTTTCTTGATCTGTAAATACATATTCAATATTTAAAAATACTAAAAATGATAAATAAAATTGCAAAAAAAATAAAGTTACTTTCCCACGCCGGTTCTGCATATCATTGCCCCTATTGTGGTTACAATTCCAAAGATCTTGAAGTGGTAGGGCATGATCTTAAGGTTTTACGGGATAAACAGGTCATTGGTGGTGGAAGACGTGCTGCAGGCTGTTACAAATGTCATTCCAGAGACCGGGAAAGGCTTTTATACGCATTCTTAATTGAAGAATTGAAAGTTACGGATAACAAAAATTTCAGTATTCTACACATTGCTCCGGAACCCAAGCTTTCAAATATACTCCTGGAGTCAAAGCTAAAAGAATACATCTGCGGGGATTTGTTTACCAAAGGATACGATTATCCTAGCCATGTAAGAAACATGAATGTGATGGAGATTCCTTATAAAGACAACCATTTTGATCTTGTAATTTGTAATCACGTTTTAGAACATATTCCGGAAGACACAAAAGCGATGAAGGAAATCCACAGAGTTTTAAAACCAAATGGCCATGCCGTTCTGCAGGTTCCGATTTCAAAAAACAATCAGCAGACTCATGAAGACTTTACCATTACCGACCGCAATAAAAGAGAAGAATTATTCGGACAGTTTGATCATGTAAGAATTTATGGACAGGATTATGTATCAAGACTGGAAAGTGTGGGGTTTAAAGTAAAAAGGATAAATATTTCGGAAAAATATAAAAACCTTGGTCTTAATCCCGATGAAGATATTTTCTATTGTGAAAAATAAATAAGATCAACTAAAATAAAAAGTATGTGCGGAATAGCAGGAATCATTGCTAATAATGCGGAAAATTATACCGAAGAGCTAAATAGGATGACGGATGCTATTGCACACCGGGGTCCGGATGCGGCACATCATGAGTTTTATGAAAATGCAGCATTGGGCCATCGCCGGCTATCTATTATCGACCTTTCCGAAGGTGGTAAACAGCCGATGTTTTCGGATACCAGAAATGAATGCATTGTTCTGAACGGAGAAATCTACGGCTATCAGGAAATCAAAGCCCAACATTCCGAATATCGTTATAATGGCAGCTCCGACACCGAAGTCATTCTTGCGATGTACCAGCAGAAACAGGAAAACCTGATCCGGGATCTTCCCGGCATGTTTGCCTTTGCTATCTGGAATAATGAAAAGAAGGAACTTTTCTGCGCAAGAGACCGTTTCGGTGAGAAACCTTTCTATTATGCGATCGGAAACAATAACGAATTTATTTTCGCATCGGAAATTAAAGCGATCCTGGCATCGGGCCTTATCCGTCCGGAGGTGAGTACCGAAGCGATGTCGCATTACCTTCAGCATGGCTATGTAAGCGCCTACCAGAGTATCTACAAAAATATTCATCCTTTACCCCCTGCGCATCAACTCATATGGAAAGAAGGAAAAATTTCGGTTTCCCGGTATTACAGCCTTCCTAAGAAAGACAGGGTAATCAGCCTGTCCGATGCAAAAGAAGAATTTAATTATCTTCTGAGAAATGCGGTAAAAAAACAGTTGGTCGCCGATGTGGAAGTCGGAAGTTTCCTGAGCGGAGGTCTTGACTCCTCTTCCATTGTTGCGCTTGTTGATGAATTTTTACCTCAACAGACGACCATCAGTTTTGGATATGACCATGAAGCGAGCGAACTGAAATTTGCCAGAGAAATTGCTGATAAATACCATACCAACCATATTGAAGTCCACGAAAAGAAGGGTGACCTGGTAACGGCTCTCCTAAAGACTTCACCATTTTTCGACGATCCTTTTGCAGATTATTCTTCAATACCACATTTTGAAATATGCAGAAATGCCAGAAAAAACCTTACGGTTGTTCTGTCGGGTGATGCCGGCGACGAATTGTTTGGCGGCTATAATTTTTACAGGGTAGAAAATCAGCTGAAGAACCATTTCAGTTATAAAAACATCATTGCTCAGTTCGGATTAAGTTTATACCAAAAACTAAAACCTGTTTCTTTTGTTTCCCAAAACAATATAAAACACAAAAACATTTTGGATTTTCACCGTAATTTTGTCCGGAACGCTTTCAATACCGAAGAGCGGCTTGCTCTGGGGATTTCTTCAAATTATGAACAGCCCTACAGCTTCATTCCGGATCCTGATTCTTTAAACGATATCATGAGACATGATCTTGAAACTTATGTTCCGGCCAATATGATGGTAAAATCCGACCGGATGGCGATGGCCAATTCGCTGGAAGTAAGAACCCCCTTCCTGGACATTGATTTTGCGGAATTCTGTATTCAGCTTCCCGAACAGCTAAAGCTTACCAACGATAATGACAAAATTATTCTCCGTGAAGCTATGGGATCTTACTGGACGGAAACCATCAGGAAAAGGCGTAAACAGGGTTTCGGCATGAGTATAAAAACATGGTTCGAGGAAGAGCATCTTATTAAACTGTCGGATGAACTGCTGAAAAATCCGGATCAGAAAATATTCAGCTATATCGATTTTAAAGCGGTCCAAAAGTTTTTAAATAAGGATTATAAACATTGGATCCTTCTTCAGCTGTCACTTTGGGCTTATCATAATAAAAAATATTTTTAATGATACAAATGAAAAAAAAAATCAGTACTAACTTTTATTATTACCAGTGGGTATTTAATACACGAAAACTCAGAAAAAATTTCCCGAAATTTAAAATATTGAGTTTTAATGAAACCATTCGTCAAATCATAGAAGATAAAAAATCAATCAGCAGATTCGGAGATGGGGAATTTCGTCTGTTTTTTCCGGAATTTGCCCTTGAATTTCAGGAAAACAGCGACGAAATCAGTAAAAGATTAAAAGAGGTGGCATCATCAGACCTTTCCAATCATTTGGTTTGTCTTCCTGAACCCTTTTATAAGACAAAAAATTTCGATATCCCAACCAAATACTGGTGGAAAAAGTTTATCAATGTGTACGGGAAAAGAATTCTTCCTTACTTAAACAAGGACAAAGCATATGGAAATCAGTTTATTACCCGGTTTTATATTGGGTATAAAGATAAATCTGATGCTAACATCCTTGACACTGTTTCTTTATTAAAAAAAATATGGGAAAAACAAGAAATTTTGATTGTTGAAGGAAGATACTCACGATTAGGATTGGGTAATGATTTATTTGATAATTCAAAAAATTTAGAAAGGATCATATGCCCGGAAAAAAATGCTTTCCGCTGTTATGATAAAATATTAAGTGCTGTAAAAGAGCATGGCAAAAATAAGCTCGTTTTAATCTCATTGGGACCTACTGCAACCATTCTTGCTTATGATCTGGCTAAAGCAGCATACTGGGCTCTGGACGTAGGACATATCGATATAGAATATATGTGGTTTCTGATGAAAGTAAAAGATAAAGTGTCAATAAGAGGCCGCCATGTAAATGAAACCAATGAACAACAATCCTTAGATATCCCTAACGAGCTTAAGGATAAATATGAAAAAAGCATTATTTTAGAGATAAAGGAATGACCCTAGCTATATCCGTTATTATTCCCGTTTACAATGCGTCACGTTTTTTGGTAAAATCGGTTGATTCTGCCCTGCAGTTTGATGAAGTCAAGGAAATCATACTGGTGGAAGACTGCTCCACGGATGATTCATTGGAGATCTGTGAAAAACTGGTATCCAGAAATTCCAGAATAAAATTATTTCAGCACCCCGATAAAGGCAATCATGGTGCCGGCGCAACGCGGAACCTGGGAATTGAGAAAGCAACATATGATTTCATTGCTTTTCTGGATGCCGATGATTATTACTTATCCAACCGCTTTGATGCGGAGAAAGAACTCTTCGGAGATCCCAAAACAGAAGGTATTTTCGGAGCCATTGGCGTCGATTATTTATCGGAAAAAGGCAAAGAAGAATACCAGATTAAATTTAAGGATTCCCCTCTTGCTACGGTAAACTATGCGGCGGAAGGAAAGGAAGTTTTCGAAGGCCTGCTTGGACTTACCCCTAAGGTTTTCGGTTCTTTTTTTCATCTGAATACACTGACGGTACGGAGGTCGGCTCTGGAAAAAACAGGGCTCCGTTTCAATGTAAACCTGCGGGTACATCAGGATTCCGATTTCAACCTGAAGCTTGCCTATCACTGTTACCTGAAATCCGGAATTATAGATAAACCTGTTGCCATGAGAGGAGTTCATGACGACAACCGTATTACCAAAATAAAACCCTATTCTGCAAAATTTTATCAGAACAGCCTTCTTTATAGTGAATCCCTTTATAAATGGAGTAAAGCGGATAAACTGGAAAAACAATATGCAAAAAAAATAGAGCTTAACTACCTCAGTTTTAAAATAGCCCATCAAAAGGGATTAGGAAAGTACATTTCATTCTTACTGACAGCCTTAAAAAATCCTGAATTTTTTAAAACAAGATATCGGTTTCACGCCTTAAACAATACGTATGATCAATAAAAAAATAAGTCAGGTTAAGAGGCTGATCAGTGATGCTGTAGCCTTTTTGCGGCTAAAACTTTACACGCCTCCTGAAAATGATAAGGTATTGCTCATCAGTTTCAGCAATCCTAACCTTTATCACCGGTTTTTCTATCTGATGGTCAAGTTTTATCAGCTTTCAGGATACACCATTTGCTATCCCATGAATTTTGCAAGATTCAGAAATCTCAGAAATAAAGACCATTATCTCGGGCTTATCGTCCGTGAAAAAAAATTTCTGAGCATCCATAAAAAAAATCTTCCTCCCAATGCAATTGAAATAAGGGATGAAATGTTCAGCCCGGATTATTTTGCCAACTATTTTAAACATCAGAACAAACAGGAAAATACATTTCATATACCAATGAGTTTTCATCCGTTTATGTATAGCCAGGAAATCTGGAATCATAAAATTGATACGGAGAGAAAAAGATTCAACTCCATCTTCTGTTACGGAAATTTCCACGCGCAGGCCTATTTGGACATAAAGAGAACTGAATTTACGGTAAAAACAAGAACCGCTCTGCTGGCCTTTTTTATGAAGAAAGAAAAGTTCGTCTCTGTTCATGGAAAAAAAGACATCACTTCTGCGGATGATGTAATGAATGAGAAGTATGTTTTTGCCATAAAAGAAAATTACGGCATCAGGATGGAAGACATCCGGGAACTTCTTTCTTATTTCAATTTTTATCTTTGCTGTCCGGGTGTGGTGATGCCTTTGTGTCATAATGTAATCGAGGCAATGTCTGTAGGAACCATTCCTCTTATTCAGAAAGAATATGCAGAAGTCATGTACCCTAAGCTACAGCATCGGACAAATGCTGTTATTTTTAAAGATCTTGATGAATTGGAATCTATTCTTCAGAATGAAATATTTAATTATTCAGAACAGGAGATTCTGGCCATGAAAACAAATGTTTTGAAATATTATGAAGAATATCTTTCTCCTGAGGGCATGGTAAAAAATCTTAACCAAAGTATTTTGGAAAAAAAACTGATATATTTACAGGCAGAACACCGTAGTGTAAAATTTATTAATTAAAAATATGGGAATTATACAAAGACAAATTACCGGACTTTATGGAAGAAAAGCTTTTCAGGCTTTTTTTGAAAGACTTTTCTTCATTGCCTTGAGAGGCATGAATTATGGCAACGGTTCTGATTATGAAAAAAGCGGTGAAAAATATATTTTCGAACTGATTAACAAAGTTTTTACCCATAAAGAAATTCTGATTTTTGATATCGGAGCCAATGTTGGAGGATACAGCAAAGCGCTCATTCAAAATATTAAAATGCCGTTCCGGATCTATGCTTTTGAGCCGACCTCATTCTGTATCAACGAACTGAAAAAGATCAACCATCCGAATTTTATCTATCATCAATTAGGATTCAGCAGCAATCCGGGAACAGCTGAAATACATTATGATTATGAGGGTTCAGTTTGGGCTTCAATAGAAAACAATGGATATGAAAGAATTAAGAAAGAGCTCAGCAGAACGGAAGTCATTCAGTTGGAAACAATAGATCGGTTTATGGAAGAATATTCAATTGCTCATATCGATTTTTTAAAAATAGATATTGAAGGGCATGAGTTGAAAGCTTTTCAGGGAGCAGAAAATGCTCTTGAAAACGGTCGTATTTCAATGATACAGTTTGAATTTGGGTTGGCCAGCCTATATGCCGTAAACAGGTTAGCCGATTTTTTCTTAATATTAAAAAATTACGATATCTACAGGATCCTGCAGGACGGTTTGCAAAAAATAACATATCACGAATCATTTGAAATTTACCTGACGACCAATTATTTAGCTGTAAATAAAAATGCAAATCTTAAGGTATACTGAAGAGAAATCTTTACTAATTCCAGACAGAATAAGAATTAGCTGGAAAAGTTCTTCTTTATTATCTAAGTTTCCTGAATGGAATTCTTTCAAGTCCTATAAAATGCACATCAATTATGAAAATCTCCGTCATCATTCCCGTTTACAACGCCGAAAAATATGTAACGCAGGCCGTAGAATCTGCGCTTCAGTTTGATGAAGTACATGAGATTATTTTAGTTGAGGACAAATCGCCGGACCATGCACTGCAGGTCTGTGAGCAATTAACGGAAAAATACGACAGGGTAAAACTTTTTCAGCATCCCGACAAAGGTAACCACGGAGCGGGGCCAACAAGAAATCTTGGACTGGAAAAAGCCACCGGTGATTTTATAGCCTTTCTGGATGCAGATGACTATTACCTACCCAACCGTTTTGATGCGGAGAAAGAACTTTTTAAAGATCCGAAAGTAGAAGGTGTTTACGGAGCACTGGGCGTACATTATTATTCTGAAAAAGCAAAAGATCAGTATTATCCTCTGTTTAAAGATAACCTGACAACGGTTTATAAAAAACATGACCCGAAAGAAGTATTTCCGGGACAGCTTAATATGAGGGGCAGCTTCGGGCTGTTCAGCATCGACTGTCTTACGGTGAGAAGAGAATCCATGGTCCGCAAGCTGAAGCCGTTCTTCAAAACCCACCTTAGGCTTCATCAGGATACGGAGTTCCTGTTCAGGCTTTCCTTTTATCTTGACCTTTATCCCGGTATTTTAGATAAAGCCGTAGCGATGAGAGGCGTTCATGAAAACAACAGGATTACCGCAGTGGATTCGGAAAAAGTAAACCCGGCAACCACCAGGGTATTGCTATGGAGAGAAATTTACGACTGGGCACAGAACGAGAGTACCGTTCCGCTGGATGTAAAACTGCATATCGGCAGGATGCGGCGCAGTTATGAAATTGCCCTGGCCCCGGCTGTAAAGAAATGGGTAATGATCACAAAATACCTTATCACGGATTATCCAAGTATACGCTCCGGGATTTACAATATTAATTTCAGGAAATATCTCTTCTGAAAATCCGGAAAAATCAGTAGACAGAAAGCAGAATGTAGTTCAGATTCATTTGCTGGACTCTATAAAAAAAGCGAAGAAAATTAAGTATTTCTTCGCTTTTTGGCTTATTTTACGAAAAGCCCGATATATTTCCCTTCATATTCCACCACAGTGGTTTCAAGGTTGTTTTTCTCACAGAAATCCTGATATGCCGAGTTGTCTCCGATGTCATCACTGATGAAGATCCCGCCGGATTTCAGATGCTTATATAATTCGTTATAGGCCCAGAATCTTCCGTTATAACTCTTATCCGAATCATAATGGATAACATCAAAAACAGAATTTTCAGCAAAAATTTTTGGCAGGGATTCTTTATCTGCAAAACGGAAAAGCTTCCAGTTTGGTCTCAGGTCATCAGGAACTACACACCCCACATACCGGTCACCATCCTGTGCCAGATAAGGCATGTCGGAACTGTAAAGGATACCGTCTCTTTTTTCAAGGGATAAAAGCGCGGCTAAAGAAGACCACCCGTAAGCAACTCCTGTTTCCACCACATGCTTTGCCCCTGCAAATTCGCAGGCATAATAAATAAGCTCCAGTGCTCCGGCACCGCCCATTTTTATAGGGCACTCCCTCTGTTTCTGCTCGGAATTTTTTAAAACCTCATCGTATACTTTTCTGAAAGAATCCATCTCCATCCCGAAAAGCTTTGAGATCGCTTCCTGTTGGGGAATAGCCTGTGAAGCTGCCCATGAATTGGTTTTTTCCTTCCCTTTAAAGGCATTTCCTCTCTGTAAAGTGTTTTTTATGATTTTTCTTCTTAATTCCGGATAAAGGTCAGGTCTTTTAAGATAAGCGATAAATGTTTTGAGAACCGATGATATTTCACTCACTGTGTTGAATTTAGGACACAAAAATAATATTTTTTATGGTATAATACAATTAATTATCTTTGCGATACAAATTATGAATTAATATAATCCCAACATGCTGCACCTCATTCTTGAAAAGTTCCAACGTAAATATCAGCTTTCTGTTCTGAAAAACAATCGCAACACTTCTATAGGAAGCCTGAAAATAGGAACGAACAATCATTTTATCCTATCTGAAAAACTGGAAAAAGTAACCATCGGAGCCTCTGTAAGCTTTAGAAATTACATCCATATTTTAGTAGAAAAAAATGCGGCGCTTACCATCGGAGACGGTGTATTCATGAACAATTTCTGTTCGGTAAACTGCCTGGATTCCATTTCTATAGGAGAAAACACGCTTTTCGGGGAAAATGTAAAGCTTTACGACCACAATCACCGTTATACGGCAGTTCCTGAATTTAAGGTCTTGCATTCTGAGTTTTCCACGGCACCGATAAAGATCGGTAAAAACTGCTGGCTGGGAAGCAACGTTACCGTACTGAAAGGTGTTTCTATAGGCGACAACTGTATTATCGGAGCAGGATGTACCATTTTTAAAGATGTGCCAAACAATACGAAAGTTATTAATCAGCAGCAGTTAATCTTTAATCCCGTTTCATGAAATTTTCGATCTTAATTGCCAATTATAATAACGGAAAGTATTTTAAAGAATGTTATGATTCCGTTATGGCTCAGGAATACAAAGATTGGGAAGCTGTGATTCTGGATGATGCTTCTACCGATAATTCCGTCCGTATTATTAAAGACATCATTGGATCCGATAGCCGTTTCAGATTTTTCGAAAACCCCCGGAACAGTGGCGTTGGCATCACTAAGAGTAAGCTTATAGAACTTGCAGAAGGAGACATTTGCGGATTTGTGGATCCGGATGATGCCATTGCTCCAACCGCGATCTCATCCAGCATCAATAATTTCCGGAAGCAGGATGTTGTCTTAACATATTCCCGATTCATGAGCTGCGATGAAAACCTGCAGCCGCTGACACCTTTCAAAACCCGGCAGGTAAAAAATAACGACCGGTATTTCTTTAATTATCCTATCCAGATCGCCCACTTTGTATGCTTTAAAAGAAAGATTTATCTGCAGACGGAAAAAATGAATACAACGATGAAAATTGCGGAAGATCAGGACCTGTACCTGAAAATGTACGAAAAAGGAAAAGTAAAGTTCATTAATGAAATCAACTACTTATACAGGCTTCATTCCGGAGGGATTTCACAGAATGACAACAAGCCGAAATCCTACGAATATTTTGCAAAAGTTATTTTCAATGCTATGAAACGTAGAGAACTAACAAGGATAAACGGAAAAAAAATTCCTGATAAATATACAGATCCAAAAGAGATTTACGATCTTCTGCAATATCAGCATTCAATTTCTTACCGGGTAAAGAAAAAGATCATCATTTTTGCACAACAAATATTTGGCTAATGACAAAAAGAGATAAAATAAAAGTACTTTTCAGACATAGATCAATGGAAATGGGAGGGGTGGAAAAAGTAGTTTTGAGCATGCTGAATCATCTGGATAAAAATAAATTCGATCTCACTATTTGTTTAAATATCAACCAGGGAGAGCTTCGTAATGAAATTCCCGGACATGTAAGAAAGGTATATCTTACCGCCGGCAAAGAGGACTTTTCCAAAAATCCAATAATCCATAAACTGCAGCTGGCGAAAAGGAAACTCAAGCTTCGAAAGGCCTCTAAAAATCCTTTGGTCGCACAGGAACTCCTCAACGACCTGTATGATGTGGAAATTGCCACAACGTATGCCGTCTACCATGCGGTACTTAACTCTCCCAATAAAAATTCCCGGAAAATTGCATGGCTGCATTCCGATCTTACGGTATCGGCGTTCGACAATATGCGGGATAATATTTTCCGGAACATGCAAAAATTCGATTATATTATCTATGGCAGCAGACAATGCCAACAGGTATTGGAAGAAAAATATCCAAGTTTACAGCTCCCACCCGGAAAAGTGGTATTGAATGCGATCCCTATTGAAGATCTTAAAGTAAAAGCCGAAGCCTTTATTCCTGAGAAAGAAGATGTTCCGACTTTTGTATCGGTAGGAAGGCTGCATATCAGAAAAGGATACCGCTTACTTCTGGAAGTGCACCGGCAACTTTTGGATGCGGGATACGCCCACCGCATTATCGTAATTGGAAATGGGGAAGATTACAGCCTCCTCTCTTCAAGAATCAAAGAACTCGGAGTCGGTGAATCCTTCAGGCTGCTGGGAACCCAGCTAAACCCTTACCCTTATGTAAAAAATGCCGATTTTTATATCATGCCCTCGGAAAGTGAGGGCTGGCCGCTGATCATTGCTGAGACCCTGATCCTTCAGAGGCCTATTTTAGCAACAAATGTCGGCGGAATTCCAGAAATGATAGACCATCTTTTTACCGGCTATCTCACAGAATATTCTCAAGAAGGACTGTATAACGGAATAAAAGAATTTTTAACGAACAGACCGTTGGTAGAAAACATCCGGGAAAACCTAAAGAATATCGAAGAGCGATTCGACAACCGGAAGATTTTCGATGCTGTTGAAAATATTATCATTAATTTATCAAAAAAATAAACATGATCCTTTTATATCGAGCTATCCTTAAAATTCACACCCTGTATCATTTTATGATCCAGAGGATTTATCTTAAAATCTGTCTTTCAAAAGGACTGAAAGTAGGAAAAAACGTCCGTTTTGTGGAAGTGCCTCAGTTTGGGACGGAATGTTTTCTTATTGAGATCGGGGATGAAACTACCTTTTCAAATAATGTAAGATTTGTAAACCATGACGGCGGGCAAAATGCCCTGCACTTTTTTGAGAAATACAAAGATGTGAGGACTTTCGGAAGGATCAAAATCGGCAAACAGTGCCTTATCGGAGCCGATACGATCATTATGCTTGGGGTTGAAATGGGCGACAACTGTGTTTTGGGAGCCGGCTCTATTTTAACGACATCCATGCCAGACGGAACCGTATATGCCGGAGTGCCCGCCAAATACATCTGTACGATTGAAGAATATGGGGATAAATTACTGGCGAATAATGTCATGTATCCAAGAGAACTCGAAAAAGACAGGCCCGAATTGGAAGCCTACATCAAGGAAAACCTTCCCCGCAAGTTTAAACCCGTAAAAAAATAAATGGCTGAAAAAAAGAAAATCCTGATCCGCATCGGTTCCCTTCGTCACGGCGGAGCGGAGAAAGTGCTGGTAACTTTTCTGAAAAATCTTCCGGAAGATCGGTATGAAATCGATCTTTTGCTGAATCTGTATTCGGGAAAATACCTGCCGGAAGTCCCGGAGTGGATCAATATCCTGTACCTCCACAAAGGGGAAATGATTACCACCAACAGGCCACATGAAATTCCCCGGAAAGCAGCCCGTGTCATACACGAAAAAACCATAAAAAAATTCCCGAACCTTCTTTATAAAAATAAATTAAAGAAAAAGCAGTACGACATCGAATTTGCTGCCATTCACGGTATGCGCGATGAAATCCTGGGTTCTCCCCTGTCTTCATCTAAAAAAATAGTCTGGATCCATAACGATCTTTCTGAAGTGAAAGGCTATACCGATGCTGAGATCCGGAAGTTTTTCGGGTTTGATAAAATCATGGTGATTTCAGAGAAAATAGAAAAGCTTTTTCAACAGCTGGCCAAAAACGAAGCTGAGAAAAGCAAGATTGTAAAGATCTATAATCCCTTGGATACGGAAGAATTTGTTTCCAAGGCGGAAATGCCGGTCATCAATTACAGTTTTGACGAATCCGTACCTACATTTATCTCCGTAGGAACGGTTTTTCCGCAAAAAGGTTTTGACCGGTTATTGAAAGTTCACAAAAGACTTTTGATGGAAGGATTTCAACATAACATTCTGATTGTAGGAGACGGATACGATTTTGAAAACATCAGAAAACTGAAATCAGACCTTGGCCTTGATCAGACTGCAGTAATGCTGGGTTTTACAGACAATCCCTATCCTTATTTCAGACATGCGGACTTTTATATTTTAAGTTCCCGTTACGAAGGCTTTCCCACAGTCCTTTTTGAAGCCATTACTTTAAAAAAGAAAATCATCTCCACGGAGGTTTCGGGATCTGCCGAAATGTTGAGGAATGGGGAACTGGGATTGCTGGTGGAAAATTCCGAAGAAGGAATTTATACCGGCATGAAACAGGCATTGAGCCAACCCGAAAGTTTTGAAAAATATTCGGAAAAGCTGAAATCCTATGAAATGCCGTTTATCCTTAAAAATTCGGTAGACAAGATCATTTCCATTCTCGATCAGTTATAATACGATTTTTAACATCACCTTAACCGGAAATTTTTATTTTTGCTGTATGGCCGAACAATATTCTACTCTTCAGAAAGACTTTTTCAGGGAAAGCGGAAAATGGCTTTCCACCACAGAGATCTGGAAAAAATGCCTTAATCCCAATCTCCATTTCATATATATCCTGAGAAAATCCCAGCAGCATCTCAAAACACCGTTGCTGAATATCTTCTGGAAATTCGTGCTTCGGCATTACCAGATCAAATATGGGTTCCAGATTTATCCGGAAACGGAGATCGGCGAAGGATTTTATTTAGGGCATTGGGGCAGCCTCGTTATCAATCCGAAGACGAAGATCGGGAAAAACTGCAATGTTGCACAAGGCGTTACCATAGGACAGCAGAACCGCGGTTTTAAAGCGGGTGTTCCCGTCATTGGCGATGAGGTCTGGATAGGAGCCAATGCGGTAATCGTAGGAGGAGTAACCATTGGAAACAATGTATTGATAGCCCCTAACGCCTATGTAAATTTCGATGTCCCATCCGATTCCGTTGTTGTTGGAAATCCGGCAAAGATTCTTTCCAAAGCCAATGCCACAGAAGGCTATATCAATCGCAAAATACTTTAAGAAGCTCAGGCTGACAGCTTCGAAAAAGGAAGCTCAGGCTGGAAATTTCTTTATTTGAAAGCGTTCAACCGAAAATACTTCAAGTTCGTAAAGCCGCACTATCATTGGTCACCTTTCGGTTAATCAGGTATGCAAACAGCAAATTAGGAATCCAGCACAACCAGGCTACGGCAATATAAGATCCTTCGGCATTTCCTGTTATATTTTTTAACAAAGGAAGCCAGATCCTCAACGTTACAGCAGCAAAGGTGCAGGCATAACTGTACGTCATCCATTGCTGATGCCGGGCTACGTTTCCTTTTTTTATGCTGATCAGTGCGCTGACGGTCGTTACCATCCAGATAATTCCCAGAATTATAAATCCTGTCTCTGCAATGATCCCGCCATTGGCATAAAAGCCCATATAGACAGCGCAAACCGAACTGATGAGCACAGCTATTACATATACTTTTCCAATTACCTGATGTATCCTTAAATATTTATTCCGGAACGAACTGCCGAATTGACGCCAGCCGATAAAAAGTGCCGCACCTCCAAAAACAATGTGGGCAAGAAATGCGCTTTTCCACATGGTGTTATGGAGAATTTCAGGAGCTTTGGAACCGAGGAGTGTATATTTCTCTTCCACAAAAGCGTAAAGTAAAGGGTAGATGCCGATAAGCAAAGCCAGTATCCCCATGAATACAAATCCTATTTTCTTTGTCATAGCTGTTTTATTTTTGGTAAAATTGAGGATAAAAAAGGGTCTTATTGTTCCAAAATGAAAGGTGGCACAAATTTTAGCATCATTAAAATCAGGCAATTAACCAAATTATGCAGCCGGTATATTACTTAATCTCAAGCTGCCGGCTTTTCAGAAACTCTCTGGGAGAACAGTCCATATATTTTTTAAAATTACGGTTAAAAGAAGTCTTTGAATTAAATCCGCTTTCAAATGCCAGTGACAGGATCGTAAACTTTTCATTTTCCTGCAAAAGGACGATCCTTTTGAATTCTTCGATCCGCTGACGGTTGATGTAATCATAAAAATTTCTATTTTCAACAAAATTAATGGTCTGGGAAAGCGTATTCGGATGAACATTGATTCTTGTGGCGACGGAATTCAGATTCAGTTCAGGATCTTTATACAGTTTTTCTTCATTCATCATCAGGCTTAGTTTATCATAGACCTGCTGTATAATTTCTTCACCGGCAAAGGTTTTTTCATATCTTGAAACTTCCGGAATCTCTTCGTTTCCGGTATTTTCTTTTATAACCGGCTCGGCAACGGCAGGATGATCCAGAATTCCTGCCCGGGTAATTCCAAAATAAGCAGCGGATAGAATGAAAACAACCACTAATGAAAAAATCAGAAAATCATTCTTCAAAATAACCGCAATCCATATCACAGCAATTCCCGTAATAAGATAATATACCCAATTCAAAGTCAGCTTATCTCTGTTCAAATGCAGTTCTGAAACCTTTATCCTGTACTTTCTTATCACAACAATACTTAGAATGACATACAAAACCCCTGACAGGATGATAAGGATTTTAAGATAGATTCCCTTCGACTGGCAAATGCCTCCTCCCTGCCGATAAACATTAAGTTTTTCTTCAGGAGACATGGTGAAAAATTTCCCAAAAAAAAGATAAATGATTAAAACCGGAGCAAGATGGATAAGCCAGTTCATTTTCCCTGGCCGGCGACCGGTAAGATAAAGAATATATAAATAAAGCATCGGCCCATGCATCAGCGGAAAAGGCACTTCCAAACCTAGAACATGAGGAAACCGGATGTAAAGTTCTGAAAAAAACAGGACGAAAAAGATGAGATGAATCCCTATAATCACAAACCATACGGCAAGCACAAAATCTGCACCGGTCTTTTTATTTTTCCCAAGGATCAGAAGCGAAGAAAAGAAAGCAATAATAACTCCTGCCACATAAAAGACTGAAGGTACAGAGTACAAAGCAGAATCAGACATCAGATCAATGTATTAATTAAGATCATATAATATTAATTTGGCAATATTTTTAAAATATGCTGCAAGATACATCTATGATCTATTAAATAGTACACAAATCACGATATTGTAAAAATAAAGTGTAAATTCGAGTATTATTTAAAATATTTTTAATATTAAACTTTGTTAAAAGTATTTGCTTTGTCAGCAAAAATTTTATTTTTGCAGTATTATTGATTTAGTCTATTGATTTTAAAAATAATTTAAACGAAATAAATAATTAGACCCTATAAAAATTTTATTTATGTCACAATCGTATCAAGTTATTTTTGAAAACAACAGGAAGTGGGTAGAAGCTAAAATTGCGGAAAATCCTGACTTCTTCCATGATCTTGCAAAGACTCAGCAGCCCGATTATTTATATATCGGATGTTCGGACAGCAGGGCAACCGCGGAGGAACTGATGGGAGCCAAACCGGGAGAAGTTTTTGTTCACAGGAATATTGCCAATGTGGTAAATACCCTGGATATGAGCTCAACCGCAGTTATCCAGTATGCTGTAGAACACCTGAAGGTAAAACATATCATCGTCTGCGGGCATTACAACTGCGGCGGTGTAAAAGCCGCTATGACATCTGAAGATATGGGATTGCTGAATCCTTGGCTGCGGACGATCCGTGACGTATACCGGCTGCACCAGACCGAGCTGGACGCGATAGAAGATGAAGGAAAACGTTATGACAGGCTTGTGGAACTGAACGTTCAGGAACAATGTATCAACGTGGTGAAAATGGCCTGTGTGCAGGAACGCTATATTCTGGAAGAGTTTCCTGTGGTGCATGGCTGGGTTTTCGACCTGAGAACCGGTAAAATTATCGATCTGGAAATTGATTTTGAAAAAATTCTGAAAGATATCCAGAAAATTTATAACCTTACCAGCTCAGATTGGGTCATGAGCAGAAAAAGATAGCTCAAAAATAATGTGAAATGAAACTTTGGAGTATTATTACATTGGTGTTTTTTCTCAACTTTACAGCATTACCAGGTATGGCTGCGGTTTTCGGTTGGGATCTTACCCGGACCAATGTCGTGATCAACGAAGAAGAACCGCATTCGCACCCAACCTCTTTTATCGTTTACGAAAAAACACTTCCGAAACCTTTGGATGTTTTCGACTATCTGAAGTTCTTCGAACCTTCCAGCGAAGAAAAATCTTTCGTACTGATCGATGATTCCTTTCATCTTTCGCCCTTACTTACCCTGTTTTCCCCGCCTCCGGAAGCTTAATTTTTACAGTTCGTTTTTTATTAATTTATATCGAAATACCGGTATAGATCCACATGCACTTTAAAAATTAAATTTTCATTGACATAGCTGATTTATTTCTAAAAATAAACCGGTTATTTTTCACAGCTCAACATCATGAAAAAGACATCATTCATAGGAGGAATTAAGGAAAACTTCCCTTCAGGCCTCGTTGTATTTCTGGTAGCACTGCCCCTGTGCCTGGGAATCGCTTTAGCATCGGGCGCTCCGCCTTTATCCGGCATTATCGCAGGAATTGTGGGAGGTCTCGTCGTAGGCTCCATCAGCAACTCGAATATTTCGGTTTCCGGACCTGCCGCAGGACTCACGGCCATTGTTTTAACGGCCATCAAAGACCTTGGCGCTTTTGAACTTTTCCTTTGCGCAGGTATCATCGCAGGTCTTATCCAACTGGTTCTGGGATTCATCAGGGCCGGAAGTATTTCCAATTATTTCCCGAACAATGTTATTGAAGGAATGCTTGCCGCCATTGGGATCATCATCATTTTGAAACAGGTTCCGCATGCGCTTGGATTCGATAAAGATTATGAAGGCCACGAATCGATCTTCGACAACGGCCTGAACCTCGGCTACTTTACGGAACTGTTCGGAGCCGTTCAGCCGGGTGCCATTATAATTACCCTAATTTCGATCGCTATTCTGATTACCTGGGATAAAGTATATGCTCTTAGAAGGATTAAAATGCTTCCGGGAGCCTTGGTAGCCGTAGTTACGGGAATCGTTCTGAATGAAGTCTTTAAAATGACAGGAAGTTCTCTGGCCATCCAATCCCAGCACCTGGTTTCATTACCGGTACCCGAGTCCTTCGACGATTTCAAAAGTCTGGTAACAATGCCCGATTTTACAGGGTTCGTCAACGTGAAAGTATGGATCGCAGGAGCAACGATCGCAATCGTAGCTTCCATTGAAACCCTGCTGTGTATAGAAGCTTCAGACCGGCTGGATATTCAGCGCAGGATAACGGATACCAACCTGGAGCTGAAAGCACAGGGAATCGGGAACCTGGTCAGCTCCTTTGTCGGGGGACTTCCGATGACTTCGGTAGTCGTCAGGAGTTCTGCCAATGCCAATGCGGGAGCTACATCTAAGGTGTCTACCATTATTCATGGGGTTTTGCTGCTGATCTGTGTCCTTTCGATTCCTGTGGTATTAAATTTAATCCCTTTGGCTACTTTGGCTGCAGTTTTGATTATGGTGGGATATAAATTGGCTAAACCTGCGACGTTCAGACATTTCTGGCATCTGGGGAAATTCCAGTTTATCCCATTTGTAGCAACGGTTGTAGCTGTTGTAGCCACAGACCTCTTAAAAGGGGTTGGAATCGGCCTTGCCATTTCTGTGTTCTACATCCTCCAGGGAAATATGAAACGGGCTTATTATTTAAGCCGGAAAGAGCTGGACGATGCAGACGGAATCATGATGAAGCTGGCAGAGGAAGTTTCATTTTTAAATAAAGCAGCCATTAAAAAAACACTGAAAAATATTAAGCCGAATTCTGCGGTAACCATTGATGCAAGAGGAACCTCCTACATTGCAACCGATGTTCTCGAAATGATACAGGACTTTGCCAACATACGCGCGAAAGAAGAGGACATCACCGTGGAACTTCTGGGCTTCAAAACCTCCTATAAGGATTACGAAAGGGACGAAGATTCTCATATTCTCATCACCCATAAGAGAGCAATGTAATATTTTCACCGTAAATTTTTAACTTTAAAAAAATATAATTCAAAAAATAATAAATTATATGAAAGCACATACGCACGAAACCCAGGCCACTATTACTCCTGAAAAAGCACTGGAATTTTTAAAAGAAGGAAACCAAAGATTCGTAAACAATCTGAAGGCCAACAGAGACCTTCTGGAACAGGTGAATGCCACCCGTGAAGGACAATGGCCTTTTGCCGTGGTATTAAGCTGTATCGACAGCCGTACCTCCGCAGAGCTTATCTTCGATCAGGGTCTGGGAGATATCTTCAGCATCAGGATTGCAGGCAATTTCGTCAATCAGGATATCCTGGGATCTATGGAATTCGGATGCAATGTAGCCGGTTCCAAACTTGTCGTGGTTCTGGGACACACCAAATGCGGAGCTTTGAAAGGCGGTCTGGATGCCGCAAAAATCGAAGGAATGGGAATGGATAACCTTAACCATCTTATCAATCACTTCGATCCTATTATCGATAAAATCATTGTAGACGGCGAAGAGCGTTCTTCTGCCAATGCCGAACTTCTTGAAAGGCTGAACCAGCATAATGTGAAGAATGCCATCGAAGATATCCGCAAGCAGAGCTCTACGCTGAGAAGACTTGAAGAAGAAGGGAAAATCAAGATTATAGGAGCTAATTACGATGTAGAAACCGGTGTTGTAACCTGGTTGTAATCAAATCCTTTTTTGCCTAAGCATTAAAGCTAAGAATGTTATCGTTAGATAGATTGGAAATTAATTTTTTAAGAGTACAACAAGCAGACCACCGATCCGGTGGTCTTTTTATTTTAATAAATATTAGGAAGCTACACTTTTTAAATCGCCGTTGATCTTTAAATTCATTACATTTGATTAAAGAAACTTGTTTATCATATGAAATTCTTCTTTACTCTGCTCTTTGTATCCATAATGATCTTATCCGGCGGATGGGCCAAAGCCCAAAAAACCGTCAGTGACACCCTGGCTTATGCCAAAAAATTTGAGATCAATAAAGAAAAATATATTGGAAAAAAATTCTCACTGCTTTTGAAGGATATGACACCGCTCCCGTTTAAAAAAGCAAAATCCGACATCAGAGAGGACCGGAATAATCCTCTAACGGGAACAGTATTCAAATTTTCCGATAAAGACATCGATGCGCCAGGCCAGATAACGGTAGCCATCAAATGGAAACCCGACGATACTCCCGTCACTCCTCTCGAATTTTTCGAGCAGGAACACAATTACGGTTTCACCGTCAGCGAAAAAAACTTCTTCGACAACAGGATCATCCAGGATATCGTAGTTTATAAACAGTAAATCTCCGCTCAGGAGGTTTATTTTATTTATTTCAGTTGATTTATTTACCGTTAAATGCAGACATCGTATTGGTAATTCCGGCAAAAACAAATGACAAGGCCGATTTGGAGAACTTTTCAATCCGCTCTGCCAGCTTTTCATTTTCTTCCTCATTCCAGGTACCCAGTACATAATCCACCTGCCTGCCTTCGGAAAAATCGGCGGAGATCCCGAAGCGGAGACGTGCATAATTTTGGGTCTGCAGCACTTCGTTGATGTTTTTCAGCCCATTGTGGCCTGCATCGGAACCTTTGCCTTTCATTCGCAGAGTCCCGAATGGCAGTGCCAGGTCATCCGTAATGATCAGCACATTTTCGAGCGGAATATTTTCTTTCTGCATCCAGTAACGAACCGCGTTTCCGGAAAGGTTCATATACGTATCCGGCTTCAGCACCAGCACTCTTCTTCCTTTGTATTTCCCGTCTGCCATCCAGCCAAAATTGGTGGTATTGAAAGATACTTCCAGCGTTTCGGCAATTTTATCCGCTACTTTAAAACCAATGTTGTGACGGGTATTTTCGTATTCGGCTCCTTTATTTCCAAGACCGACAATTAAATATTTCATTGCGAAATTTTTTGCAAAATTAAGGCATTCAGAATAAAAAAGCCCAATCTTCAGGAGATCGGGCTTGGATATTATTGAAATTATTTCTTACAATGGTTTGTAGATATAGTTTACCCCGTATCCTTTTCTCATGTACGTCTGCTCATCGTAGTTGTAATTCGTTGAGAAGAAAACCGAAGTAGGAACAGGCGGTACCAGATTCGTAATGGAATATCTGGTCGGGCTGTTTGGCGATAAGATCCAGCTTTTTACATCATTGATGTCTGTTGATAAGAGCCTTGAGATCTTATACACAGTCGGAAGTAGTGTAAAAGGATTGATCTGCGTATCATAATTCGAGTACTCATATCCATATTTTGTCGTAGGCGATCCGAATGTACTTCCGCTGATCGGCCCGTAAAATCTGGTCACTTTAGAAACATTATCCCCATTATACTCATATTTTGTTTTGGAATAAGATGTATAGGCAAATGGAGTTCCCGATACATCAGGCCCATTTCTCATGATGATAGAATCCAGTTTCGCTGTTGTTGCAGAATATTTTATCCCGTAAAGGGCTTTTGTCTTTTTATAAAGGGTCTGTGGTCCCGGTGCCGCTACCGTATAAGGAGCAGTTGTACTTCTTTTGTAAAATGAACGGTTTTCAGAAATCGTTTCCAGTCTTCCTGTACTTCCATAAGTGAACTGCTGTGTATAAGTAACACTGTCTTTATCCAGTTTTCCGTTTCCATCAAGATCCAGGAATCCTCTGAAATCCACCCTGCTGATCTTGTCGCTGCTCCACGAAATATCTGCCGTGGAATTCATACTGTCGGTCACCACTTTAGATAATTGCAGTCCGTTGTAATAATACGTAGCCAATGTATCTGAATCGGTGATTTCCCTGTATAAAGCTCTCGGACCGTTAAGTCCTGTATTACCGTTGATATCCACCAGCGGATCTCCGTTCTCATCCATTACTTCGTTACAAGAATGAATGGAAGAAACACCTACCAGTATTAAAATAAAATAAAAAAGTCGTTTCATTCCAAAGGGGATTATTTATTTTGTCAAAAATATAATTTTTTTTTGAATAAAAAGTATCTTTTTACTCATATGATGGTAAAACCATTAAAAGACAATTCTTTCTTATAACGGTTTGTATATATATTTAATTGTCTGGCTCAGATCCGAGGTCGGATAATTCTGAGAATCGTAAAGATATCCTTTCGGGAAAGTCATCTGTGCACCTGAAGGACTCTGCATGGTAATCTTGCCTACATTGTTGCTGGAAAGCATATAAGCATTAAGCTGCGTCAGTGTAGAAGCGACCATGAAATATTCTTTCGGTAAAGTTAGGTAAGGATTCACTTTGGTGTCATAATTATCAAAATAGTACACTGTGGTTGAGGCCGTAGAGGTATCCGGATTACCGCCGCTCATCATCATTCTGATATAGTCCAGTTTCACAATGTTGGTGGTGGAATAGGTAAACTTCATTTCATTATAGAAAGAATAGGAAGAACTTCCGCCTACTTTTTTCTTTTCCACGATTCTGTATAAACTTCCGCCGGCATCATAGTATACCGTAAAATCGCTGTGGTTGGCAGAGCCTGCAATGGTCTGATCCATCGTAAATGCAGACAATTTTCCGCCGGTGTAGGTAAGTGCATACGTATTGTCCGTAACATGCGGGCTTACATTATCCTGGATTTTAATCTGTGAAATCACAGACCCTGTATAAGTTATTGTTGAAGCAGTAGCATTGGTAGATCCCGCATCTCTTACGTAAACCATGGAGAGCACTCCTGCGTTCGTAACGTATTCTTCAAGATCCTTACTCCCATTGTTTATTTTACTCAGTATTCGCGGACCGGTAATCGTAGTGGTGTTTGACGTATTGTTATTCTGATTAGGCGGATCATCCGTTGTATTATCGCAGGAAACCGTAAAACCTAATGCCAGAGCTGCCAGAGAAGAAAAAAAGTATTTTTTTGTCATACATTATTAATTTTTAATGCGTCAAATATAATTTATTTTCTCTTATCATAAAGTTAAAATTCATAAATAAATCATCCTTAAAACAAAAGAATCTAAAAGCTTTTGCTGTAGATTGTGAAATTTATCAAATATTGTCCACAGTTCCGACATTGATGGTGCCGGTATCGATTATAAAATATCGGAATTTAAAATCTCTTGTCTAAATTCCGATATTTCAAAATTTAATCTTCACTCTTTAAAATTGATTTCAAAAGGGCATTTACCTCATCCACATTGGCAACCTTATCTTTTCTCATCATCAGCTGATTGCCTTCTTTCCCTGTTTTTTCCTTTAACTGAGCCTGCGCAGGATTTTTTGTTAGATAACTGATAATCTTCCTGAACTTGCTGGTCTGATAAAATTTATCCTGCGGGTTTCCAGGGAAGTACCCCAGAAACACGCCGTTCTTCATAACGATTTTCTCAAACCCGATATCTGCCGCAAGCCATTTTAAGCTTACACTCTTCAGCAAATTTATCGCTTCGTCTGGCAGTTCGCCGAAACGGTCAACGAGTTCCGATTCAAATTTCGTTAAATTCTCTTCACTATCGATTTCCGCTAACTTCTGATACAGCAGCAGCCTTTCTTCCGTATTGGAGATATACCAGTCCGGCAGCATAAGTTCCAGATCCGTATCGATATTAACGTCTTTGGTTGTTTTGAAAAGTTTATTTCTTTCCTCTTCATTTTCAAAAAGATTTTCGAATTCCTGATCGTCTTTCAGTTCCTCCAATGCTTCCTGCATCAGCTTCTGATAGGTTTCAAAACCCATTTCGTTGATAAATCCGCTTTGTTCGGCACCTAGCAGATCCCCTGCCCCACGGATTTCGAGATCTTTCATGGCAATCTGGAATCCGCTTCCCAGATCGGAAAACTGTTCAATCGCTTCCAGACGCTTCCTGGCATCGGCAGTCATCATATCATAAGGTGGGGTAATCAGATAACAGAAGGCCTTCCGGTTGCTCCTTCCGACCCGGCCTCTCATCTGGTGGAGGTCGGCCATACCGAATCGGTGGGCATCATTGATAAAAATGGTATTGGCGTTCGGAACATCCACTCCACTTTCTACAATGGTGGTAGATACCAGCACGTCATATTTTCCTTCCATGAAATCCAGCACGTTTTTTTCCAGCTGTTTGCCTTCCATCTGCCCGTGGCCGGTAATGACCCTTGCATCGGGAACAAGCCGCTGGATGAGACCGGCAATATCTTTAAGGTTTTCTACCCTGTTATTGATAAAATATACCTGCCCGTCACGCTGCAGTTCGTAAGAAACCGCATCCCGGATGATCTCCTCACTGAAACCGACTAACTGCGTATCTACCGGCTGCCGGTTTGGCGGCGGTGTTTTAATCACCGATAAGTCCCTTGCCGCCATCAGGGAAAACTGAAGGGTTCTCGGGATCGGTGTTGCCGTTAATGTAAGGGTATCCACATCTGCTTTTAAAGTCTTCAATTTATCCTTTACCGAAACGCCGAACTTATGCTCCTCATCGATAATCAGCAGCCCCAGATCTTTAAATTTAACCGAACTTCCCGCCAGCTGGTGCGTGCCTATGATAATATCCACTTTTCCGTTCTTAAGATCCTGTAGCGTTTCCGATTTCTGTTTCGCCGTCCTGAAGCGGTTCACGTATGCAACGTTTACCGGGAAATCCTTTAGACGGTCTTTAAAGCTTCGGTAATGCTGAAATGCAAGGATCGTCGTCGGGACCAGAACGGCAACCTGCTTCCCGTCCGTTGCTGCTTTAAACGCCGCACGGATGGCCACTTCCGTTTTGCCGAAACCTACATCACCGCAAACCAGGCGGTCCATCACCGTGTCGGCTTCCATATCACGTTTCACATCGATGGTAGCTTTTTCCTGATCTGGCGTATCTTCGTACAGGAAGCTGGCCTCCAGTTCATTCTGCAGGTAGGAGTCCTGGGTGTAAGAAAATCCTTTTGCCGATTTCCGCTGGGCATATAATTTAATCAGGTCAAAGGCAATCTGCTTTACGCGTGCCTTTGTTTTCTGTTTCAAAGACTTCCAGGTTGGCGATCCCAGTTTACTCAGGACGATTTCCCGGCCTTCCGGTCCGTTATACTTGGAGATTTTATGCAGTGAGTGGATGCTTACATACAAGAGGTCGCCGTTTTTATAAGTCAGCTTAAAGCATTCCTGTATTTTCCCATCGTTATTCACTTTCACCAGCCCCATGAATTTCCCGATTCCATGATCGATGTGGGCAATATAATCGCCTATCTTCAGAGACATCAGGTCTTTTAAGGTTAGCTGCTCGGATTTGGCGAAGGTATTTTTTGCTTTGTAGCGTTGATAACGGTCGAAGATCTGGTGATCGGTATATAATAGAAATTTATGATCGTTATCTACGAATCCTTCATGGATCTCCGAGGTAAAGCTTTTAAAAGGAAGTTCATGCTCAAGTTCTTCAAAAATAGACTGCAGCCTTTCTTTCTGCTTCTCGGAAGAAAACGAAATCCAAGTATCGAATCCTTGCTTCTGTTTACCTTCCAGATCTTCGATCAGCAGTTCAAAGTTTTTATGGAAAGAAGGCTGAGCCGTCTGGTCCATTTTAAGTTCTGTTAATTCAATGAGCCCTTCAATTGGTACGGCTCCGAAATCTATGGTTCTGAACTTTTTATAGTCGAACAGAAATTCCTGATCGGAAATAAATAACTCCTGAGGTGTTCGGTGAGCAATATCTTTGCTCAATGCATCATACTTTTCCAGGGATTTTTCATAAAAGGCCCGCAGCTTCTGCATCCCGACAATTCCGTTTCTGGAAACCACAAAGCTTCCTTTAGGCAACAGCTGGAGCAGCGAAACCCTGCTGCCCGTCACGGTGAAATTCATGTTGGATACCAACTGGAATTCAGTTACTTTATCTACCGACAGCTGTGTCTCGATGTCGAAGGTCCTGATGCTTTCCACTTCATTTCCAAAAAAGGTGATCCTGTACGGCTTTTCGTTGGAATAGGAAAATACATCCACAATACCGCCCCGCACAGAAAATTCACCCGGCTCCGAAACGAAATCCGACTGCTGAAAATGGTAATGGTTCAGCAATTCGTCCACAAAATCGAAATCGAGCTGATCGCCTACTTTTATATGATGGGAAATCGCTTTGAAATCTTCTTTCTTCAGTACTTTTTCAGATAATGCTCCGGCATAGGCTACAATAACCTTGGGAGATTTTTCAGAAGTTATTTTATTGATGGCTTCCGTTCTTAGTACAAGATTGGCGTTCTGTGTTTTTTCTACCTGGTAAGGCTCCATGTGAGTAGCCGGAAAATAAAGGATTTTTTCTTTTCCCAGCAGGTCTTCCATTTCCGTATTGGCGTATAATGCATCTTCTTTATCGTCCACTACATACAGGATGTGTTTTTTCTGTGTCAGGAAAAGCTCGGCGACAAACAGGGAAACGGAAGATCCCGCGCTGCCTTTCACAGAAATATGCTGGTGGTTTTCCAGCTGAATGAAAATTTCCTTTCCGAATTCTTTCTGAAGCAGGTTCGGAAGGAATTTTTCGCTGATGGTTTTTAACTGCATAAAAATATTTTGGTATAAACGGCAAAAGCGATTCCGGAAGTTTCCGAAATCGTTTGATCCACACAAAGATAAGGATAAATATTCTTTGTTGAAAGGAAAAACACGTTGTACAAGCTTCTTCACAGGAACGGAAAATCTTAATATTTTGCTAAAATTTTAAATCTAAAAGTTAAAATAATGATCTTTAAATCAAGTGGCACTCTGTTTGGATAGTCAGCCTTAACAAACCATTTAAGAAATATTATTATGAAAAAAGCAATCAGAATTTTAGGGTTATTCCTGCTAACGTTTTTTGTAGTCACGGCCGTGTCATCATGCAGCGACGACGATGATCCGGCAAACAACGATTTCTTCGCAGGAACTTATAAAGGAAGCATCTCGTACAATGGTGACGGAAACAACATCAGCACGAATGACGGAAGTGTTTTTGTAACAAAAATCGCCAGCGGAACAAAGTATAATTTCGCCTTTTCAAACAGCATTCCGGATTTAAACGGAATTGAATTTAACCAGCAAGGCGACAATACATTGGTCATGGTAGGATCTACCGCTACCTCTTATATCAGAATCGATAACAACGAACTGAAGATCTACTACAATAAGGATGGAAAAACGTGGACAGCCAATGCCACCCGTTAACCAGCTTTTCATACATATGTTAGGACCTGCTTTTTCTTACGGGAAAAAGCAGGTTTTGTTTTAATCCGCATCCATCAAGGTTGCGAATTTTTAAGGTTTCAGCATTTATGATTTTTTTAGGGTTTTTCAATTACCGGAATCCGGATACCACGATTTAATATTTTTTTAAGCTGTGATAAACTTTAGTTAAGTTTGAAAAACAAGCCATTGCAGTCTGTTTTTTGTATAACTTTGAATCAACAAAAAAACAGACTTATCCATTATGAAAAAATTTTTAACCGCAATGTCTATTGTTCTTGGACTTGGACTTGCCACGGCTCAGCAAACCGCTCCAGCTGCGAAAACTCAAACTGTGAAAACGGTAAAACCGTTGAAATCCGCTAAGCAAGCTACTCCGGCAGCCACAGCAAAACCTGCGGCATCTTCTTCCGGAATGAAACTTAAGAAAGACGGAACGCCTGATAAAAGATATAAGGAGAACAAAAACCTTAAAAAGGACGGAACGCCTGATAAAAGGTACAAAGCCAATAAGTAATCAACATTATAGTTGTTATTTTCATAATCAAATTTCGAAGACCGGTGTATTACTCATTCATCGGTTTTTTTTGTACCTTATTTTCTGAAAACAGCCTACAATTCTTCAGTTATTTATAAATTTGGAGGATGTTAAACTTCCTTAAGAAAAAAGCAGCTTTGCTCTGGGCCCAAAAGCATGTCCGGGATGCAGAAGCTTTCAAGAACCACGCAGAGCGGGACCAGGAGGCCCTGCTGCTCTCTTTAACCTTTGCTGCAAAAAAAACTCTTTTCGGAAGGGAGCATGATTTTGAGAACATCAAATCGGTAAAAGATTTTCAGGACCGGGTAAAAGTCGGCGATTATGAAAATCTGAAACCTTATATTGAAAGGGTTAAAAAGGGTCAGGCAAACATCCTCTGGCCCGACGTCCCGGAATATTTCGCCAAAACATCCGGAACAACTTCCGGGGCCAAATATATCCCGATTTCCAGAGAAGGAATGCCATTTCAGGTAAAAGGAGCACAAAGCGCACTTTTTCATTATATCGCCAAAAAAAACAATGCCGATTTTGTTAACGGAAAAATGATTTTTCTGCAGGGCAGCCCTGAGCTGGAAGAAGTTTTCGGAATTAAAACCGGACGACTTTCGGGAATTGTCGCCCACCACATTCCGCAATATTTACAGAAAAACAGGCTGCCAAGCTGGGAAACCAATATGATGGAAGACTGGGAAGCCAAAGTGGATAAAATCGTGGAAGAGACGGAAAAAGAAAATATGACGCTGATTTCGGGTATTCCACCGTGGCTGATTATGTATTTTGAAAAACTGACCGTAAAACACGGTAAAAAAATAAAACAGATTTTCCCGAATCTTCAGCTTATTGTAACCGGTGGCGTTAATTATGAACCGTACCGCGATAAAATGGAAGAATTACTGGGCGGTGCAGTCGATATCGTTCAGACATTTCCGGCTTCAGAAGGATTTTTTGCCTTCCAGGATAATTATACCGAAGAAGGATTGCTGCTGCTGACCAATCACGGAATTTTCTATGAATTCATCCCACTGGAAGAATACGGAAAGCCGGAAGCAAGACGCCTGACGCTTAAAGAGGTGGAACTGCATAAAGATTACGCAATGGTCCTCACTACCAATTCTGGTCTCTGGGCCTATTCCATTGGTGATGTGGTAAGATTTATCGATAAAAAACCGTACCGGATCCTGGTGAGCGGAAGGACAAAACATTTCACGTCGGCATTCGGTGAACACGTGATCGCATTTGAAGTGGAAGAAGCAATGAAAGCAACGTTGGAAAAATATCCGGCCCAGATCACGGAATTCCACCTTGCACCTCAGGTGAATCCTACAGAAGAGCTTCCCTATCACGAATGGTTCATCGAATTTGAAAAAGAACCCGAAAATATAGAACTTTTCAAAGCCGAACTGGATGATCAGCTGAGAAAACGTAATACGTATTACGACGACCTCATTTCCGGAAATATTTTGCAAAGGCTTTACATCAGCCGATTACAGAAAAATGCGTTTCAGCAATACGCCAAGTCGCAGGGGAAACTGGGCGGACAGAATAAAATACCGAGACTGGCCAATGACAGAAAAATCGCGGATTTGTTGGAAATATACAAACTTTAATGACATTTTTTCAATTCCGGAAACATATATTGGAAAAAAATTATAAATTTGGAAAACTAAAAAATAATAATGAAAGCATCTGTACTTTTAAAATCATCTTTATTGACATCGTTATTTGTAATTTCTTCTTGTGCTACCACCAAATATAGTATGGATACTGCTAAAAATGATTACTCCAATCTTGAGGCAGGAAAAATGTATACGGTCATGATGAGGGATGGTTCAAAAAATCAAAAAATGTTATTCCGTAATGTGGAGGGAGATAACCTGATCGGAACTGCAGGCAGAAAAGACAGTACGGTGGTAACGATTCCAAAGGCTAATGTAGCAGCGGTAAGAGACAGCAGAAAAGCCGGCATGGCTACCGGAGCTGTGGTAATCGGAGCAGCAGGTGTAGCAGCGTTGGTATTCAGTGCTTCAAGAGCGGACTAAAATAGATTTTATCTTTTAGCCGTCATTTAATTTTTCATTCAAAAAAATAACCATACAATAGCTTCAAATGAATATTTGAGGCTATTTTTGTCGGATGATGTCGTTTACCCCGTTACAGACGTTGAAAAATGTCGAATTCCGGAACCTTCTTACGGGAAGATTTTTTATTGTCCTTGCTTTCAGAATGCTCGCTACGCTACTCGGATGGTGGGTATACCAATTAACAAAAGACCCTTTTTCTATCGGACTGATCGGTCTTTCGGAAGTTATTCCGGCCGTGAGCTGTGCCCTGTATGCAGGCCACGTTATCGATATGAATGAAAAGAAAAAACTGCTGCTCATCTGCAACTATGCATATATCTTCCTGATCGGGCTACTGCTGATTCCTGCTTTTCTGGATGTCAGAATGCATTTCTCGGGACATCAGATCACTTATTTTATTTATGGTGTTATTTTTTTTACAGGAATTGCCCGGGCGTTCATCGGCCCGATTATTCCGGTTATGATTCCAAAAATCGTAAAAAAGGATAACCTTCCGAATGCAGTTACCCTGAATCAGGCCACTTTTCTTATTTCATCGGTCTGCGGACACGCGGTGGGCGGCTTTTTGATCGGCTATATCGGGATCAGGTGGACATTGGTGGTGATCATCGCTCTAATCTTTCTGGCTTCTCTGTTCTTTTTTCAACTAAATAAACAACATTCCGAATACAAAAAAGAGAATATTAACGTTATGGATAGTATGCGGGAAGGAATTTCTTACATTTTTAAGACGAAAGAAATTCTGGGAGCGCTGTGTTTGGATATGTTTGCCGTCCTTTTCGGAGGTGCCGTTGCGATGATTCCGGTCTATGCAACCGACATTCTGAAAGTAGGAGCGGAAGGTTTCGGATTGCTGAATGCCGCATCCGATATAGGATCAATGTGCATCATTACCATTTTATCGGTTGTTCCTTTAAAAAAAAACCAAGGAAAGATTTTATTGGCCGTTGTTACAGGATTCGGGCTTTGTATTATCGGATTCGGGCTTTCGACCTGGTATTGGCTTTCTTTTATGTTCCTTATGATGAGTGGCATGCTGGACGGAATTTCTGTGGTGATCCGGGGAACTATCGTTCAACTGAAAACACCGGATAACATCAGAGGACGTGTAATGAGTGTAAACTCAATATTCATCATGTCCAGCAACGAAATGGGCCAGTTTGAAAGCGGGCTTTCCGCCAAATTGTTTGGGGTGGTCCGTTCGGTCGTTTTCGGAGGCATGATGACCGTGTTAGTGGCACTGGTAGTGGGAAGTACCAATCCCAAACTACGAAAAATGCAATATTAAGACAATATGAGCTAATTTATTAAATTAATCTTAAAAACTTTAAATTAAGGTTAATAATTTTTTATATTTGTGATATAAAATTCCCCCTACATGAAAAAAACTTTACTTATTTTATTTTCCGCCTTAAGCTGCTGCTTCTACGCACAGTCCTATTCGGAAAAAGAATTTCAACAAGCTGTTGGGCAGGTGAATGCTGCGAAAACAGAAAATGATTATGACAATGCTTTCAAAAAGCTTTCGATGTTTACTTCAACAAAGCCTACCGACAGGTGGCAGGCTTATTATTATGCCGCGGTTTCGATGTATCTGAAAGCGGAATCCAGCCTGAAAAAAGGTTCGGGCCAGGAAGGTGCCGAAGCCAATGCATTTGCCTCGAAATATGCCAATGCGGCAAAAGCCAGCCAAAGCAATACTGAAACCGACGTTTTAACGGGGTTGATCGCCGTTCAGAAAATGCAGATCAGCAACAGCAAAGACGCACAAGATTTGAGAATGATTTCGGAGCTGGCATCAAAAGCCGGATCCGATATGCCCAACAATCCGAGAGCCGCTATTTTAAAGGCTAAAATACAGGAGCAAATGGGAAATAAAGAGAATGCTGAAAAACTGTTTCAGCAGGCAAAGAGTGGATTTGAGAGTAAAAGTTCTTCGGCAGGATTTGCTCCGAACTGGGGTAGACAGTTAATTCTAAACAATTAAACCTCCCGGAATTCATAATTTTTAAAAAATGATTAAAATGAAGAAAATTCTATTCATTTTTCTGATGATTTTATCTCAGATTACTTTTGGACAATCCAGTTCAGACTGCGGCGGTAACGTTCAGGTCTGTGGAAATACGCCCATTTCTTTTACACCAACAGGTCCCGGAAATGTCCTGGAAACATTGGGAGGATGTCTTTTTGCGGAACATTTTTCCATCTGGTATACGTTTACGGTAGCCACTTCGGGTACTTTAACCTTTACCATTAACCCGAATGTTGCATCTACAGATTATGACTGGGCAGTATACGGACCCAACGTAACATGTTCCAACCTCGGATCTCCTATCAGATGTAACTATTCAGGGACTTCAGGTCCAACAGGACTGAATATGACCAATACCAATACTTCATCTACTGCCGCAGGATCTCCTTTCTGTTCTTATATGGATGTAGTGGCAGGACAGACTTATTATCTTATTGTAGACAACTTCCAGTCTACTACAAACGGATTCGTGCTGACATGGGGCGGTACCGCAACCCTGGTCTCTCCATTTAACAGCGCCTATCAGCCTTATCCTTTCTTACCACCGGGAAATCCGGCCGCTAACCCTAATGATCCGAGAGAGGTTATTGTCTGTTCAAACCCTGCTGTATTTGACTTTACAACTTTAAGTGCCGGAATTATTAATAATAATCCGAACTTCAACGTTTCTTATTATTATAACTCAAACGATGCGATTTCAGGAAATAATCCGATCACCACACCTATCACGGTGAATACAACGGATATTTATTATTACGCCATTACTTACTCGGTTCCCGGAGCACCTGCCACGGCAATTAACCGTTGCCGTATCCCCGGTAAATTTAAATTTATACAGCGGGCCATCACCGGCACCAATGCTACCCTGACCAAGTGTAATAACAATAACATGGGAACTGCAGTTTTTGATCTTACCACTGCCAATGTGACCACGGATCCTGCGCTGACAAAAAAATATTATCCGACCCTTGCAGATCTTAATGCAGGAACCAATGAAATTACAAATCCTTATCAATACATATCGGCGGGAGGTGATGTTTACGTTTTGCTGACTTCCCCTTACGGATGTAAAGCAACTGCGAAAATTACATTAAGCTTCTTCCCCGTTGTAACCGTTATGGATGTTACCCTGAGATCATGCTATATTCCAGCAAATCCTGCAACGGCTTCATTTGACCTTACTTCCGCTTCGGTAACATCGCAGACCGCGACCAAGAAATATTATCCGTCTATAACGGATGCCGTAGCCGGAACCAATGAAATACTGAATCCTACAACTTTTGTTTCTCCAAACGGAGTTGTTTTCGTAAAAGTAACTGATGCCAACGGATGTTATAATGTAGCTAAGGTAACGCTGGTTGTTCTTCCTCCGGTATACTCCAGCCTCCTTGAAGATAAAATTATCTGTATGGAAGATACTACCACGCTGGATGCTGGACCGGGATTTACTTCCTATAAATGGAGTACCGGTGCCACATCACAGACAATCAGCAATGTATCTGTAGGGACTTATTGGGTGGATCTGAAAACAGGAGATTGCGTTACAAGACAGACCGTAAAAGTCTATCCTTCCGAGCAGCCTGTTGTTTCAAATATTGATATTACCAACAACACCGTTACCGCAAATGTTGTTGGAGGAACGCCGCCTTACAAATACTCACTGGACGGCATCAAATGGCAGGATTCCAATGTCTTTAATAACGTTCCGAGAGGTGACAATACCATTTTTGTAAAAGATGGATATGACTGTGATCCTATTACGATAAACATAGTGATCCCGAACCTTGTAAATGTAATTACACCTAATGGAGACGGCGTAAACGATGTAATTGACTATTCCGCGTTAGCCGGTAAAAAAGGTTTGGTCTTCACCATCTACGACAGATACGGTGTAAAAGTAGGCCAGGCCGATAAATCCACCGGTTACAAATGGGACGGAACTACACTGGGTAAAAAAGTTCCTACAGGAACTTACTGGTACTCGGTAGAGTGGAATGAAAATGACAAGAAAAATACACCATTTAAATTCTCCGGATGGGTAATGGTGAAAAACAGAGAATAAAGCTAGAAATAGCAGGAAAAAAAACCGCTTGGTAAAAGCGGTTTTTTTCACATTAATAAAAAAGAAATTTAATTATATAAAATCAAGTTACAATGAAGAAATTACTACTTCTGACTGTCTTGTTTCTGTCGCAATTGCTTTTTTCACAATCCGATTGTATATCAGCAATTCCGGTGTGCGGAAACTCCGACATCTCTTACAATCCAAGTAGTTCGGGAACCATTCAGGAAGCCACCGCGGCAAGCTGTCTGGATGTGGAGCATTATTCCGTTTGGTATGTTTTTACCGCTGCAACTACCGGAACCATCGAGTTTACCATTACACCAAATACCGTTCCCGGCGTAACGCATTATGATTATGACTTTGCGGTTTACGGGCCGAACATCAACTGCGCTACCTGGGATTTCGGTAACGCCATCCGATGTAACTTCTCCGGACTTACAGGACCGACAGGTTTAAGCTCAACCATTACAGGTAGCCAGTGGGAAGCGCCTTTGAACGTAACGGCAGGGGAAACTTATTATCTTCTGATTGACAATTATATTCCGAGTAACCCTTACGGATTTTCATTAACCTGGGGAGGGACAGCTACGTTGACTTCCGCATTTAACGATCCGGCATTGACGCCAAATCCATTTATTACGCCGGGAGCACCGGCAGCAAACCCGGCCGATCCGAATGAGATCCTGAAATGTGCCTTACCGACCATGTTCGACTTCAGTACATTATCTGCAGGCATTATCAATAACAATCCGAACTTTACCGTATCTTATCACTTAACAAGTAACGATGCGATCACAGGAACTGCACCAATTACCACTCCGATTATGGTAAATGCAACTTCCATCTATTATTACCGAATCAAGTATACGGATCCTGTAGATCCTACCAATCCTAAAAACGGCTGTTTCCAGGTTGGAAAGTTCAAATTCCGGTCGGGAAATATTGTGGTAAACAATGCTACGATAACAGCGTGTAATTATGATGATACCGGCATCGGTTATTTCGATTTAAATTCCGCAAATGTTTACGGACCTACCAATGTAGTAAAAACGTATTATCCGACGATGGCAGATCTTACTGCAGGGACCAACCAGATTACCACCCCTTCATCGTATGCTTCCGCCCCTAAAAAAGTATATGTAAAAATTGTTACCAGTGAAGGATGTGTAGGAACCGGAGAAATCACACTGCAGTTTCTACCGCCTCTTACAGTGCTTTCAGCTACTGTAAAAGCCTGTAACAATAACAACGCAGGAAACGGAGTATTTGATTTAACAATACCGGATGTTTATCCTTCGTCTACAAACATTACGAAAAAATACTATTCTACCCTGGCGGATATGAATGCAGGAACCAACGAGATTACCAATCCTGCTGCTTATACTTCTGCTGCACCGAAAACCGTATATGTAAAAGTAAGAACGCCGCAGGGATGTACCGGATACAACCAGATAAGCCTGCAATACAATCCTATAGTTGTGGTAAATGATGCCAGTGTAGAGGAATGCTATATTGAATCCAACATTACCTTTGCTGCCTTTAACCTTAAAGCAGTAAACGTAACCTCACAAACAGGGGTTACCATGAAGTACTTTAAAACCCAGGCTGATGCCCTGGCAGGAACAAATGAAATCATCAATGCGGATACGTATATTGCAACGACAGGCGTTGCTTATGTAAGAGTAACGAACACCCAGGGCTGTTTTGCGATTGCGAAAATCAACCTGAAAGTTTTACCTCCGGTAAAATCAAGCGTCCTGAAAGACAAGATTATTTGTATTGAAAATAAAACGACACTGGATGCGGGACCTGGATTTGATGGTTACGAATGGAGCACCGGTGCTACGACTTCATCTATCACCAATGTAGGAGCAGGAGCATATTGGGTAAAACTGAAAACAGGAAAATGCTGGACTTTACAGGAAGTAAAAGTAAACGCTTCCGCTCAGCCGGTCATTACCAATATTGAGATCAACAATGATTCATTCACCATAACTGTTAACGGCGGAAAAGGCCCTTACCAATATTCACTGGACGGCATCAACTGGCAGGACTCCAACACCTTTACCGGACTTCCGAGAGGTGAAAATAAAGTGTATGTAAGAGATTCCTACAATTGTAATCCGATCAGTGTTCAGGTAACGGTTCCGAACCTTCTGAACGCCATCACACCAAATGGGGACAACAAAAACGATTATATCGATTACTCGGCTCTGGCTTATAAGAAAAACCTTGTTTTCACTGTTTATGACAGATACGGAAATATGATCTACAAAGCCGATAAAATCAGAAATTACACTTGGGACGGTACTTCCAACGGTAAAAAAATTGTTACAGGAACCTACTGGTACACGATTACATGGAATGAAAATGATAAGAACAATACCGAAACGAAGTACAGCGGATGGGTATTGGTGAAAAATATCAACTAAAAGAATTCATTCAGTTTCAAATAAAAAAATCACCTCAAAAATGAGGTGATTTTTTTATGCACATGATCTTAACCTCTCTCCTACAATGAATCCGGGCAAAATTGTGTTTATAAATTGTTGAATACTATTTTTTAATTGATTTTCAAAAAAACTATCTTTGCAGAACTATGGCGCAGAAAGAAACATTATCTACCTTGACGAACGGAAACTTTGCAAAAGAACTCTCTATCGCGGATGGGAAAATGCCTCCCAACGCATTGGACTTCGAAAGACTGGTGATCGGAACTTTTTTAATTGATAAGAAAGGACTTGATCACTCCATCGATCTGCTCACGCCGGAGGTTTTTTATGATCCGAGACACCAGATAATTTTTTCTACCATTTTAAAATTATACGAAGGAAATCAGCCGGTAGATTTAATGACCATTATTCAGGCATTGAAAAAAGAAGAAAGACTGAATCTGGCAGGTGGCGACAGCTATATCATCGATCTGACGATGGGAGTAAGCTCATCGGCCCACATTGAATACCACGTGCGTGTTATCCTTGAAAAATATATTTTAAGAAGCCTTATTAACGTTTCAGCCAATGTAATAGACGCTTCTTACAAAGAATCCACCGATGTCTTTGAACTGTTGGACAAAGCGGAACAATCGTTTTTCGAAATCACCAACGGAACGATCAAGAAAGGATTCGATACGGCAAACTCCTTGGTAAAACAGGCCATTGACACCATCAAATCCCTGAAAGATAAAGAAGGGCTTTCCGGAGTTCCTTCGGGATTTCGGGATGTGGATAAAGAAACCGGAGGCTGGCAGAATTCCGATCTCATCATCATTGCAGCACGTCCGGCGATGGGAAAAACAGCCTTCCTCCTTTCCATGGCCAGAAATATTGCCGTGGGACATAAAATCCCGATGGCTCTTTTCTCACTCGAGATGGCCTCCGTACAGCTGATCACCAGGATGATCGCTTCCGAAACAAGAATTTCATCAGAAAAATTAAGAAAAGGAACATTGGACGACGAAGAATGGCAAAGACTGTTCTCCAACGTGTCCGAACTGGAAAATGCACCTCTATATATAGACGAAACACCTTCCCTGTCCATCTTCGACTTCCGGGCCAAGTGCAGGAGACTGGTGATGCAACATGGCGTACGGCTGATCATGGTCGATTATCTCCAGCTGATGACTGCCGGAGGTGGCGGAAAAGGAGTGGGAAACCGGGAGCAGGAGATCTCAATGATTTCCCGTTCACTAAAAGCCATTGCAAAAGAACTGAATGTTCCGGTAATCGCTCTTTCCCAGCTTTCCCGTAGTGTAGAAACACGCCCCGGAAAACGTCCTCAGCTTTCCGACCTTAGGGAATCCGGAGCGATCGAGCAGGATGCGGATATCGTATCATTCATTTTCAGACCTGAATATTATAAAATTACCGTTTGGGACAATGATGAAGAAGGACAGGAAACCTCAACGGAAAACCAGGCCGAACTCATTATCGCAAAGCACAGGAACGGTGCCACTGCCGATGTGCGTCTATCCTTCCTGAAACATTTTGCTAAATTCGGGGATATTGAAGCAGCCTTTGACGGCGGCATGGGCGGAGGCTATCCATCCGGCTTCAGCACGCCAGAGCCGAGCGGTTTTGACAAAATAAAAACCACCATTCAGCCGGGAGCCGCTTTTGATTTACCGGACAGTTCGAAACTTTCAGGATCTTCCATGAATGATTTTGACGATGACGACGATTTTCCATTTTAAAATAAGGTTGAAACATTCCTGATTTTTAATTAAATCTTAGCCTTAACCTGATATGAGAATTGAAATATACACCGATGGCGCTTGCAGCGGAAATCCCGGAAAAGGCGGATACGGAATTCTCATGCGCGTGCCTGAAAAAAATTATCAGAAAACATTTTCCAAAGGCTTCAGAAAAACCACCAACAACAGAATGGAACTGCTGGCCGTTATTACAGCACTGGAAAAACTGAAATCTCCCGATAACGATATCCATATTTATACCGACAGCAAATATGTGGCGGATGCCATCAATCAGAACTGGATTACCGGGTGGATCAAACGCGGCTGGAAAAATGTAAAAAATCCTGATCTTTGGCAGAAATTTGTTGTACTCTACAACCTCCATAAGCCCAAGATGCATTGGATTAAAGGTCATGCAGGACATTTTGAAAATGAGCTCTGCGATAAGCTTGCCGTAGCCGCTGCCGCTTCACCGGATCTTGAAATAGACCATTATTTCGAAACTCTGGAAAACAATACTTTATTCTAATATTTACCACTACCACTCCGATCGAAAATTTTCATTATTTACTCTTTAAACTTATCATTTTTTAATAAATAACCATCATTTCCGGCAAAATTAACATTGAATACATATTTATTGGTTGGGATTTAATATCTTTGACAAGTCTAATTTAAAGTATCATTATATATGAATAAAAAACTATTGGCTTGTTTTATCCTGCTTTTATCCTTCTTTGCAGGAAAATTCTCTGCTCAGACCTATCAGCTAACAGGAAATCCTGTAGTGACCACAGGATGGGATATAGTTCCTTCTGCGGTTGTTAACGGAGATTTTATTCAGCTGACTGCCGATCAGATCTCCCAGGTAGGAGGCATCAAATTAAATGCTCCTATTAACCTGAAATTCTGTGATAAATGGAGAGTGGAATTTGATTTCAGGATCGATGGAAACGGAACCACCAGCTACGGACGTGGTGACGGTTTTGCTTTCTGGTACCTTGCGAATCCTCCGGCTGCCTATACTGCAGGAGGCGGTTTAGGGATTCCTGCTAATTCCACCGGACTTATGGTAGGGTTCGATATCTTCAACAACAGTACCGAAGCTCAGATGAGCAAGGTGCATGTTCTCTACGGAACCAATAATACCGCCGGATCAAATATTGAATTCAACAATACGCCCGGAAGTACATTTCACACGGCCGACCTTAATCCTACCCAGCCTTTTGTAGGAGCTACTTACAAGCATGTGGAAGTATTGGGACAGGTAGATCCTGCTACGCCAGCCAACTGGATCATCAGCATCAAGATCGATGGAAATACGGTTGTTAACCAGTCTTTTGCCCCTTCCGGAGCAGCTGTAGGAATGACCCAGGGATATTTCGGGTTCTCCGCCTCAACAGGAGCGGCCAGTGCAAGACATTCTATTAAGAACGCCAAAATTTTCACGGATAAGGTTTCTATCAGCCAACCAAGTGTTTCAGCAAGTGTATGCCCGAATCCTTCCACCGGCCAGGGAACTATTAATTTAACCACATTTCAAAGCCAGTTTGTAACCAATCCGGCCAACTACACTTTCACTTACAGCGTTGGCGGAACTCCAATTACAAATCCTACGAACTTCCAGTTCAGCGGCAATACTACCGTTTCGGTAAGAATTAAGGATAATGCCGGTCTTCTCTGTGATAACCCGGACGGAAAAATCCAATTGACACTGTCTCCGTTTACGGCAACACCGGCTACCCTTACCGAGTGTAATAACAATAATGCCGGAACAGCAACCTATAACCTTACCCTCGCCAACGTAAACGAGCCTGCCGGTTCTACTAAGAAGTTCTACACGACGATGGCAGCAACCACTGAAATCACCAATCCGACCGCTTATGTTTCGGCAGCCGGAACCGTATACGTGAGAGTTACCACACCTCAGGGATGTCAGGGATCAGCACCTATTACGTTAGCCTTTTATCCGCAAATTGCCTCACAGGATGCCACCATTGAATCCTGCTTTATTGATGTTGCACCGACTACGGCCTTATTCAATCTTACCCAGGCGAATGTAACCTCTGCAACGGGAGTGACGAAGAGATATTTCAAAACCCAGGCTGATGCTCTGGCAGGCACCAATGAAATTCTAAATCCAACGGCTTATATTGCAACGTCATCTACCGTCTATGTAAGAATTACGAATCTTGCGAATTGCTTTGTGATCGTAAAAATAACTCTGAAGGTACTTCCTCCGATTTATTCTTCCATATTAAAAGATAAGACGATCTGTATTGATGCCAAAACCAGCCTTGATGCAGGCCCTGGATTCGACAGCTACCTATGGAGCACAGGGGCAACAACCCAATCTATTCAGAATATTGCACCGGGGCAATACTGGGTACAATTAAAATCCGGAAGATGTACCAGCCTGCAGACCGTAAAAGTAAATGCGGCCAGCCAGCCGGTAATTTCAAGTATTGATATCAGCAATACTACCATTACCGTAAATGTAAAGGGAGGAAAAGGTCCTTTCCAATACTCTCTTGACGGCATAAAATGGCAGGATTCAAATGTGTTCACCGGACTTTCGAGAGGCGAAGTAACGGTTTATGTAAAAGATTCTTACAACTGTACACCAATCCATGTTCAGATCACGGTGCCTAACCTGATCAATGCCATTACGCCAAACGGTGATAATGTAAATGATGTCATCGACTATTCGGCTTTAGCATATAAAAAAGACCTTGTCTTTACCGTATATGACCGATACGGAAACAAGCTGTATGAAGCCAACAAAATAAGAAACTTCAAATGGGATGGAACTTCCGGCGGTAAAAAAATACTGACAGGTACTTACTGGTATACCATCACATGGACTGAAAACGATAAAAACAATACACAAACATCTTACAACGGTTGGGTATTGGTAAAGAACAGAGAATAATAAATGAAAAAGATCACTCCGATGGCGGGTGGTCTTTTTTTATTCCTGCCTATACATTCAATCAACTTAAAAAAATTTTTCTCTTACCGAAATATCCGACAATTACTTTATAATTTTAACAGTAATGCCATACATCGGTTTATAATATTAATCATCAGACAATTTGTTCAAATGAAAAAACGATTACTCATTAATTTTTTTATCATTGTCATCTGTTTTGCAGGAAAGCTTTCCGCACAGACGTATCAGCTTACCGGAAATCCCGTTAATACAACGGGATGGGATCTTGTTTCCAATGCTGCTGTAAACACAGATTTTATACAGCTGACCCAGGATGTTACCAGTCAGTTTGGAGTGGTAAAATTATCAACCCCCATCAATCTTAAATATTGCGACAAATGGAAAGTAGAGTTCGATTTCAGGATTGACGGAAACGGAACGGCAGCCTATGGCCGTGGTGACGGATTTACTTTCTGGTATCTTACCAATCCCCCGACAACCTTTGCAGGTGGCGGTGGATTAGGAATTCCTTCAAACGCTAACGGGCTGATGGTGGGATTTGATATTTTCAATAATACTACGGAAGGCCAGATGAGCAAGATCCATGTTTTATATGGAACCAACAACCTGCCTGCCGGAAACAACAATATCGAATACAACAATACACCGGGAAGCACTTATCATACCCCCGATCTGAATCCTACACAGCCATTCGTAGGATCCACTTACAAGCACGTTATCGTAAACGGCACTATCGATCCTGTAAATCCGAATATCTGGAATATTAAAATCCAGCTGGACGGTGTGGTTTTGGTAGACCAGCCCTTTACCGCTTCGGGAGGAGCAGTCGGAATGACGGCCGGCTATTTCGGATTCTCAGCGGCTACGGGAGGAGCAAGCGCAAGACATTCGATTAAAAATGCTAAAATCTATATCGACAAAGTTCCGATCCTTACCAATACCGTTACGCCTTTCGTATGTGTAAACCCGGGTACAGGAAACGGAACGGTAAATCTGACCACTTTTCAGAACCAGTTTGTAAGTAATCCGGCAAACTATGTTTTCACCTACTTCGGACCTGGCGGAACACCGATTACCAACCCTTCCAATTATCAGTATTCCACCGGCACCACGACAATTACCGTCGTTGTAAAAGACCCTTCGTCAACCCTGTGCGATAACGGTGACGGAAAAATCGTCCTGACACCTACGGCTTTTGCTGCCAATGATGTAACACTTACCGGATGTAACAATAACAACGCGGGAGGAGCCGTTTTCAACCTTACCGCCGCCGCAGTATCATCAGTCGCCGGAAGTACGGCAATATTTTATAATTCGATGTACGACCTGAATAATCATATTAACCCTATTACGAACCCTTCGGCATTTTTCTCACCCGCTGCTACCATTTATGCCCAGGTAACTACTCCTCAGGGTTGTACAGATGTTGCCGACATTACGCTTGCCATCTCCCCGGTAGTTGTTGTACAGGATGCTACATTAAGAGCATGTGCGAGTGCTGCCAATCCTTCTACAGGATTATTTGACCTTACAACAGCTATCATATCTTCCCAGACGGGTACAAAAACATATTACCCATCGCTCGCAGATGCACAGAACGGAACAAACCCGATCCCGACACCGGCAACCTATACTTCTCCGAACGGCATCATATATATCAAATTGACAAATGCAAACGGCTGTTACGGTATTGCCAAAGTAACGCTGATTGTCATTCCGCAGGTATTCTCCACGACGCTGGACGATAAAATTATCTGTATGGAAGATACAACCACGCTGGATGCAGGTCCTGGCTTTACCGCTTATAAATGGAGCACGGGAGCAACTACCCAAAGCATCAGCAATGTAACGGCAGGAACTTATTGGGTAGACCTGAAAACGGGAGACTGTACTGCAAGACAGACCGTTAAAGTCTATGCTGCCAAACAGCCTGTAATCACAAGTGTTGATATCTCCAATACAACGGTAACGATCTATGCCAATGGAGGAACTGCTTCTTACAAATATTCGATGGACGGAATTCACTGGCAGGACTCCAATGAGTTCAAAAATGTACCGAGAGGAGACAGCCAAGTGTATGTAAAAGATGCTTATGACTGTGATCCGATTACCATTACCATCGTTGTTCCGAATCTTATCAATGTAATTACCCCGAACGGTGATGGCGTAAATGATGTTATTGATTATTCTGCGCTAGCCGGAAAGAAAAATCTGGTTTTCAATGTCTACGACCGATACGGTGCGAAAATTCATGAAGCCGATAAATCGAACCGATATAAGTGGGACGGAACTGTAGGCGGTAGAAAAATATCTACCGGAAACTACTGGTATTCCGTTTCATGGAATGAAAACGACAAAAAAAGCACGCCCATCAAATATTCCGGATGGGTTCTGGTGAAAAACAGAGATTAGCGAATAAGCATTCCGCATAGATGAAAGGATCACTTCAGAATTATCTGGAGTGATCTTTTTTTGATACAATCCGGTCATATTCAATTTACTTTTTATTGAATTAAAAACAATAAGTCAAAAACTATATGGTCAGTATTGGATACATATATTTTAAAATACTGAGAAACAACACCATTTGATATTTTGGAATGATGGATTATGATATTGACCTTAAAAAGTTTCAAGCATCCGGCTTCCCACTCTCAACTCATTAATCTGATTTCTATTTTTAGTTAATATTTTTAGTCTAATTTAGAACAAGATATTTTGCTTTATCCTTACTTAATTCGTATTCAATTATTAAATTTGTCTTATGAATTATTTGGAGGCTTTAAGCAGAAGATATTCTGTAAAGAAATTTAACGGCGAAATTATTCCGAAAGAAATATTGCATAATATTCTTGAATCGGGAAAATTATCTGCAAGTTCTCTCGGTCTCCAGCCCTATGAAATCCTGATTGTTGAAAGCGGAGACATGAAGCAGAAATTAATTCCGGCATTTTACAATCCGTCGCAGATTTCCACTTGTTCTCATCTTGTCGTTATTGTTGCCAAAAAAATTGTGGACGACCATTATATCAACGGATATTTCAGGCACATTTCCAAAGTCAGGGAAACACCGCCGGAAAAGCTGGATCTTTTTAAAAACAGCATCAATCAGCACATCAGTCAAAAAACACAGGATGAAATTTTCAGCTGGGCAGAAAAGCAGGCTTACATTGTTCTTGCCAATCTTATGTATGCCGCAGCGATCGAAAATATTGACACCTGTCCCATGGAAGGCTTCCGCCAGGAACTGATCGAAGAAATCTTAAATATCGATCAGAATACCGAAAAAGTAAGCGTCACCCTTGCATTAGGCTACCGCTCGGAGGAAGATCATTTCCAGCACATGAAAAAAGTGAGAAAACCAAACGAAAAATTGTTTAAATTTATATAGCCATCAGACAATTTTTCTTAAACCAAGGATATGATAAAAGCGGATGTATTAGTAATCGGTTCCGGGATTTCGGGACTTTCCTATGCCATAAAAATTTCAGAGCAGCTTCCCGATGCCAAAATAATCATCGTAACAAAGTCTGATGAAGACGAAAGCAACACCAAATATGCCCAAGGCGGCCTTGCCGTGGTAACGGACTCCAAAAATGACAATTTTCAGAAGCATATCGAAGATACGATGCGTGCCGGAGATGGGGAAAACAAACGCGATGTCGTGGAAATGGTGGTTACCGAAGCACCCGCAAGATTTAACGAAATCGTGGAATGGGGAGCCAACTTCGATATGAAAAACGGCGAATTTGCGTTGGGAAGAGAAGGTGGCCATACCGAGAACAGAATTGTACATCACAAAGACATCACCGGGTTTGAAATTGAAAGGGCTTTACTGGAAACCGCCAATAAAAGCGAAAACATTGAGATCTTGGATCATCATTACGTGATCGATATCATTACCCAGCACCACGTTCCGGGAAAAGAGCTGAACGAAGGCGATATCCACTGTTACGGAGCTTATATTTTAGATGAAAAATCTAAAAAAATAAAAAAAATCACCTCAAAGATCACTTTAGTCGCAACGGGAGGTGCCGGTCATGTTTACAAAAATACCACTAATCCTACCATTGCTACCGGCGACGGAATCGCTTTTGTGGCCAGAGCGAAAGGCAAGGTTTCCAATATGCAGTATTACCAGTTTCACCCGACGGCTTTATACAGCAAAATTGACGGCATGCTGTTCCTGATTTCGGAAGCGGTCCGCGGAGACGGAGCCAAACTCCGAACGAAAAAGGGCGAAAAATTCATGCACAAGTATGATGAGCGTGAAGAGTTGGCCTCCCGGGATATTGTTGCCAGGGCCATCGATGCTGAAATGAAAGTTACGGGAGACGAATACGTAGGGCTCGACTGCCGTGCGATGAACCATGAAAAATTTCTCGAACATTTCCCGAATATTTATAAAAAATGTAAAGACGAAGGAATCGATCCTTTTACCCAGTTGATCCCCGTTGTGCCTGCATGCCATTATCTGATGGGCGGAATCGAAGTTGACCGCGACGGGCAGTCTTCCATCAGAAACCTGTTTGGTGTGGGAGAATGCACCAACTCCGGACTTCACGGCGCGAATAGGCTGGCTTCCAATTCCTTACTGGAAGGCTTGGTTTTTGGACATAATGCTGCAATGAAAACCGTTGAGCTCCTTAAAGAAAACCATTTTAACTTTGACGATTTAAAAGCGGTTCCGGAATGGAATGAAGAAGGAATGAAAATTATGGATGAAATGGTAATCGTTTCCTACCTGAGAAAACAGCTTCAGGAAATGATGAGCGACCTGGTAGGTATTGTAAGAAGTAACCGCCGACTGAACATGGCCCTACAGAAGCACCAGGAGATTGCCGCGGCAGTGGATGAAATTTATCACTATTCTATTCTTTCGCCTCAGCTGTCGGAACTCAGAAATTTAACAACCGTTGCGCATCTCATCATTACCCAATCAATGGAAATGACGGAAAATAAGGGTGCGTTTTATAATAAAGATTTAGCTTAAAAAGCATACCCTATGAAAAGACCGGCATACGTTACCGATAAAGTTTTAAAACTATTCATTAAAAACGCTCTGGAGGAAGACATCCAGGATGGCGACCACTCTACTCTTTCCACCATTCCAAAAGATCTTGAGCAGAGTGCACAGCTTCTCGTAAAACAGGATTGTATTCTGGCAGGCGTTGAGCTGGCGGAAATCATCTTTAAAGCTTTCGATAAAGATCTGAAGGTGGAGACTTTTGTAAAGGATGGTGATGCTGTGAAAGTGGGCGACGTGGCCTTTACCGTAACCGGAAGTGCAAGGTCTATTTTATCAACCGAACGTCTTGTTTTAAACTGCATGCAGCGTATGAGCGGGATCGCTACCCTTACCCATGACTGGGATTCCAGACTTGTCGGCACCAAAACAAAACTTTTGGATACCCGGAAAACCACTCCGAATTTCAGGGTATGTGAAAAATGGGCGGTGGCCATCGGTGGCGGAACCAATCACCGTTACGGTCTTTATGATATGATCATGTTAAAAGACAATCATATTGATTACAATGGGAGTATTACCAATGCTGTAAAAATGGCGAAGGAATACATTAAAAAGAATAAGAAAAAATTAAAGATAGAAGTTGAAACCAGGAATCTTGAAGAAGTTCAGGAAGCCATCAACGCAAAAGTCGACAGAATTATGCTCGATAATATGGATGTAAAAACCATGAAGAAAGCGGTAAAACTCATTAATGGAAGTTGTGAAACCGAGGCATCTGGCGGAATTACCCGTGAACAACTGAAAGAAATAGCTTCTACAGGCGTTACCTACATTTCTGCAGGAGCCTTGACACACTCTGCCGCAAATATGGATTTAAGCTTAAAAGCCGTAAAAAAGCATTGAATTTTCGTTAAAAATGATACCCATTTATTAAAAATTCAATAATATGATTTTATTCATACGGAATTTCAATTATTATTCAATACATTGTAAATCAGAAATTTAAACCTTATCGAGAATGATTAAAAATTAACATACAGTTAATATTAGTTAAAATATATTTCCTCAATTTTGCAGAAAATTTAATCTAACTATTACTAACGATTATGAAGTTAATCAACAAATCAATGCTTACTGCGATAATCACCTTATCTACAGCAAGCGTTTATTATGCTCAACAGGTTCAGGATACTGTAAAAGACACAAGATCCAAAGACATTGATGAGGTAGTGTTAATCGGGGTTGCGGATATCGCAAAAGATAGAAAAACTCCGGTAGCTGTTTCTACGATAAAAGAAGCGCAAATCGTTGAAAGATTAGGAAACCAGGAATTCCCTGAGATCCTGAATACAACTCCATCCGTTTATGCAACCAAAGGCGGTGGTGGTTTTGGAGACTCAAAATTAAATATCAGAGGTTTTAGCCAAAATAATATTGCCGTAATGGTAAATGGTATGCCTGTGAATGACATGGAAAACGGTGCTGTATATTGGTCTAACTGGGCCGGACTTTCTGATGTAACTTCTGCTATGCAGGTACAAAGAGGTTTAGGTTCTTCAAAATTGGCAATTGCTTCGGTTGGAGGTACCGTTAATATCTTGACAAGAGCGGCTGATAAAAAGCAAGGAGGTATTGTTTCTCTAGGAGTTGGTAATAATGATTACGTAAAATCTTTATTTGCATATAACACTGGAAAATCATCAACAGGTTGGTCTTCATCTTTCTTAATGAGCAGAACAGCAGGATCTACATATGCAGACGGTACTAAATTCGAAGGATATAATTATTATTTTGCTTTAGGATATAGTAAACCTGGTAGTAATCATGACTTCCAATTAACAATTACTGGTGCTCCACAATGGCATAATCAAAGATCATATGCTTCAACAATTGATAATTATATTTTATATAATCCAGATCACGACAATACACCGGATAGAAAATACAATTCAGATTGGGGATATTTAAATGGCCGAGAATATTCAGCGAGAGTTAATTATTACCATAAACCGGTAATGTCTTTAAACTGGGATTGGACAATAAGTGAAAAATCTAAACTTAACACAGTAGTTTATGCTTCATTCGGTAGAGGAGGCGGAACTAATACTACTGGAAATGCAAATGGAAAGAGTTTAAGTACTTTCCGTGATCCAAATACTGGACTTTATAACTTTGATGCAATTTATGCAGCCAATCAAGCTTCAAATCCAACTAAAGGTGTTTTAATTAGAAATGCTTCTATAAACTCTCATAACTGGTTAGGAATAATTTCATCATTCAATCACAGCTTTAATGACAATTTAAAATTAAGTGCAGGTATTGACGCCCGGTATTATCAAGGATATCATTATCAAGTTGTTAGCGATTTATTGGGAGCATCTGGATATCTGGATAAATCCAACAAAAATATTGGAAACAATATTGTAACTGTGACAGATGGAACAGATCCAAATTGGAATCCTTTCGGTGGTAAAATGTTAGATATCAATAACAGAATTGGATATAGTAATGATTCAAATGTATTATGGTATGGTGGTTTTGGACAATTGGAATATACAAAAAATGATTTTTCAGCATTTGTACAAGGATCCGTTTCTAACCAAGGTTTCCAAAGAATAGATAATTTTATCATTGATAATGTTACAAAATCTAAAAATGGAACCGTTATGCCTGCAAAAACTGATTATAAAAATCTAATCGGTTACAATATTAAAGCTGGAGCTAACTATAATATCAATGAGCACCATAATGTTTTTGGTAATGTTGGATATTATGAGAAGCAGCCATTCTTTAATTCTATTTACAGAAGTAATGAAAACATAGTTTCTCCTAGTGCTACGAATGAAAAGATATTTGGTGCAGAATTAGGATATGGATTCAGATCATCTAAATTTAATGCCAATGTTAATCTCTACAGAACAACGTGGGATGACAGATATCAAAGGAAAACGGGATTATCTTACACCAATCCTGTAACAAATGTACGAACTACATATTATGCTGAAATCAATGGTCTCAGTGAAATTCACCAAGGTATTGAGTTTGATGCAAATTTAAATCTTAATAAATTCTTGTCTGCTTACGGAATGTTTTCAGTAGGAGATTGGAGATATAAAGGATCTGCAGATGCTACTTTGTTTAATGATGCAGATAATACTCCTTATAATTTACCAGGAACAAACTCAAACGAAACTACTTTAAATTTAGATAAAGTAAAAGTTGGTGAATCTGCTCAAATGACAGCAGCATTGGGAATTACAGTAACTCCTGTGAAAGATTTGAAATTTGATGCCAGCTGGAGATATGCTAATAATTTATATTCTTCATTAGATGTATATTCGTATAGTAGCTCTACAGCTAAGGGAGCATTACAATTACCTGACTATCACCTTTTTGATTTAGGCCTATCTTATAAAATCAGATTAAATAATCCTTCTCAATTCTTTACAATTAGAGGAAATGTTTATAATATATTCGATACTACTTATATAGCAGAATCGTTAACAGCTATTCATGCTGATGATAAACCTTCTGGCTCAGCTCAAACTTACGAGCAAGCAGGGAAATTATATAAAGGAGTTGCAACAGCTAACCAAGTGTATTTCGGATTCGGAAGAACTTGGACTGCAACATTGTCTTTCAACTTCTAATCAATGTAAAAACATTAGATTTTATACCTATTAATCCCGGCATTTCGCCGGGATTTTTTGTTATCTTTGTGTACTATAAAAAACAAAAAATAGATTATGGAATTTTACAACATTTTGCTTAATGCGCATAAGGGAATCGGATATCTGGAAATTCTTCTGGTGACCCTATTCGTAATTGCCCTTTTAACGACCATGTTCGGCTACAGTGGAAAAGTAAATAAGTTTCTTAAGAAAATTACCCTTTTCACAATGATTTTTTTCCATGTGCAGTTTATATTGGGAATTATTCTTTTAATTAATTTCTTTACTCAAGGAAATGTTAATATGGGTGAAATTATGAAAAATTCTGCTCAGAGATTCCAATATGTAGAACATCCGTTTTCAATGCTGATCGCCGCTGTCCTGATGACGATTGTTAACAAAAAAGTAAAAACAAACCCTACCATTACCCTAGCCGTAGTGATTATGGGATTAATTGCCGTAGGTTTATTTGCATTCGCGTTCCCGTGGGCCAGAGTCTTCGGGGCATAATATATTAACAAACAATTTTTAATTAAATCAATGAAAGTAGCTGTAGTAGGTTCAACAGGAATGGTTGGACAAGTTATGCTTAAAGTTCTCGAAGAGAGAAACTTCCCCATCACCGAACTGATTCCGGTAGCATCCGAAAAATCCGTAGGCAATAAGGTGAAGTATAAACAGGAAGAATTTACGATTGTAAGCATGAAGGACGCTATAGCTGCCAAACCTGATATCGCGATCTTCTCTGCCGGAGGCGGAACTTCCCTTGAATTTGCTCCTCTTTTTGCTGAAGCAGGTACTACCGTGATCGACAATTCTTCTGCATGGAGAATGGATCCCAATAAAAAACTGGTTGTTCCGGAAATCAATGCAGAGGTATTGACGAAGGAAGACAAGATCATCGCCAACCCGAACTGTTCCACCATTCAGCTGGTAATGGTATTAGGACCATTGAATAAAAAATACGATCTTAAAAGAGTGATTGTTTCTACCTACCAATCTGTTACGGGAACCGGGAAAGCCGCGGTTGACCAACTGAATGGGGAAATCGGAGGAGACGATTCGATTGCTAAAGTATATCCTTACCAGATCTTCAAAAATGCATTGCCGCATTGCGATGTTTTTGCAGACGACGATTACACCAAAGAAGAAATTAAGCTGATGAAGGAACCTAAGAAAATCTTAGGGGACGACACTTTTAATTTAACGGCAACTGCCGTGAGGGTTCCGGTACAGGGAGGCCACTCGGAAAGTGTAAACATCGAATTTGAAAACGAATTTGATCTTGACGAAGTACGGAAAATCCTGGCTGAAACCCCGGGAGTGGTGGTCATGGATAATGTGAAAAACAACGAATACCCGATGCCACTCTACTCCGAAGGGAAAGATGAAGTATTCGTCGGAAGAATCCGGCGAGACCTCTCGCAGCCTAAAACCCTGAATCTCTGGATTGTGGCGGACAATCTGCGAAAAGGCGCCGCTACCAATGCGGTACAGATTGCAGAATACCTGGTAGAAAAGAACTTAGTATAAACTAACAAACCTAAAAAGAGTCTCAAAATTGAGATTCTTTTTTTTATCAAACCTATGAACATTCAGCAGGATAAACATAAAGATAAGCTGGCCTTTCAGAAGCTCATAGCCTTTTTTGGGGTCGTCCTTTTTATAGGAAAAATTGTGGCATGGAAGCTTACGAATTCAGATGCGGTTTTTTCTGACGCCATGGAAAGCATTGTGAATGTAATCAGTGCTTTTATGGGGCTGTACTCCCTGCATCTGGCAGCAAAGCCCAAAGATGAAGACCATCCGTACGGCCACGGAAAAGTAGAGTTTGTCACTTCCGGAATTGAAGGGGCATTGATCGCCATTGCAGGGCTTATGATTATCTATGAAGGCATCAACAGCCTTATCACCGGCAAGGTACTAAGCAAACTGGATATCGGAATATGGATCATTGCCGCTACCGCCATTATCAATTACCTCCTAGGCTATATCTCCATTAAAAAAGGAGAAGCCGAGAATTCCCTGGTGCTGATTTCATCCGGCAAACATCTGCAATCCGATACGGTGACGACCCTTGGTGTTGTAATCAGCTTAATTGTTGTCTATTTCACTAAGATTTACTGGTTGGATTCGGTAGTGGCTCTTATTTTCGGGCTTTATATCATCTTTGTCGGCTATAAAATCGTCCGGAAGTCTTTAAGCGGTATTATGGATGAACAGGATCCCGAATTGCTCAACCAGATCATTAAAGTATTGGAAGAAAACCGCCGTACAGAGTGGATCGATGTCCACAACATGAAAATTCAGCAGTTCGGAGCGAACCTGCACATCGATGCCCACATTACCCTTCCGTGGTATTACAGCCTTCGTGATGCACATAATGAAATGGAAAAAATGATCATTCTCCTGGCCAAAAACACCAGAAGAAGCGTTGAATTCAACTTTCATATGGACGACTGCAAACCCATTTCCTGTCCGGTCTGCCAGATCGCCGAATGCCCGGTCCGTGAAAAAGATTTTGTAAAAAGAGTAACATGGACCCCGGAAAACGTGACCAACACGGAAAAGCATACGGCGGAATAAAAAAAATATAGTTATTAAAAATCTAAATATGTACTAAAAAAATCTTAACTCGTTATGCAATATCCACATTAAATCTTACTAGATTAAACTCTTATAACTTTTACTAAAAAGGAAACCGATACAATGAAACATTTTTAACAAAATTTAAAATATTTATACATATTTTAATAATTTCACATTGTATTGAAAAATTTATTATTTTAGCGTGATTAAAGCGGCATCCGAAAAGCTTGACAAAGAGTAGGAAATATTTACAAAATTATTACATAACTATGAAAAACTTAAAAAAAATGTCCAGAGAAGGCTTAAAATCAATTAAAGGTGGCTATACTCCTGAATGTGTAAATGCATGGAACAGTATGACAAAATGTTATAACTCAAAATCTCAATGTGAGATGGATCCATCCTCTCCTACTACAGATCTTGATGATCCTAATAGTCCTCACTTTTGTATTGTAATTTGTAATAGATATTGCTATTAGCCTTTTAGATAACTTATCTGTCGCCACATAGTTGGCGACATTTTTTTATCTGATTTTAAAATTAATTACAGAGAATGATGTATCATATAAACATGGAGTGATCTTATTTAATAGATTACAGTAAGCTAATAATTTTTAAATATATACGCATTATTTACCTAAAAGATATGCACTAAATATTTTTATAATATGCTAAGTGAAGGCCTTTTAATATTACTTTAATCCATTAATTTGTTTCCTGTAATAAAACATCGGGATAATCAGCAGCAAAATTAAAGGTTGAATAACAAACCGCCGCATATAGAAAGAAAACAGGTATCCGACGTTAAGCCGGTCGTAAATACAGTACAGGTAAATGGGGAAAGTGATCAGAAAGATAATCATTATTAAAATAGCTCCCTGCATAGTCCATTGTCTGTTTCTGAACCAGAATTGAATGATCAGGCAGGAAAAAAGAAGATTTAAGACAAATCTGAAAAGATGGCCGGCAATTAATTTTCCCCATTCGAAACCCGGAAAAGGGATGTTCTTCTGGGCTTCATGAAAATAATTGAGGAAAGGATCATAAAAGAGCTTGTCTTCCAGTACTCTGACGCCGATTAATCCCAATAAGCCGAGGGCTACTAAAAACCAGTTGAGCACTTTCATTTCTTCAATGCAAAAAATTTAATCCAAACCAGCCATAGCACGACTACTGTTCCATAGATGATGGCAGGAAAAATAAAATCATGTGAAATTTTCCCGTATTGTTTATAGTCGGCGACAACAATATTTAAACCTGCAATTCTGAGCAGATTCATCACATACAGCAAAATTAGACCTGCGGATACGAAAAGAAATGTTTTGGCACCCTTATAAAACGCAAAGACGAAGGCTACGAAAAGAATCATTACCGATACCGCATTGCAGCCTTCTACCATACGGGTTACATATTCCTGTTTTACGTAAAACCATACCTGCTCCCCTTTCACATCGTCATACAACTGTGTCGGGAAGCCTATGGAATTTTGGATACCGCATACTTGCTCTGCGATCATCCGGGAAAAAGGATCAAGCCCGGTTCCCTGAAACCGGTTCAGGAAGAACTGATAAGCGAAAAGCAGCACCAGGTATATGATGATGAAGCGCAGCAAAATGCCCAAAACAGGTTTGAAATCCTTTAGCATACTGCAAAGATAGAAATTAACCGTAAATTACTATCTTTGTTTCGCCTATGATTTCTGATTACGCACAACGATTTTTTGAAAATTATACAGAAATACCAACTTCTGAATTCATTACTCTGGCTCAAAGCGGTTCTGCAAGGGTTAATTTTCTGGCAGCTACCGGAATTGAAAAATATATAGTTACCTACAACGAAAATATTCACGAGAACGAAAGTTTCCTGTATTATTCGGATATCTTTTCCCATTTAAAGTTGAATACTCCTGAAATTTTTGCCGTTTCCGAAGACCGGAAAATGTATATCCAGGAATTTCTGGGAGAGCAGACGTTGTCCGAAATCATTACCGCAGAAGGACTTTCGGAGCGTGTAAAATCTTTTGTTCGGCAAACGCTGGAAAAACTATATCGGCTGCAGCTTCTGACAAAAGATAAGGTAGATTTCAGTAAAACCTTTGAATACGAAAGCTATGACGAACTTCCGGTAACGCATGATCTTTATTACTTTAAAAATTTCGTTGCGGATGTTCTGGAACTGGAATACCATAAATCCACCCTGCTGAAAGAATTTAAAGGCATCGTCCACCTCATCCAAAGCCTGGAACCTAAAGGAGTGATGATCCGTGATTTCCAGGCCCGGAATATTATGGTGAATGAAAAAGATGAAGTTTCTTTTATCGATTACCAGTCGGCAATGAGAGGTCCGCTGATGTACGATGTAGTTTCTTTTCTCTTCCAGGCCAAAGCAAATTTTCCGGAAGATTTTAAAAAGGAAATGCTGGAATTTTACATTCGGCAGTTTAAAGATCAGGAAACCAGAGATCAACTAAAAGCTTCGGTAAAACCGATCCAGATGATGAGATTCCTTCAGGTATTGGGAGCTTATGGGTTCAGAGGCCTGATCCAAAGGAAGCCGCACTTTATCGCAAGCCTCGAAAAAGGAATTGAAAATATAACAGCATTTGTAAATACCTGGGACGGGATGAAAGATTATCCCGAACTGGAGAAAGTAATCAAACTATTGAACTTGGAAAAAACGAGGTTAAAAATTGAAGGATTATTAAATAAATAAGTATTACTTATCAATAAACACGGTATTGTCATTCCAAATCTCAACATCGGATTAGAAAACCATCTGGAAAGATTCGCGTTTTGTTTCCTAAGGAATGACAAAGACAACAATTAAAACTTAGCATAGAACAAGACTTGCTCATTAACCGTTTAAAAGAATAATTAAAAGAAAATGTTACATATTGATATACACAGTTTCTCTTATAAGAAAGGAGGAATTCCGAAAGATGACACAGGAAACGGGGGCGGTTTTACCTTCGATTGCCGGGGAATCCTGAATCCTGGACGAGTGGAAGAATATAAAATCCAAACCGGAAACGACATTGGCGTCCAGGAATACCTGGAAACCAAAACGGAGATGCCTAAGTTTTTAGAACTGATTAAAAGCCTGGTCTGCATTAACATCGACAATTATCTGGAAAGAGGTTTTGAAAACCTTCAGATCAATTTCGGTTGTACAGGCGGTCAGCACCGGTCGGTGTATTCGGCCATTAAGATTGCTCATTTCATTGAAGAAAAATACGGCAGTCAGGTTGAAATAAGCCTGCACCATGATGAGCAGCAGCAGCTTAATTCATAAATGATAAATGATAATTGATAAATGATTATTAAGCATCTTGAAAGTTATCAATCATTATTTATTACCTATTTAATCATAAACTATGAAGGCTCTTATTTTTGCAGCAGGAAAAGGGACGCGGCTGAAACCTTTTACCGATCATCACCCAAAGGCACTGGCTAAAGTAAACGACATTCCGCTTCTGGAAAGAAACATTCGCTATTTAAAAAATTTCGGAATCACCGACTTTGTCATTAATATCCATCATTTTGGAGATCAGATTGTTGATTTTTTAAAGCAAAATGACAACTTTGGGTGTAAAATAGAAATCTCCGACGAATCTGCAGAACTGCTGGAGACGGGAGGCGGCCTGGTTTTTGCCAGAAGATTCCTCGATCACGGCGAAGATTTCCTGATTATGAATGCGGATATTCTTACCGACATCAACATCACGGATTTTGTGGAATACCATAAAAAGATAAAAGATTTTGCTACATTAGCCGTTTCGGACAGAGAAAGTTCGAGAAAACTGCTTTTTAACAGTGATCTGGTTTTGAGAGGATGGCTGAATGTAAAGACCGGCGAACAGAGACTTGCTGAATTTAACAAAGGCTTTAAGCCGTTGGCTTTTAGCGGTGTTCACTGTATCAACCCGGTGATTTTTGATAAAATAAAAAGAACAGGCAAATTTTCTGTCATGGAAGAATATCTGGACCTGATGCAGACTGAGCACATCCATGGTTTTCTGCATAACAGCATCCTGATCGATGTCGGAAGACCGGAATCCGTAACAGAAGCCGAAAAACATTTTAAATAATTTTCAATGGGAATGGAAGGAACCCGGGATGAAAGCTTAATCAATCCCGAATTTGATGCTAACGAAACCAGGCTTCACAACAGCCTGAAACAGAAAACCTGGGATGAGACCGTAACAAAAGACAGCTGGATGGTTTTCAAGGTCATGGCGGAATTTGTAGATGGCTATGAAAAGCTGGCGAAGATAGGCCCATGTGTTTCCATATTCGGGTCGGCCAGGCTGAAGCCGGAGAGCAAGTATTATGAAATGGCCGTTGAGATCGCGGAAAAGATTACCAAAATAGGTTTCGGGATTATTACCGGTGGCGGTCCCGGTATTATGGAAGCAGGCAATAAAGGCGCTTTCAATGCGGAAGGAAAATCCATCGGCCTGAATATCGATCTTCCATTCGAACAGCATTTTAATCCATATATCAATAAATCGTATTCCATGAATTTCGATTATTTTTTCGTGCGAAAAGTCATGTTCGTGAAATATTCGCAGGGGTTTGTGGTGATGCCTGGAGGATTCGGCACCCTGGATGAGCTTACGGAAGCTTTAACATTAATTCAGACCAATAAAATCGGAAAATTCCCGATCGTCCTTGTTGGCTCGGAATTCTGGGGCGGACTGCTGGATTGGTTTAAAGCAACATTGCTGAAAGAAAAAATGATCCATGAAGAGGATCTTGACCTTTACCGTGTGGTAGACACGGCGGATGAAGCGGTAGCACATATCAAAGCGTTTTACGATAAATATTCCGTAAATGTCAATTTCTAGTTGGCACATTATTTGTGATTAAAGAGATAACCATGAGTGCAAATTTATTTTTTAAGATGAAAAAAGTTTTATCTATATCAGGATTATTAACATGCTTATTGTTAATGAGTTTCACGTATGTAGACTTTTTCTCTTCAATGACTAAGGTGGATTATATAGATGGAAGCAAAACATTGAAGTTCACGACAAAGATGAATACAAATCATATTTCTGATGCCATAAAAATCAATCCGAATACGGCAGGATTTGAAGCAGAAGTTAAAAAATATGTAAACAACAATTTTGATGTGTACGTCAACGGAGTTCCTAAAACAATTACTTTTACGGGAAGTCAGGTAAGCGGAGAAACAGTATGGGTCTATTTTGAAACGGGAGGCGTTTCAGACATCAGTACCTTAAGAATAAAAAATACGATTCTTCTAAGCACATTTCCAAAGCAGATTAACCTCGTCAATATCGCTTACAAAGGAAATCAGAAAACAATGAATTTCCAGCGCGGAAAAGAAGTAAATGAAGTATCTTTTTAAAGACCTTTTAAATTAGCTAAGAACCATCGCAATTGCGGTGGTTTTCTCGTTATAAGAAAAGTTTATACAAGTGGTTAGTTTAATCAATGGCAGTTCTTCTATTATAAGAAGAAAGCGTGACTCCATGATTACACCTTTTTGGTAAATGGCCAGGTAATGAAATATGCACAGCTACATTTTCAAGATTTCAAAATTCTGAAGATTGCAGGAGAAACTTCTGCATTCGTTATTTTCCAGCGAATAGGACTATCGGAATCATTAAGTTTCCAAACAGGAGCATGAACTTTTCAAGCCTTGATCAATTCTGCTTTTGATCTTTTCAACCCTAGCATGAATTATGCTCTGTTCCACCGATTCAAAAAAAAGACTGCCTGATAAAGGCAGCCTTTCTATTTTGGATATTCAAATTTATTTATTGAACCTGAATATTGTCTAACTGAACCGTAGTGGTAACTCCACTTCCATTTCCGGTGTATTCGAATAGGATAAATCCGTTACCTGTTAATGAGGTCGGGAAGCTGTAGGTTCCGGCAGGTGTTAAAGTTCCGTAGCCGCTTACAGGCGTCTGTGGAATCGTGAATGCCGAAGTGATATCTATTTTCGTAGCCTGGGTAATATCCCCAAGCGGCGTATAGTTGGTTGTATAATATACTTTTAAAGCATTACCATTCCAGAATCCAACATTAACATCGAATTTCAGGGTATTTGCAGCAGTAAAATCTACCGGTACTGCGAAATACGTTACGTAAGGACCTGTTCCTGAGTTTGCCCCCAACTGGATGTATTTGTTATTGTTAAAGGTCTTCAGCTGCCAGTATCTGTTTCCTAAAAGTGCATCGTTTACATATTTAGGATATACTTCAAGATTAGTTGGCGAGGTCGGATAGCTTTCAAAATTTTCAAGGAAAGAACCTGAATAAGTGATGGCTGTACCTCCTTTCGGTGGTGTGGCATCTACTCTTGCTCCTTTGAAGTTGATATCTTTGGTATTTCTGATCAGCATCTGCCATGTTGAATTATAGCGGCTTACCACAAAAGTAATATCCCCATTTCCTGTAGGAAGCAATGAAGAACCTTCAGCAAAGAATCCTGAGTTTCTTAGTGTAACCGTGTTTCCTGAAGCATCCTCCAGAGTTCTATCCGTATCTACACCTGCTCCGGCAACATAATCGATAAATGTTTTAGGGTTAGGATAAATATCTCCAATTGTAAACTGTGTATTGGAAACCTTCACCAAAGTGTTGATGTACTGATCACTCTTTGCAGCAGCGAGGTTAGGCAATTCCAAAGGTTTAAGGGCTACTATTTCAAGTCCGTTACCGTTACAAACTCCGGAAACATATCTGCTTAAAAGCGTTGCCGGGATTCTTCCGATAGAATAAGTAGGATCCACAGAACCTATTTTTACGGTTCCTCTGTCCAAACCTAGACGAAGACCTTTTGCATTAATTCTGATGTGTGCTCCTACAGGGAAATCCGCATAGTTGCTGGATCTGTCTACTTCGATCTGTAAACCGGCGGTAGGGTTTTCAGGTTTATCCTGGAATGAGATCGTTTTGTAGAAATTTCCGTTCTCATCTGAAGAAACCACATAGCCATCAAAAATCTGGTCATTTGAAATTAACACATACCCAGTAGAAGGAGCCTGTGCTTTAAATGCTGCCATAGTCATGGTAGGTGCAGCAAATTTGTTCTCACATTTGATCGGTGGTGTTTCCCACTCGTCTTTCTGAACACAAGAGGTAATAGAAATTGCGGCAAATGCAACCCCCGTTACTAAACTTAAGTATTTCTTTATTGTCATTTTTATAATTTTTAGAATAGTTGACGTATTGATTGTTAGAATCTAAACTGTAAATTTACGAAATATGATCTTCCCTGCGTGTACCAGTATTTAGGTGCAAACAAAGTATACTCTCTGTTCAAATCTTCTGCAAAGGTAGGATACACGGCATTTCTCGTCTGTTCAAAACCTCCGGTAATATATTTTCTGTTATCTAAAATATTATTTACCGTTGCAGAAATTAAAACGTAATATTTTCCGATCACCCATGATTTTCCTGCGTTGGCATTTAGGAAGAATGATGAAGGCAGTCTGTTCGGTGCAAGAACTTTTCTCAGATCCGCTTCCGTTAATCCCGCATAAGGTGTTCCGGTAACATCGTTCTGTACAAAGGACTCCGTTCTTACCAATGCGGCAGGATCCAGATAGTTTTCATCAAAATAGTTCCAGTTAGCTCCTACCCACCAGTATTTAGGGTTATTATAACGGAACCCTACAGAATAAGCCTGCTGCGGCGTTCCTCCCTGACGGTAATTGGTAATGTAAGCTTTCCCCAAATCGATATAAGGCAGACCGTTTGCGAACACACCTACCGCATCTGAAGCGAAATACGTTCTCGGGTCATTTTTATAAGTATACTGTCCAAGACTTGCCAAACCTTGTAAAGACAATGTAGGCAAAACTTTTACATCAACTCCTACTTCCACACCCATGTTTCTTTTCTTCACATCCGTCATCACCTGGGATACAAAAGCACTCTGAACGTTTGTCTGGTTACCGTCCGCATCCACACTCTTCAACGGAATACCGTCTGCAAAGAACCTCTGAACCGTAGTTTCATTATCCGTATCCACCAGATATCCCGTTAATCTTACTTTCAGGAAAGGAGAAGAAATAACATAGCTTAAATCATTGGCATTTACCGTCATGCTTTTTACATTAGGTGCCACAGATCCATTTACCCTAGGGTTTACGAATAAATCCTCCAGATAAGGTGCCTGATTATAATAAGCGCCATTGTATACGAAGAAGTTTCGACCGTTCAATCGGTAAACTACCTGTCCTTTCAGACCATAGTTCCAATAGTTATAGTCAGCTCCTTTTCCGAATGAATCTTTATACAGATAATGATTGAATAATCCTTCTCTGTTGGAAGTTGAGTAGCCTGCCAATGCGGATACAAATACATCAAAAGCCCCTGTGGTAAATCGTACTCCCGGGTTCACTTTCACTTCCTGTCTTCTGAAAATATAGTCGTAGGTCATTTTATCCCCTACTTTTTTCGTTACATTTTCTTCACCCTGATTATATAAACCGGATTTTCCAGGTTGGTTGGTCGCTGCAAAAGGATCTCTATTCAATACGAAGTCAGCTCCAAGAAGATCGTTTACCTCTCTATACTGTTCAGAACGGTAATTCTGATAAGATACGTTTAACAAAAATTTCGTATTGTCATTGAAATTATGTACAAAATGGGTAGCTGCATTCCAGATCTTATCGTCGCTTACATCATTTACAAGATAGTACAATGCTCTTCTTCCGGTCTGTCCGTAATAGTTTCCGGCAGGCTGTTGCATGTTTCTACGATATAATCTATCCCAGTTCAGCTGGGTAACATTCGGATCACCGGTGGTCCAGCCTCTTAAAGAAGTCTGGAAAGCATCCTGAGCAGTTGTCATTGCTCCAGTAGGATCCACTACCGATGCATTAGGATCTAAGAAATCATAATAGCTCGGTAAGTTTCTGTAATAAGTAGGAGATGGATTCTGTACATTCTGCCAATCCAGTCTTGATCCTTTATCTTTCCCGAACTGATAGGAAACGGAAGTCCATAAACTGTTATTTTTATTGATTTTCCAGAAATCCTGGATCTGGAAGATCGGCTGGAATCCTTTTCTTACCCTTTCGCTTCTCTGTTCTCCATCCTGATATCCCCAATAGGAATTATAATGTACTCCTCTGTAATTATAGACTTCCTGAGTACTTGGGCTTGCCGTAGATCTTCTGTAAGGTGCACCGATGAAGTTGAACGTCATCGAATGTTTATCGCTAAATTTCTTTTCAATTCCCAGATAAGCACCATACGCATCATAGAATGTACCTTCCTGGATACCTTCCTGAGCCCATCTTCGGGCACCCATTACAGTAAATGCCCATCCGCTTTTGCTCATTCCTGAGCTGTATCTTAGAGACGTTCTGTTTCTGTAATTTCTGTTTGTTAAAGACTGGGTAAACTGAAATCCTTTTCTATACTCGCTGGCTTTTGTATTTTTATACACCACCGAACTGTTTCCTCCGAAAGCATATTCTGAAGGAGAATGGTTTGCTGAAATTTCAGGATACCTTGTAATTTCATTAAGACCACCCCAGTTTCCGAAATCCACATTACCATTGTCAGACTTGATCATCGAAACTCCATTTAGCATCGTTTCTCCGAATCTGCCATCGATTCCTCTCGGACGGAACCAATAGAACCCTAAATCAAACGCTGCGATTCTGCTGAAAATATCCTGGGATGACTGTAATAAGCCTACCGTAGAAGCCTGTCCGCTGTTGCTGTCTTCATCATCACCATCACTGTCAATAATAGCTAAACCTTGATCCGCGCTTGTAAGTGCAGAATAAAGGGTGATTGTCCCTAAATCCTTTTTCTTCTCATTGTCCATCACATCAAACTCCATTACTTTGGTTTCGTAATTCGGTTTTGTAATCACAATTTGGTAATGCCCCGGCTTCAGGTCTACAAACTGGAAATATCCGATTTTGTCAGCCGTTACATCATTGTCATTCCCTTTCAGATCTACTTCTGCCCTTTCAACGGGCTTTCCTTCGGCATCCTTTAAATAAGCAGAGACTGTAGTCTGTGCAAAATAGTATGATGCTGGAAGCAAAGTAAATAAAGAGACTAATGATAGTTTTTTAATCATGAGTATATTTATTTTTTAAATACTTTTCTTGTTAATTCTCAACAGTTTAAAAGTTGGGGCGACAAATTTAGTCAAAATTTATAATTTACAACTTTTTTAAGGTTATTTTTTCTTAACATTGCAAACTTTTAAGAATCATTATAGATAAATAACAGGAATACCATATTTTAAGTTTACAAATATTTAAAATAGCATCCGTTAAAAAAAAGTAAATTTGCAGATTAAATAATATTAATACAACTCTTAGAAAATGAAGAAATTTTTGAGTTTTTTTGCCATCGCTTTTTCGGTAATGGCGTTTTCACAACAGCAGGGAAAACTGAGAAAGGTAGCGACCGTAGGGTTTTTAAATGTTGAAAACCTTTGGGACACCATCCGCTCAGCAGATTATATCGACGGGACCAAAGACATTAGAAATCCGGCTTTCCACAGAAGCATTCCGCTGGATTCGGTGAAATTTCTGGAAGCAGAAAAATACGACGGACCATGGAGTGACGGTGCCCTGATCGGTAAAAAAGTGGTTCGGTACCAGGGAGGCTCGGAAGAATTCACTCCAAAAAGTGCAAAGAACTACAACACCAAAGTCTACAAAGCCAAGCTGGCCAATGAAGCCAAAGTAATTTCCGAGCTTGGTGCGCAGTATACGAAAACAGCTCCGGCGGTTGTAGGACTGATCGAGGTTGAAAACCGACAGGTGATCCAGGACCTTGTAAATGAACCGGCATTAAAAAAATACGACTACGGGATCATCCACTACAATTCTTACGATTACCGTGGAATTGACGTAGCTTTGATTTATCAGAAAAGAAGATTTACACCAACCAACTCGCTGAAAAAAGAACTTAAAGTTTTCGGTGATGACGGCAGAAGAGAATATACAAGGGATATTTTGGTAGTTACAGGATTTCTGGACAATGAAAAAGTAGCTTTCTTTATGAACCACTGGCCATCAAGAAGAGGCGGTGAGGCAGCATCCTTACCGAAAAGAAATGCAGCCGCTGCTTTGCTGAAGCAGCAGATGGACAGCGTTAGAGCAGCCGATCCTTCCACCAAATTATTTGCGATGGGTGACTTCAATGATGACCCGGTAAGCTCAAGTCTGAAAAATTATCTCAAAGCACAGCCGAGCACGAAGGACCTCAGCGATGCCAATCCTTATTTAAACCTGATGTATCCTTTATATAAAAAAGGTGTTGCTTCACTGGCTTATCAGGATGCCCCGAACTTATTCGACCAGATTATCGTTTCCAAAAACTTAATCTCAGATCAGGTGACAAAGGATTATTCCGTCTATAAAGCAGAAATCTTTGCACCGCCATATCTGGTGAATAAAGAAGGAAATTACAAGGGTTACCCTTTCCGGTCCTGGAACGGGGATCAGTTTACCGGAGGATACAGCGACCACTTCCCGGCGTTTGTCGTTCTCCAGAAGGAACCCTAAAAATTTAAGGCACTCATTTTGAGTGTCTTTTTTTTATAACTTATTCTTATGAAAAATGCCATTATTCTCTTAATAGTTTTCTTATTTGTATTCAGTTGTTCAGCACAGGTGCCTCCACAAAACGATAAGGAAAAGAATGAAATGAAACCGTCCAAAAACGAAGACGGAGAATGGGATCTTACGGTGATTGATACCCAGTTTGATTATTTCCTGAATGCAGTGGCCAAGCCGGTTAGCCAGTATACGGAGTCTTATTTAAAGAACAGAAATACGCAGCTTGTCGCAGAATGGAACTCGTATTATTTTTCCGGACGGTACCGCAATGTGATCGAGTCATCTATTGATTATGACCCAAAAGAAAAATATGGGTTGAAGTTTGAATACAAGCTGTACCAGGTTTTCGCTTATGTCAATTGGAAATATGGCCTGAGGATGACCGGCTTGTCGGGAAGTGATACGACAAGGTTTTAAAAAATTCTAAAAATCTAAATAATTAAAATTTCCTGATTTTTGAATTTAAGTCATACATTTCATATCTAGAATAATACTTTTATTTATATTGATTCTCTGACGATTATTAGAAATTAAGAATTAGTAATAAAATATTTTGAAAATTAATCCTTTTTTTATTAAATTTGAAAATAAGAAGTTTATCTTAAATCTTATTAAACTATAACCATGAAAAAAACTATTCTGCGAAGTGATAATTCTTATTTTAACATTTCATTGTTATATTTTGCTTTTCATAATAGTAATATTGCTCTCAATACATTTATTTCATTGAGAATAAACTTATATCCTTTCTGGCAATTTAACTTTGTCCCAAACAAATTGTTCCTAACCTTCAAATTATCATATCTGAACTCACCAAATAAATACACCAAACTAACGCAATAGTATAACTAGGGATAGAATTAAGTATATAATATTAAAACTAACATTTAAAATTAATAAAATGAAAAAACAAATTCTGGTTTTAGCAATTTTCTCATCGGCAGTGCTATCTGCACAACTTTATTCTCCAAACGGTGCTCCAGCCACATCTAATTCTTCAACAGGAAATGTGGGCATCGGTACATCATCTCCAAATTCAAAATTGCAAGTTCAGGGAGATATTAGTTCCACAGGAGGCGGTATTTTGAACATCGCTTTTAACGCTTTTGATCAAACCAATGGAGTTTCAAACTACGGGATGTCGTTACAAAGTATTTATCCAATTGGATCGTCTGGTAGTACCGGTCCGGGAGTTTCTTTATCCGGATATTTTGGGTTAAGCTTAAATACCGTATCCACCGAAAGAGTGCGGATCGATGATTCAGGAAATGTAGGAATAGGAACATCTACCCCCCAGTACAGATTAGATGTAAACGGAAAGTCCTCCTTTGCGGATAACATGAGGGTTAATGCTAAGATAGAAGCCAAGGAAATTAAGGTAACCCTTACGCCTACCGCAGACTTTGTATTTGCGAATGACTATAACCTGCCGAAATTGGAGGATGTTGAAAAACACATTAAGGAAAAGAAGCACCTCCCTGAAATTGCCTCTGCAAAGGAAATGGAAAAAGAAGGCGTGAATATCGGAGAGTTCCAGATCAAACTGCTTCAAAAAATAGAAGAACTTACGCTTTATACGATTGAACAGAACAAGCTGATTAAAGAACAGCAGAAAAGAATAGAAAAACTTGAAGCTAACAAGAAATAACATTATTATGAGCATAAAAAAAATATTCCTTTTGCTCATGGGTTGTCTGTATACAATCTTATGTGCCCAGGGAGAAAATGATAATTGGTATTTTGGAGACCATGCTGCGGTAAACTTTTCTACAACGACTCCAGCTACTTTGAATAATAATCAAATGTCTGCTTTTGAAGCATGTGGAACGGCAAGCGATGAGAATGGCAATTTGCTTTTCTATACAAATTCACAAACCATTTTTAACCGTCAACATCAGCCGATGCAGAATGGGACAGGAATACTAGGAAATTATTCAGCTCAACAACTTAGTATCGTAAAGAACCCTTCTAATAGCAAACAATATTTTGTTTTTGTTACAGCTGGGAGTTATGCCGCTGTCAGTCAAACTAATAGAATTTCATATTCCATCGTCGATATGTCCTTAGGATCAGTTGTTAATGGTCAGCCTTTAGGCGCGGTTTTGCAAAATTTTAAAAATATTCCTGTCACAGATAATATCGGAAATAACTTTGGTACAGAAGCTATTACAGCGGTTGCCGGTCCTACCCCAAACACTTATTGGGTACTTATTCCTAATGGAAACCGTCTTTACAGCTATAGAATTGACAGCTCAGGTTTTTCCAATGGAAATCCGGTTATTAGTAATCTCAATTTTCCGATAAACTTAAGCACCGATACATTTTTTAGTATTAAAGCTTCTCCAAAATTAAGTAATCCGAATTTTTCACATCTTATTTGCATCTCACTTTGGTATAATAATACAAACACCTCTAATCTACAATTTAACAATCAAATTGTCTCTTTTAATTCTAACACAGGAGCAATAAGCAATAATTATTTACTTACTGTCAATTCAATTAAAGCTTATCTTCCGGAATTTAACAAAAATGGTTCTGTTTTGTTTTTGGCAAACACTTCAGTATATGCAATTGATTTGGTAAACTCTACAACAGGAAGTATTAATTTCTTACAGATCTTTAATGGCTCCTCAGGAGCCCTGTCAGAGTATACGGCGCTGCAGCGGAATAGACGCGGTGACATTTATATCAATAAATACGGAAGCAATTTCTTGGGAATAATAAACAATCCCGATGTATACGGTACCAATATGAGTGTTAATATGAACTCAATAAATTTAGGATCTGCTATTACTCAGTATGGTCTTCCTCAACTCATTCCCGAAAGTGAGCCGATCGCTTATTACCCTTGCATTGACAGTTTGACCTTAACTTATGAACCGAACTTAAACTTCAATTATGAAGTGGGAAATAAGATTGTAACCAAAACAAAATATGCTTTAGGACCAAGACATAACATCACAATGAAAGCGGGAAACATGGTTAATTTATTACCTGGAACCGAGATGCAATTGGGCGCAAATTATCACGCTTATATAGCTCCATGCAGAGAGAAAAACTCTGATTTCGAATCCAAAAACTTATCTCAAAAAGGAATGATATTAGACTTAGACAAAATTGAAAGAAGTAAAAGTTTATCTTCAAATGAGATAACGATATCTCCAAATCCTGCTTCTGACTTTATTAACATTGATTCCGGAAAAGAGAAAACCATATCGTGGGAACTATTTGACATGTCCGGAAGAAGTGTTTTAAAAGGAAATTCTTCTCCGGTAAATGTACAAAGCCTGCCAAAAGCAAACTATATATTAAAAATCAATACTGTAAACAAACAGGTTAGCAAAAAAGTGACTGTAAAATAATAATTAACATCTATAAAATAAAAAAGGTTCAGCGCAATGCCGAACCTTTTTTATTTCAAAACAGGAAAAATTATTTGTTAAATAATTCCTCTACCTTGTCCCAGTTTACCACTTCGAAGAAAGCGGCAACATAATCAGGTCTTCTGTTCTGATAATTTAAGTAATAAGCGTGTTCCCAAACGTCAAGTCCTAAGACCGGAGTTCCTTTTACATCAGCTACCGGCATTAGAGGGTTATCCTGGTTAGGCGTTGAAGTTACGGCAACGGAACCGTCTGAATTTTTTACCAGCCAGGCCCATCCTGAACCGAATCTTGTTTTAGCGGCATCAGAAAAATCAGTTTTGAATTTATCAAAACCACCATAAGTTTCAATAGCAGCCTTTACGTTTCCTACCGGCTCCTTGCTTCCGCCCGGCGTCAAAATTTCCCAGAATAACGTATGGTTAAAATGTCCTCCCCCGTTATTTCTTACCGCCGGCTTATCGGTTCCGGTCTGGCACACTTCTTCTATCGTTTTTCCTTCAAGGTCTGTGCCTTTGATGGCATTATTTAAGTTGTCAACATATGCCTGGTGATGTTTTGTATGGTGGATTTCCATTGTTTTTGCATCGATAGTGGGCTCTAATGCATCGTACGCATATCCTAGTTGTGGTAATTCGAATGACATAATTATATTTTTTAATGTTATTACTCAAATTTAGTCATAATTTGATCCATAGTCAAAAAATGCAGATTACTTTAATAAATCTTTAACATTGATTATTTGATTTAGAATGAATTAAATTTTGAAGCAGGGAGGCTGAAAGTTTTCTGAATTTTGATTTCTCAATTAACATGAACCCGGTCGTATTTAATCAATTCCAATCAATAATAATTCAACACACCGACCGAATTCTATTTCGCGCTCAGGCTATTTAAATCTAAAAAGTAAAAACTATGCTGGAAACCGGGTATTACACCCCAAAGATTTAAGAAAGAAGAATTTCTTTCAGAGCTCCAATGTTGCAGAATTATCCGGAGCAAGCCAGCAACTGATCAATTTAATTTTAAGATCAATTTAAAATAAGGAGCTGAACAGTCAAAATTTTAAACAGAGACGAAAGTACTCTTAGAATCAGTCAACGGTTGTGGTCCTGACCAGGAAAACTTCCAGCTTCCCTCTCCAAGCCTTTAATCTGAATATACATTAAGTTCATCTGGCTGAAAATAAACTTCATTTATTAAAGCAATTCTCAATTCAATCATTTAATTCAGCTAAAAACAAAAAGCACGGACCTTTCCATCCATGCTTTTTATTTAACAAAAATTAAATTAATTATTTATTCATCGACATCAGGAATTCTTCGTTGTTACGGGTTCCTCTGATGTTTTTGCTTACAAATTCCATTGCTTCCACAGGATTCATTTCAGAAAGGTATTTTCTGAGGATCCACATTCTCTGGGAAGTTACTTCGTCCAGAAGAAGATCGTCTCTACGCGTACTGGAAGCTACCAGGTCGATAGCAGGATAAATTCTTCTGTTGGCAATCTTACGGTCAAGCTGAAGTTCCATGTTTCCGGTTCCCTTGAATTCTTCAAAGATCACCTCATCCATTTTAGAGCCTGTATCGATCAGTGCCGTTGCGATAATCGTTAAAGATCCGCCGCCTTCAATTTTCCTTGCTGCTCCGAAGAATCTTTTCGGCTTATGAAGGGCATTGGCATCCACCCCTCCGGACAGTACCTTCCCGGAAGCAGGCGTAACGGTGTTATAGGCTCTTGCCAGCCTGGTAATGGAGTCTAACAAAATCACGACGTCATGTCCGCATTCTACCATTCTTTGGGCTTTTGCCAAAACAAGGTTGGCTACTTTTACGTGCTTTTCAGCTGCTTCATCGAAGGTAGAGGCAATTACTTCCGCATTTACGCTTCTTTCCATATCGGTAACCTCTTCAGGACGTTCGTCGATCAGAAGAACCATCATATATACTTCCGGATGGTTTGCTGCGATGGAATTGGCAATATCTTTCAGCAGCATGGTCTTACCGGTTTTAGGCTGTGCCACGATCATCGCCCGCTGCCCTTTTCCAATCGGTGCAATTAAATCCACAATTCTGGTAGACATTGTGGAATTGTTTCCGGCCAGGTTGAATTTTTCTTCCGGGAAGAGCGGTGTTAAATATTCGAAAGCAACCCGGTCTTTAATAAAGGCGAGGTCTCTTCCGTTAACTTCCGTAGGTTTCAGCAAAGAGAAATATTTCTCTCCTTCTTTCGGAAGCCTTACAATCCCTCTTACAGTGTCCCCTGTCTTCAGACTGTAGTTTCTGATCTGTGCCGTAGAAACATAAACGTCATCCGGAGATGAAATATAGCTGAAATCCGATGATCGAAGGAATCCGTAATTATCCGGCAATATTTCCAGTACCCCCTCAATGCTTACCATACCGTCGAAACTGAATTCTTTCTTCTGTTCCTGCTGATGGTGCTGATTTTGATTTTGATTTTGTTGCTGATCGTCATTCCTTTCGGCATGCTGCTGTTGCGGCCTGTGCTGATTGGGATTTTGATTCTGATTATGGTTTTGATTCTGGTTAGAATTCTGATTCCGGTTCTGGTTTCCGTTGTTGTGCTGCGGATTGTTGTGTTGTGTTCTCTGAGAACGTGCCTGAACCTGAGACGGGTTATTGTTCTGCTTTTCTTCCGCAGGTGCAGATTCCTGGGTTTCTGAAGTATCGGAAGCTTCTGTTTTTTCCTGAAGCACTTCGGTATTGGCGGTATTAGCGGGAGATACTCTTTTTCTTTTTTTCTTTGCCGCTGCCGCTTGTTCTTCTGTGGCGGCTGCAGGTTCCGTTTTGGTTTCCTGCGGTTCTGCCTGCTGTTGTGGCTCTGCAGGGGCTGGTTTTACTTCTTCTGCCTTCTCTTCCCCTGTGGCCTGAGGTTCTGCCTGGGCTTTAGGCTCTGCCTTTGTTTTGGCTGCGGTCTTTCTCGGGGCCGCTTTCTTAGCAGGAGCTTTGGCTGGCTTCTCTGCCGGTTTTTGTTCAGTGGTTACACTGGTTTCCGTGGTGTTGAAATATTCTTTTGCCACTTTGGGATTTGATGCCTGAAAGTCAAGAATAGCAAAGATTTTGTCATTTTCAGTGCTGTTTCTTGCCACTTTAACGCCCAAATCCTTTAAGATTTTAGTCAGTTCCGTTACGGATTTTGACCTTAACGTTTCGATGTTAAACATATTTATGTAAAAAAATGTAATTAATTGTGAGTAAGAAAAGTAAGTCCGGCGACTTTTGTTTTCAAGTACATTTGTATAATGCAAATCTACACTTATTTTTGAATTGTGCAAAATTTATGCTATTTTTGCCTGGAATTTAAATTTCATGTTACAAAGAATACAGACTATTTGGACTTTTTTAGCTGTTCTGGCGGCTGTATTCCTGTTCGTTACCGCGCAGGATGTGATTGTTTCAGACCGTATTCCGGTAATTGATATCGGATGTGTAATCCTTGTTTTGGTTGGGCTCCTGAGTGTTTTCAGCTTTAAAAACAGAAAAAGACAAATTTTGCTGAATACCGTCAGCATCATTATAAACGCTTTGTTGATTGGTGTATTGGTTTACTGGCTGCTAAATTTATCCGGAGGAATCCATTTTCCTGAGAAGGGTATTGAGCCGATTTTTTCATTGATCGCTGTGATCTGTTTGTTTATTGCAAACATTTATATCAAGAGAGATGAAAGGCTCGTAAAATCTGTGGACAGACTTCGATAACCTTACAACGATTTTTTTGAGTGAGAACAGCTTCTTTTTAAGGAGCTGTTTTTTCTTTTTTTATATGATGGATGTTTACTAACTAAACTTAAAAACTTTAACACAAAGCCCACAGAGCTTTTCTGAAAACTAAATGTTTCAAGTTCACAAAGCCGTTTCACTTATAAAAGATTACAGAGGCTTACTCATTACTCAGTAATTTTTTATTTTTTACATATTGATATAGGGCAGAGGCAAACTATGGATGTCAGGCCAATCTTGATATTAAACTTTTTTATACTCTCAAAAATTGAACAATCAAACCTTTTTTAAGCAGCTTGCAACATTTCTCTACAAATTGCGACAGATTATGCATAAATTTATCATATGAAAAAACTGACCTACCTTACCCTTAGTTTGTTTTCCATCTTTACCTTTGCCCAAGAGGTTTCGCAGGAAAGAATCAAAAACGTACTTTCCACATTGGCCTCTGACGAGATGAAGGGCCGTGAGATCGGCACCCAGGAAAATGAAAATGCAGCCAATTACATTGCCAAACTTTTCAAAGAAAACAACCTGGAATACTGCACCGGAAATTCTTATCTGGTTCCCTTCAATTACAAAGGGAAGACCGCTTATAATGTCTGTGGCATAAAAAAGGGAAAAACGGATAAGTACTTGGGCTTTTCGGGACATTTCGACCATATCGGGACAAGCAATAATCCGAAAGACAATATTTACAACGGAGCGGATGATGATGCCAGCGGCATTACCACCCTGGTAGGCATCGCCGATTATTTTAAAAAGAAGAACCCTGAATTTTCTATGGTCTTTATCGCCTTTAACGGGGAAGAAAAAGGGATGCTTGGATCAAGAGCGATCTCAACCGATAAAAACCTGGATAAAATTTACGAAAACATGACGGCCCTTTTCAATTTTGAAATGGTGGCTACAGAGTCTGCGTTCGGGAAAAATGCCTTATTTATGACCGGCGACGAGTTTTCCGATCTGGATGAACTGTTCAATGAAAATGCCGTTAACGGATTAAAAGTGAATCCTGATCCTTACGCAGCACAGCAGCTGTTTTACCGTTCGGACAATGTAAGTTTTGTCAAAAAGAAAATTATCGCCCACTCCTTTTCAACGGTTGATATGACAAAAGCCACGCATTACCACAATGAAAAAGATGATGTAAATGTGGTTGATTTCGACAATTTAACCCAGATCATCAACAATTTCGGAAAAACACTGGATAAGCTGTCCCCGAAAAATTTTGCCCCGAAGTATAATGATAAAGTGAAATTTTAAAAACTTAATACACGAAGCCGCTTCTGAGCGGTTTTTATTTTTCCCGGAACTTTTTCAGTAAATAAAATCAGACCTTTATAAAGTAAAATAAAATCAAAAACGTCTAATCCTTTAATTTTACGTAATTTTGCCAGATTAATTTAAAATTTAATGAATTATTATAAACGAGCGATAAACAATATTCTCCCTTACAAAAGATCCATCGCAGCCGGAATTTTTTTTAATGTCCTGTATGCTTTATTCAACATCATTGCCATGTTATTTTTCATGCCGGTTTTGAATATTCTTTTCGATAAAGAATCGGAAAAAGTATCATCGCAACCTGTTTATCAGGGAATTTCCACAGCAGGAACATTTTTAAAAGACAGCTTCAATTATCAGATTCAGCAGCTGCAGATGGAAAAAGGACCGGAATATATATTGCTGATTACCTGTATATTATTTATTTCGATGTTCTTTCTGAGAAATATATTCAGTTATTTATCAGAATTTTACCTTACCTTTTCCAGGACAGGGGTTTCCAGAGATTTCAGAATAAAATTACATGATAAAATTCTGGATCTGCCGGTATCATTTTTCACCAATTCCAGAAAAGGAGATGTTTTTGCGAGAATAACTTCCGATGTAAGTGAGGTGGAGGGGAATATTCTTAACAGCCTTATTGATCTCATCCGTTCCCCTATCGTCATCATTATAACTATGGGGTATCTGTTATATTCCAATTTTGAGCTGACGATTTTTACACTGATCGTTTTTCCGATCATGGGAACATTAATATCCATCATTGGAAAAAGCCTCAAAAAAGACACCGGGGAAGCACAGAACGAGCTTGGAAAAATGTATTCCTTCGTTGATGAAACACTGGTAGGATTAAAGATTATCAAAATTTTTGATGCTTCTCCACAGATTAAGAAAAGATTTGATGAAGTCCTGAACAGAATCAGATTCCTTTCTTTACGGCTTTTTAAGAAGAAAGCTCTAGCATCGCCTGTAAGTGAGCTTTTAGGAGCTATTACAATCGGGATGATCGTATATTTTGGCGGAAGATTAGCCATTCAGGGTAAAGGTTTATCAGGAAGCGAATTCATCACTTATATCGCTCTTTTTTACACCATCCTGCAACCTCTTAAAGCATTTTCGGCGGCGATCTCAAATATTCAGAAGGGTGAAGTTTCAGCCAAGAGAATCTTTGAGATTTTAGATGCAGATTATCATATCAAAGAATTTGCAGATGCTAAGGAAATCACTTCTTTTGAAAAAAATGTAGAGTTCAGAAATATCACTTTTGCCTATGAAGACAGGGATGTATTCAATAATTTTTCCCTATCGATCCCAAAGGGAAAAACGGTGGCTCTGGTTGGGCAAAGCGGCAGCGGAAAGAGTACTTTGGCCAATCTCATTACCCGGTTCTATGACGTAAATAAGGGTGAGATCCTTTTAGACGGCGAAAATATTACGAATATAAAACTGTCGAATTACAGAAAATTATTTGGACTGGTAACCCAGGACAATATCCTCTTTAATGATTCAATCCGTAATAATATATCGCTTGGTAAACCTGACGCAAGCCTTGAGGAGATTCAGGCCGCTGCAAAAGTTGCCAATGCTCACGATTTTATTATGGATCTGCCACATCAATATGACACAAATATCGGTGAAGCAGGTGGAAAACTTTCAGGAGGGCAAAAGCAAAGAATTTCCATTGCCCGGGCCGTCCTGAAAAACCCTCCGATCATGATTCTTGATGAAGCCACCTCCGCGTTGGATACGGAATCTGAACGGTTTGTACAGGATGCATTAGAAAAGATGATGGAAAACAGGACTTCCCTTGTGATTGCCCACCGCCTTTCCACCATCCAGAAAGCCGACTGGATCGTTGTAATGGAAAAAGGAGACATCGTGGAACAGGGAACCCATCATGATCTGATCGCCAAAAGAGGCGTATACCACAAGCTTGTGGAACTCCAGAATTTCGATTAAATACAATTAATCTTGTTAAAAAAAGAGAAAGCTCAAAATGGCTTTCTCTTTTTTTTAGTTGAAAAATTATTTTTTAATTACCTTATGGGTAAAACGGATCCCACCTTCCAGTATAATGTCCAGCATATAGGTTCCGGTAGGATAAGCCGTCAGATCTGCCCAGGATTCTGCAGTTTCCGAAAGTTTCCTGCCGTCCGTTGAAAGCACCGACATCAGCTTTACCTTCTTTTGCCCTTTCACCGTTACATAATCGGTAGTAGGATTAGGATAAATGGAAACATCAGTAGTCGCAACATCTTTTACCGAAAGATTCTGGCTCAGGCTCTGCATATACATCGATAAAACGATCTGCCCGTCCTGATTGAAAAATTCAGCATCCGGCACTTCATATTTAAGGAGATGATTTCCGGCAGACAGAGAAGCTACCGAGAAAGAGCGTATCGGGACAGAGTCGCCCGGACACCAGTTATTCCATGCCGTCCACCAGGCTGTCGTTTTAGGAGTAGATCCATAGATCCCATTTGCCTGGGTATTGTACATCCGGTAAGGTTCACACGATTTTCCTCCCGGCATAAAGGTCAATACCTGGGTATTGTCTAAAGATATGAAATTCTGTCTTCTCACATATTCCTCTCCATTGGTCCCGGCTCCATGCGGCGATGTCACGATAAAAAATTTAGGGTTGGCAGCCGTCTGCGTAAGATTGAAATTAACGAGACGAACCGTCTGGCCTGAAACATCCGTATTATTATAATTATTCAACGGGCTGGAATCCAATAGCGGCATAACCGTATTGAAATTATTATTGATCGTGGGATCGTTGAATGTAACGAAAGTTAATGTTCCCGCGAATACATCATTCCTGCCGGCACAGCCCGCTACCTGTGTATTGGCGGCATAGGGAACGCCAAAAACGTCAAGCTCTACCCAGATATCGTAAGCCGTTCTTAGGGCAACATTACTGAAAACGGGATACAGATTATCAACATCATACGAATAAGGAACCTGCGTAGGAGATACATTTTTGTTCATGAAAGGCGTAATATACCTTCCGACCTCGAATCTTTTCACCTGTGCATCACTCATGGTATAGGATGCCTGCCCTTTAGGAACCAAGGCAATATGCACGCCTCCTATCCTGTCGTAGTTATCACATAAAGCACCAATGGTAACGTTCATCTGGATTTTGTTCTGAAAACTGTTGAGTTCCGCATCGGTGAGTTTCCTGGTATATCTAGAATTGGCCAGCCTGATGGTATTGGAAGGAACGGGCTGCGAAACATTGGCTGCATATCCGTCGTAGAAAACAATCTGTGAAAAGACGTTAATGCTTGTTTGCGCTTTAAAGAAAGAGGATACAACTAATAGAGACAGTAAAACTTTTTTCATTCGGTAATTTAATTTATTAGATTTATTTAAAAACAAACAAATTTATAAATTAAGCATCAATTAATACCCATCATTTAAATAAAATATTTAATTTAATCTAATTATTATTGAATTTTAATTAAAATTAAAAAAATACAGCTAGGGTTCAGCAATCTTCAAACAGGATTATCCAGTAGCGGGAAAATGAATTCTCAATCCGTTTACTGAGATTATATCAAAATAAAAAAGGAGAAATCTGAGATTTCCCCTTTGTATTTTATATCGTACAATTTTTATTCTGCATTCATTCTTGCGATAACATCCAGTCCGCCTTTGGTAATGTCTCCGATCTTACAGGTAATTTCCGTATCCAAAGGCAGGAAAACATCCATCCTAGAACCGAACTTAATAAAACCGAACTCATGTCCCGCTTTTGCCTCATCGCCTTCTTTACAGTAGAATACGATCCGTCTGGCTACATATCCCGCAATCTGCCTGAATACCACCTGATGATTCGTTAAGCTTTCTACGGCTACGGTTGTTCTTTCGTTTTCGGTAGAGGATTTCTCGTGCCATGCCACCAGATATTTCCCCGGATGGTACTTTTTATAAACCACCTTTCCGGAAACCGGATATCGGCAGATATGAACATTGAGCGGAGACATAAAGATGGAAACCTGAATGGCTTTTCCCTTAATGAATTCATCTTCTTCCACTTCCTTGATCATAACTACTTTTCCGTCTACCGGCGCAATCACATTTTCTTTATGATCCAAAATATCACGGTTTGGCACCCGGAAGAACCAAAATACCAGACTGTATACCACCAGTAAAGGCAGAATGATCACCAGCGACCACATTTCAAGAAAATAAATAGCCAGTGCGCCAACGATGATAAACAGCAAAGTGGCAACGGTGATGGTTCCTTTCGATTCTCTGTGTAATTTCATGAGATTAAATAAATTTTTCTAAAATAAAGTACAAATATACGACAGGAACGCAGATTAAAAAACTATCGAGGCGATCTAATACACCGCCATGCCCCGGAATGATATTGCCGCTGTCTTTTACAGCGAAATTTCTCTTCAGCTGGCTCTCCACCAAATCTCCTACCGGAGCGAAGGCGGCTACCAGAAAACCGACTACCATCCAGTTTCCACGCAGGTCATACTGATATTTTTCAATGAAGTAAGAAAGAACTAAAGTCAGCACAACACCTCCGATATATCCTTCCCATGTTTTCTTAGGAGAGATTTTGGGTGCCATTTTATGTTTTCCGAAAAATTTCCCGGTGAGGTAAGCAAAGGTATCACTGCTCCAGATCAGCACAAAAAGGAAAAGAACCTCCAGGGTAAAACGGTCATCGAATCTCGAAAATTTAGGCAGACCTAAGGCAAAACTGAAAGGCAATGCTACATAAATCACAATGAAAATAAGCTTTCCGCTGTCATAGTACAGCTCATTCGGATATTTAAATAAGGTAACCACCGCAATCAGAATCAAAACCATGGCAAGGATTTCACTCAGCCGGAAATCAAAGAAGAAATCGAAATGGAAATATCTTTTGGAAAAGATGTAGAAAATAAAAATAACCAAAGGGAATATGACAAACCGCTCATACCCTTTCCCGAATTTCATGATCTTGAAGCATTCCCAGGATCCGACTCCAAGCAGAAGGGTAATTAATCCGAAATACAGATATTCCTGTCTTACAAGCCCCGGTGAAAAGCTGTTGATCAGCTGTGCTCCGAGCGGAGAGGTGCAAAGAATGATAACGGCGACATAAACAAGTCCTGAAAGGGTTCTTTGAATGAGATTTTTGTCCAAAATTTTAAATTTATAATTTGATGCCTAATCTTCAAGCAGCAATAAAAAAAGCTTAGTATTCGTATGCGAAGAAGTATCGAGTTTGGAATGGCCCCCGCTAATGGATGTAAGATTTTTGATATTTCCGTTTCTTTTGATTTTTCCCATGGCATCATTAAGGTTGCTTACGATTTGGGAAACATTGGCCATGATAATAATCTTATCCGGCAGCCGCGACGAATGATAGTGCAGAATATTATTATGAGAAAGCATAATCCTTCCGTCATAGGCAATAAGATACTCACAGGTGATAAAGCTGGCGTCATTTACCGGCTGAAGCTCCGGGGTGTATGGCGTTTTGACGACGTTCAGAAAATTCTGGAGGTCTTTATCCCAGCAGAACATATTGCGGATCCCTTCTATTTTAATAATCTGGTGTAAGGTCTGTAAAGCTTCCGCCTCATCCGCACAATAATTGAAAAAGCCTCCTGAATGTGTAAACAACTGGGCAAATTTGTAGTCGAGATCCGCATTTTTCAGCGAGTCTCCTAACTTTTCCAGGCTCTGTTTCTGCTCTTCTTCAGGCTGGTTGGTAAGTTTGCTTACAATCTTCTTGAATAAATTCAACGTCGTTTATTTTTAGTCAACTTAATACAAAAATATAAATTAATCCCATAGAATTCCAAAAACATGCCGATAAATATGAAAAAACCTGACAATTTCAGAACTGTCAGGTTTTATGATGTTTAATTTTCAGCTTAAATCTGAGTAGGACTTTCAGGTGCCTGAATTTCGCCTTCTCCTTCTTTTCCTTTAACAAGGATCTGCTCTTGGGGTTCCGCAGTAGGAATGGTATTCGTTACCGGTTTCTCCGTCAATTCGGGATCCCAGGCTCTTTTTCCGAATACTTCCTCTAAGTCTTCACGGAAGATCACTTCTTTTTCCAGAAGCTTGGTCGCCAGCGCATCGAGTTTATCTTTATTATCTGTCAGGATCTGTACCGCACGGTCATATTGTGTTTTGATAAGCCCTCTGATTTCAACGTCTATTTTCTTAGCTGTTTCTTCAGAATACGGTTTTCCGAAATTGTACTCAGACTGGCCTGAACTGTCATAATAAGAAATGTTTCCGATATTCGGGCTCAAACCATAGATTGTTACCATCGCCTGTGCTCTCTTCGTAACACTCTCCAGATCGGAAAGCGCGCCTGTAGAGATATTATTAAAGATAACCTGTTCTGCTGCTCTACCTCCTAACGTCGCACACATTTCATCCAACATTTGCTCTGTAGTTGTTAGCTGTCTTTCTTCAGGCAGATACCACGCTGCTCCTAAAGAACGCCCTCTCGGTACGATCGTTACTTTTAAAAGCGGTGACGCATGTTCTACGAGCCATGAAATGGTAGCATGTCCTGCTTCATGATAAGCAACTCTTTTCTTTTCAGATGGTTTGATGGCTTTATTTTTCTTTTCAAGACCGCCGATGATTCTATCTACGGCATCAAGGAAATCCTGCTTGCTTACTGAAGAATGATCGTTACGGGCAGCGATTAGTGCTGCTTCGTTACACACATTGGCAATATCCGCCCCACTGAATCCCGGTGTCTGTTTTGCTAAAAACTCACGGTCTACATTATCGTCCAGCTTGATTTTCTTTAAGTGAACATCAAAGATCTGCCTTCTTTCGTGCAGTTCCGGAAGATCTACATAAATAGAACGGTCAAAACGTCCGGCTCTCATCAATGCTTTATCCAGGATATCTGCTCTGTTGGTCGCTGCCATAACAATGACGTTGGTATCGGTACCGAAACCGTCCATTTCTGTCAGTAGCTGGTTCAGTGTATTTTCTCTCTCGTCGTTTCCACCGGAAAAGTTATTTTTTCCCCTGGCACGTCCGATCGCATCGATCTCATCAATAAAAATGATGGCAGGAGATTTAGCCTTTGCCTGGGCAAAAAGATCTCTTACCCTTGATGCTCCTACCCCAACAAACATTTCTACGAAATCTGAACCTGAAAGTGAGAAGAAAGGAACTTTAGCCTCTCCTGCCACCGCTTTTGCCAATAAGGTTTTACCGGTTCCCGGAGGTCCCACGAGAAGAACTCCTTTAGGGATTTTACCGCCCAGTTTCGTATATTTTTCTGAGTTCTTCAAAAAGTCCACTACTTCCTGAACCTCTTCTTTAGCACCTTCTAAACCGGCAACATCTTTAAATGTTACTTGAATTCTTTCTTTTTCGTCGAAAAGCTTGGCTTTGGATTTCCCGATAGAGAAAATCTGTCCCCCGGGACCTCCGCCGCTTCCCATTTTCCTGAAAAGAATGAAATAAAAGATTCCTAAAATGGTAATCCAGATCAATGCCTGAACCAGAATATCCATCAGCGGACTTTTACCCACGCCATAATCTTTCGATGTCTTAATGGCCGGATTCTGAGCTTTTACCTGATCAAATTTTTGTAAAAAAAGCTGAAGGTCTCCGTATTTCACTGTATAATCTGCTTTCGGAGCCATGGAAAATGCCGATAACGGATCATTCTCTTTGGTGTTTACCGTTGCTGTTTTGGCAGCTTTAGTAAGGAAAACATCAGCTTTTTCAGTGTCTTTATAAATTATAATGTTCTGAACCTTTCCCGCCTGCATTTCTCTGAAGAACCCATCTTCATCAATAGACTTTGCACTGTCGCCACCGAAAGAATTGGCCACAAAAAACAGCACAAGGGCTATAATCATGATCGGAAAAAACCAGTTAAATCCTTTATTATTCATTTATACTTTTTAAAATTAATATTAATTTTCGATTTTCGTAATGGCGGCATCTCCCCAAAGTTCCTCGATATCATAATACTCACGTACTTCCTTCTGGAAAATATGAACGACCACGGAAACATAATCTACCAATACCCACATGGAGTTTTCAGTACCTTCCACGTGCCAAGGGCGATCCTTAAGATCGTTTCTCACTTTCTTTTCCACACTTCCTGCCAATGCAGAAACCTGTGTATTGGAGTTTCCGCTGCAAATGATGAACGTTTCTGCCACTGAGTTTTCGATGTTGGAAAGATCAAATATCATGATATCTTCGCCTTTTACATCCTGGATAGCCTCTACAATTTTATCTATTAGTGCTTGTTTTTCTACTGTTTTATTCATTAAAAAATACTATAATCTGCAAATTTATTGTTTTTCTTTTACTTTAGCCTTACTTTTAGCCCCCGAATGTCTTAAAGTTTTCTTAAATGAGTCAACTATTTTATCTGAACGCGTGTTCTTCTACTAATGACGAAATATCAAAGTTTTTACCTTATGAAAATTCAGATTTTACCGCAGTATATACATTCAATCAGACGAAAGGCCGTGGACAGTATGGAAATACCTGGTCTTCAACGGCTGAAAAAAATCTGGCTTATACGCTGGCCGTCAAGACTGAAAATTTCACGGGCTCCGATGTCTTGTTCAATTATTATACCGCAATTGTCATCAGCGATTTCCTTGCCAATCTGGCTGAAAATCCGGTGAAAATCAAATGGCCCAATGATATCGTCTTAAAAAATAAAAAAGTCGTCGGCATTTTAATTGAGAAGAAAAAGATCAACCATCATAATTATTTCATCATCGGAGCTGGATTCAACGTTCTTCAGGAAACATTCGGTGAAATTTCGAATGCCTCATCGCTTTTAACATTAACGGGAAAGTCCTTCGAGCTGCATGAATTTGCTTTGCAATTAGATATTTTTTTGACAGAAAAGTTAAAATTTTCACCTTCCGAACAGGAAATCATGAATCTTTTTAACCAAAACCTTTTCCGAAAAGATGAAATTTCCGTTTTTGAGAAAGATGGAAAGCGACAAAACGGCATTATCCGCAATGCTGATAAAAAAGGCGAATTGTGGATCGAACTGGAAGACGACGGCCTGCAATCCTTCTATCACAAAGAAATAAAGCTTCTTTACTGATTTGCCCTTTTAATGTAAAGGTAAGCAGCAAGCGGGAAGAAAACAATATTCGGAAACCACATGGCCAGTGCCGGAGACATGCTCTTGTTCTCGGAAACTACTTTTAATGCCTCAAAAGAAAATACGAAAACAAAAGCCAGGGAAATCCCTAATGCTAAATTGACGCCGAGTCCCCCTCTTTTCTTCTGGGAAGAAAGGGAAAGTGCCAGGAAAGTAAGGATCACAATGGAAACAGGCATAGAAGTCCTCTGATGAAGCTCATTCAGATGCGCATTCAAATTGCTGTTCCCTTTTTCGGTTTCCCTTCGGATGAATTTTAAAAGCTCAGGCGTAGTCTTATTCTGTCCTAATAATTCGTTCGGGAAAAGTTCTTCGGGATCATGACCATAATTTTTCTTCATATCGAAACCATTGGAAAGCTTTTCTGTATTGTCCTTATTGATGGTTTTTTCGGTATATAAATTCAGCATAAAGACTTTTTTATCCTTATCCCAGGATACATCGGAAGCCTTCAGCTCATAAATCATCTTTCTGTCCTTATCAAACTTTTGGTAAAGGAATCCCGATCCTCTTTTTTCCCTTTTGTTCCAGGTATTGATGAAGATATACTCGGTTTTGCTGAGCTGTGCGGAAACAGGAGCCGTTCCAAGCACTTTCTCCTTGTTCGTTGCATTATAAGTGTATGCCTCCAGCTGGTTTTTCTGGATATTGGCCCACGGCAAAAGGAAATGATTGATCCCCAACGATAAAATCGCAATAAACAATGAGGTAAGCAGATAAGGTCTGGCAAACCGGTGGAAGCTGGCTCCACTACTGATTACTGCTACGATCTCCGTATTATTGGCCATCCTGGAGGTAAAGTAAATCACCGAAATAAAGACCAGGATCGAAAGGAAGGTCATGATCAGGTTAATGATCCAGAACGGATAGAAATGGATCAGAAAATAGGTAACATTCAGCTTTGGATCAATCGCCGTGGCATTCTCAATCCTGGGGATTTTCTGCTGCACATCAATCACCAAAACCACAATCGACAGCAGGATCAGCATGAAACTGAATGTCCCAAGGTATTTCCGTACAATATATCGGTCTATGATCTTCAGCATGTTACTGCAATTTTATTTTATTATTCCTGTCAGGTTTTCTTGTTTCTCTATTACAATCTCTGGCGAAGCACCGGAACTACAGAATCTTTCCACTGATAAAAATCTCCTGCTAAAATATGCTCTCTTGCCGTTTTTACCAAATCCAGATAAAAAGCTAAATTATGAATGGAAGCAATCTGCTTGGCCAGATATTCTTTGGAAACAAACAGATGCCTTACATATGCCTTGGAGTATTGCTGATCTACGAAACTCGTTCCGAATTCGTCAAGCGGCGAAAAATCCTGCTTCCACTTTTCGTTTTTCATATTCATGACGCCTTTCCAGGTGAAAAGCATGGCATTTCGTGCATTCCTTGTCGGCATCACGCAATCCATCATATCAATCCCCAATCCAATGGATTCCAAGATATTCCAAGGAGTACCGACTCCCATCAGGTACCTTGGCTTTTCTTTCGGTAAAATATCGGTTACCTCATCGGTAATGCGGTACATTTCTTCTTCCGGCTCTCCGACGGAAAGTCCTCCAATCGCGTTTCCTTCTGCACCCGCTTCAGCAATAACTTCCGCAGAAATTTTTCTTAAATCCGAAAAAGTGGAGCCCTGTACAATCGGGAAAAATGTTTGTTTGTGCCCGTACAGTTCAGGATTCTTTTCATTCCAATCCATACATCGCTTCAACCATCGGTGGGTCATTTCCATTGAAGACTTTACCTGATTATAATCGCACGGATACGCCACACATTCATCAAAAGCCATGAAAATATCGGCTCCGATCTGGCGTTGGATCTCCATGGATTTCTCCGGAGTAAATAAATGAACGCTTCCATCGATGTGGGATTTGAATTTTACGCCTTCCTCGGACATTTTTCTTGTCCCTGAAAGCGAAAATACCTGAAAGCCTCCCGAATCCGTGAGAATAGGAAGATCCCAGTTCATGAATTTATGCAGCCCTCCTGCTGCCTGCATGGTTTCCATGCCCGGACGGAGATATAAATGATAGGTGTTGCCCAGAATGATCTGCGCTTTTATATCTTCTTTTAATTCCCTCTGGTGAACGGTCTTTACACTCGCTACCGTTCCCACCGGCATAAAGATCGGGGTCTGAATCTTACCGTGATCCGTAGTAAGTTCTCCCGCTCTTGCTTTTCCTTCAGAGGTTTTTTCTATATTAAAAAACTTTTGCATCTTTCCTTTCCTTATCTTGATAAAACGGGAGGAGGCTGAAGTTCTCCCGGTTTATTTTTTTTATCTTTTACATACTGATCCCCTTTCGGATCTTTTTCCAATACGATTTTCTGTGCATCCTCAGCAATCGCCTGCATTTTTTCCTTTACGACGTAATATTTGAAGCTGGCGATAAAATCTTCGGATTTTATATTGTGCTTTTTCAGAACATAACGTGTCCCCGCTTCCAGATTGGAATTCGGATAAATAAAGGTGGCCTGGTCATTAATGGCGAGGTCTGCCAGCACTTCTGCCATCTGATCTTTGGAGAGCAGATTTTTAGGCTTGTCGATGTAGTCTCCGCAGGAAAACAGGCCCGTCAGGACAAAAATGAAGAACATTTTTTTCATAATCTGTTGATCAGGGATTTCCATTTTAAATTCAATACTCCGAAAACCGCTTCATGAATGATCCCGCCATTCATTTTGCTTTCCCCAAGGATCCTGTTGGTAAAAATAATAGGCACTTCCACAATTTTGAATCCTTTTTTAAAGGCCCTGAATTTCATTTCAATCTGAAACCCGTATCCTTTTAACCTTACATTATCCAGACCTATTTCTTCCAGCACTTTTCTCGAGAAGCAGACAAAACCCGCTGTCGTATCATGGATTGAAAGACCCAGAACAAAACGAACATATTTTGAAGCAAAATAAGACAGCAGCACCCTTCCCATCGGCCAGTTCACCACATTTACCCCTTTAGAATACCGGGAACCAATGGCCATATCCGCATTCAGGCAGGCTTCAAACAGTTTCGGAAGATCATTGGGATTGTGGGAAAAATCGGCATCCATCTCAAAAATATAATCATAATTACCTTCGATGGCCCATCTGAAGCCGTGGATATAAGCTTTTCCAAGACCGTCTTTCACTTTTCTTACAGACAAGTGGAGATGATGCGGAAACCTCTTCTGCAGCTCTTTCACCAGTTCCGCCGTTCCATCGGGAGACGAGTCATCCACTACCAGAATATGAAAGTCATCTTCCAGTGCAAAAACTGCGGAAATAATATCTTCAATATTTTCCTTTTCGTTATAAGTCGGAATTATGACCAGTTTTTTCATTTCAGTTTGCAAAGATAGTTTATTTAACCTTTTTATTTTATACAAAATAATCTATAATTTTGCAAAAAAATTACGTTGCCGCTATCACAAAACTTTATAAATCATATAAGAATACCTGAGAACAACGATTGGGTAATCTTTATATTGCTGGGATGTGTCTTTTTATATCTTTTTATGATGAATATCGTGGAAAGGGAAGCCAACCTGAGAGACTTTCTGCTTCAGAAATATTTTGACGCCAGCAACAACCTGCCAAGCTGGGTCATTACGTCCTGCGTCATCATCCTTACCTTATCGGTGCTGGTTTCGCAGTACGTTCCTACGGTCCCGAAATTCGTGGCAGAACTGCAGATTCTGGGCTACCAGCTTAACAAATTTGGATTCTGCCTGATGGCCATTGTTCTCTTTTATCTGGTGAGGACAAGCCTGGGATTTTTGTTCTTCCAGAGTATCGGAGACGGAAAAAAATGGACTGTTTTTTATTTTACCGCAACCAAATTTTATTTCATCCTGTCATTTTTACTGATTAGCCTGTGTATAATCCACTACTATTTCCCGGTGGACAGAAATGAAATGTTTTTGTATTATCTGTTATTTTTTTCTTTTGTCTTCGTTTTCAAGGTTTTTTTCTATTTATTTCACAAGAACAAGATTTTACCTGAAAAATGGTATTATAAATTTTTGTATATTTGCACCCTCCAAATCGCACCTCTTTTGTTGCTTTGGAAGCTATTATTTTTTTAATAAATGTCAATGATGAGAATAAAGTCTATATTGGTTTCTCAACCAGCGCCAAGTGAGTCGTCTCCGTACCTGGAAATTGCAAAGAAGGAAAAGATAAAGATTGATTTCCGTCCTTTCATCCATGTCGAAGGAGTTGACAATAAAGAACTGAGAACACAGAAGATCGATCTTACGCAATATACCGGAATTATTTTCACGAGTAAAAATGCGATAGACCATTACTTCAGATTAGCGGAAGAGCTGCGTTTTGCGGTTCCTGATACAATGCGTTACATCTGTCAGTCTGAAGCGATTGCCAATTACCTTCAGAAGCACATTGTGTACAGAAAAAGGAAGATCAGCTTCGGGGAAAAGAATTTTGCCGACCTGCTGCCTCTTTTCAAGAAATTCCCGACCGAGAAATATCTGCTTCCCTCATCAGATGTTCTGAGCCCGGATATTACAAAGACGATGGAAGCTTCCAATGTCGATTGGAAAAGAGCGATCATGTACAGAACAGTCTGCAGCGATCTTACCGATATCAATGTAAAAGATTACGATATGCTTATTTTCTTCAGTCCGCAGGGGATTAAGTCTTTGCAACAGAATTTCCCGGGCTTCAAGCAGGAAGATACGAAAATCGGCGTTTTCGGTTCCACCACTTCTGCCGCAGCGGAAGAAGCTGGACTGAAAGTAGATTTAATGGCACCTACCAAAGAAACCCCATCCATGACCATGGCCCTGGAAAAATATATTAAAACGCTTCACAAATAAGTTTTTAGTATAAAATATAAAGCAACCGTCTTTTCATACAGGAAAGATGGTTTTTTTTTAACTAAATTTGAACAAGAATTAATATTGAATGGAAGCTCCAAAGGCAAAAAAAATAGAAAAACTCCTCGAAACACACGGTGATCAAAGAATAGACAATTATTTCTGGCTCAATGAGAGGGAAAACCCCGAAGTTATTAAATACCTTGAAGAAGAAAATGCTTACGCCGATTTAGTAATGAAAGATACGGAACCTTTGCAGGAAGAACTTTTTGAAGAAATGAAGGCCCGGTATAAAAAAGATGATGAATCTTTACCCTATTTTTTCAACGGCTACTGGTACATCGTACGTTACGAAAATGGAAAAGAATATCCTATTTTCTGCAGAAAGCACCAGACCCTGGAAAACGAAGAGGAAATTATCCTGGACGTAAATGTTCTGGCAGAAGGCGAAAACTACTTTGAAGTGGGAAGTGTTGCCGTTTCTCCAAATAACGAGCTGGCTTCTTTCTCAACGGATAACGTAAGCCGCAGGATTTACAGCATCAATTTCAAAGATCTGAAAACCGGGGAAATTCTTCCGGATAAAATTGAAAACACCACCGGAAAAGCAGTCTGGGCCAATGATAACGAACACGTTTTCTACATCCGGAAAGACGAGAGCCTGAGAGCATTCCAGGTATACCGGCATAAGCTGGGCTCCGATGCTTCTGAGGACACACTGATCTTCCACGAAGAGGACGAAACATTTGATGTAAATGTTTTCAAAACGAAGTCCCTGGAATATATTTTCATCGCCAGCTCAAGTACGATTTCGGATGAGCACCGGTTTATCCCTTCCGACGATGTTTTTGCGGACTGGACCATTATTCAGCCGAGGATTGATGACCTGGAATATTCCGTGGAACATTACGAAGACGAATTTTACATCATTACCAACGCGGATGATTCGTTTAACTTTAAAATCGTAAAAACAAAAATAGACAACTGCAGCATGGAAAACTGGGTGGATGTTATTCCGCACCGTCCCGAAGTGCTGCTGGAAGGTTTTGAGATCTTCAAAAATTACCTGGTTCTTGAGGAAAGGGAGCAAGGACTTTTACAGATCAAAATCATCGATGAAAAAACCCGGGAATCGCATTATCTGCCATTCTCCGATCCTACTTATACGGCTTATATCGGGACCAATCTTGAATTTGACACGGAAATCCTGCGCTATGGCTATACTTCTTTAACCCAGCCGGGTTCAACGTACGAATATCACATGAAGGAAAAAACCACCATTCTTCTGAAACAGCAGGAAGTACTGGGCGGAAAATTTTTCCCGGAAAATTACGTTTCGGAAAGGATCTGGGCAGACTCCAGGGATGGAGAGACAAGAATTCCCATTTCCCTGGTGTATCATAAAGACACGAAAAAGTCTGCCGACACGCCACTGCTTTTGTACGGATACGGAAGCTACGGCCACACCGTGGATGCAAGCTTCTCAAATGTGAGGTTATCGATCCTGGACAGAGGATTTATTTATGCGATTGCCCACATCCGGGGAGGGGAATATTTAGGAAGAGAATGGTATGAAGACGGAAAAATGCTGTTCAAGAAAAATACCTTCTTCGATTTTATTGATGCCGGAAAGTTTTTAATTAAAGAAAATTATACCTCATCAAAGCACCTGTATGCCATGGGTGGAAGCGCCGGAGGACTGTTGGTAGGGGCCGTAATGAATTACGAGCCTGCTTTATTCAACGGGATTGTAGCGCAGGTTCCATTTGTGGATGTGGTAACCACCATGCTGGATGATACGATCCCTTTAACCACCGGGGAATATGATGAATGGGGAAATCCGAATGACGAAGAATACTATCATTATATGAAAGAATATTCGCCTTACGATAATGTGGAAGCTAAAGATTATCCGAATGTACTAATCACCACCGGGCTGCATGATTCCCAGGTCCAGTACTGGGAGCCGGCCAAATGGACGGCCAAGCTGAGGGAGCTGAAAACGGATAGTAACCTTCTGGTCTTCAAAACTGATATGAGCGCAGGACACGGCGGGGCAAGCGGAAGATTTGAATCGTTGAAAGAAGATGCGTTGGAATATGCATTTTTACTAAAACTCGAAAATAAAAATTAAGATATGACGCTTCTGATTATTTTTATTGGCGTTGCTGCAGTGTATTATCTTTTCCAGAAAAGCAGAATCAGCAGAATTGAGAAACAGGAATACTTGCGGGAGAAGAAAGATGAAAAATTTGAGCAGCTTCTGGATCTTGCAAGAAAACAGGATGCAGCAAAATCTGAAACCCAAAATACCAATAACCATCAGAAGAATTGATTTATAAGCTATGATGAACGAAGCAGAATACTGGCAGAAAGTAGAACAATTTTTCATTGAAAATTTTGATACGGAAAAAAATGCGCCTATTGAAACCTATCTTTTCCTGATCGGCCTTCAGGAACTCGGCAGCGGCCAGCAGAAATATACAAAAGACGATAAGGTAAACCTCATCCATATTGCCGTATGCAGATTGTTGGAACCTTTCGGATATTATAAATTTTCGCATTATGACGATGATGGCTATCCGCATTTCGATAAGCTGGAAGACCTTCCGGAACTGAAGCCCAATGAACAGCAACTTCTGATGAAAAAAGCCATCATCCAGTATTTCCAGGATGAGGAATTGATTTGAAAATGTAATTTTTAAAATCTTAGATAAAAATGGAACGTGAAACTACGCTCCATTTTTTTATTTTAATTTTCAAATTATTACATTTTCAATTATTAAGAATGGCTTCCAATTGACTAAGCCCGGATTTAAACCCTTCTTCAAAACCCATTTCCAGCAGTTTATTTAAAGTATCTTCATCAGGAAAATGGATATTCACGGTTATTTTTGTTCCCTCTTCTACTCCAGTGAAACCGAAAAGCCATTTCACTTCCGGAAAATCCGGATTTGGAGTTCCCTTCTCATCGCAGAAAGAATCGATGCCGTCGAAGCTTCGGTGTTCGGTAATCTCCCCGTATTTCACTTTGGCATAATGCCTTTCTCCTTCCGGTCCCACCATTGCATACAGCCATGTTCCGCCCTCTTTAAACTCGTGGGTTTTCGTTTCGCATGTCCATGGTTGTGGAGCCCACCATTGATCCAGCAGGTCGGATTTTGTAAAATAGTCCCAGACTTCGGATACTTCAGCATCATAAATTTTCATGACGTAAATACTTTTTGCATCGAAATCTTTGTTAAAAGTAATATTGAATTCCATAAGAGATATTTTATTTACCTTAAAGATACATTTAATTTTCAGTACTGCCATTTATCGTACCACAGTTTCAAAATTCCTAAATAAATGTTAAAAAATAGAGTTTTAAGAAAAATTACACAATTTAACGGCTTATTTTTTGTTTATCAAATCATAAAATAATAATTTTAACATTCATTATTTTAAGAAACTATTAAAAAACAATAAATGAATAATAAATTCATTCCAATAATTTCGGTGTTCATGACGATCTCACTGATTGTCTTTGTCACGCTCCAGTTTTATTGGCTGAAAAATTATTATGGCGCCCTGGAGCAGGATTTTTCCTCAAAAGTGTATTCTGCACTGGAGGGGACAACCAAAAGTATTGGTGAAATCGAACTCGATAAATATCTGAATGTTGAGAACAAGGATTTCAGGAACAATATTCTGGCCAACAGCGAGCAGCCTACATTAACGACCATTCAGCAGGTAGAGGATTCCGGAAAACAACGCCAGATCATTTACCTGAAAAACATCATTGAAAAAAGCCAGCTCCCGATTTCGCAGAAAGGGGATTCCATTAAGCTTACCAAATTATATACTGACGAAGCGGCCTATAAAATAAAGCGCGATACAACCGACCGCGGCATCCTTACCGCCGACCTTAACCAGGATATTGAAAATGGCGATTTTACAATGAGGGAATATGCGAAGATCGTCGGAAATAACCTTCCGATTTCAAAAAGGGTAAATCCCAAAGTCCTGGATTCCGTGATTACCAAAGAACTCAGGATCCGGGGGATTTCAGCCAAATTCGGATACGGCATCATCGATAAGAACAACAACCTCACCAAAGTGGTAAGCCGGGATTACAAAGAACGGAAAGACAACAATACATACAGCTATCCCCTGTTTACGGACCAGAAGGAAAGAACTTTATACAGCTTAGCCTTGGTTTTCCCGAAAAAGGACTATTCTCTTGCAATGAACAACTGGCCGATGCTGTTGGGTACCTTCCTTTCCCTGCTGACGATCCTGGGAATTTATATCATTTCCATCAATTATATGATGAAGCAGAAAAAACTAGCGGAAGTGAAGACGGATTTCATCAACAATATGTCTCATGAATTCAAAACTCCGCTGGCGACGATTTCCGTAGCCACCGATTCCCTGGCCAACGATAAAATTGCCACCAATCCGGATAAGGTAAAATACTATTCCGAACTGATCAAGCAGGAAAACCTGAGAATGAAAAAGCAGGTAGAGAATGTGCTGAACATGTCTAAACTGGAAAGGAATGAAGTGAAATTATTCCTTAGGGAAACAAACGTTCGGGAGCTGATCCGCAGGACAACGGAATCTTTTAACCTGATCGTCCAGCAGAGAAACGGAAAGCTTATTCAGGAATTCAATGCCATCCATTATACTTTTAAAATCGATGAGTTCCATATTTCCAATATGCTGGTGAACTTGCTGGATAACGCCAATAAATATTCGCCGGAAGCACCGGAAATTACGATCCGTACCAAAAACGAAGGCCACTTGTATGTGATTGAAGTTTCGGATAAAGGAATGGGAATGGAAACCCAGAACAAGACCAAAATTTTCGAGAAGTTCTTCAGGGAAGAAACCGGGAACATCCATAATGTAAAAGGACAGGGACTAGGACTTTCCTATGTAAAAAAGATTGTAGAACTTCATAAAGGACAGATTATCGTAGATTCCCACAAAGGAAAAGGAAGTACATTTACGATCAAGCTGCCAATGAGCTGATAAAAAATTAAACCAAAACAAAATACAGAAGAGGAGAGTGACGGGTTCATTCTGACTATTAACATTAATCATTTAAAATTATGAGCAACAGAATATTATTAGTAGAAGACGACCAGAGTTTCGGGGCAGTGCTGAAGGATTATTTAACGATAAATAATTTCGAGGTTACTCTTGCAACAGATGGTGAACAGGGATTGAAAGAATTTACGGAAAACGAATTTGATATCTGCATTTTTGACGTAATGATGCCGAAAAAAGACGGGTTTTCCTTAGCGGAAGATGTTAAAAAAATAGATAAGAATACACCGATCATTTTCCTGACGGCAAGAAATATGAGGGAAGACATCCTGAAAGGATATCAGCTGGGTGCCGACGATTACATTACCAAGCCTTTTGATACGGAATTGCTTTTGTATAAAATCAAGGCCATCCTTCAGAGAAGCTCGACCCTGGAAAATGAAGAGCAGGAACAGTTCAAGATCAGTAATATTTTCTTTGATTCCATGCTGAGACAACTACGTGTCGGCGACAATGAATACAAGCTTTCCCCTAAAGAAAATGAGCTGCTGAAGCTGCTTTGCATCCACAGAAACGACTTCATGCCGAGAGATCTGGCTTTAAGAAAGATCTGGAAAAAGGAAAACTATTTTACGGCGAGAAGCATGGACGTTTATATCGCAAAACTCCGTAAGCTGCTGAAAGACGATGAAGGATTGGAAATCATCAACGTTCATGGTGAAGGATTCCGTCTTCTGGTTAAGAATTAATTCAAAAAAACATTATAAATATAAAGTTAGCAAAGCAATTCAAAATGTTTTGCTAATTTTGTTTTATATGAAGAATACATTATTAGGTCTCATGACCTTATCCATACTAGCCGTTTCCTGTAAGAAAGACGAAAGAGCGACCTACATTACGGAAGAAGCAGGCGTTGAACAGCCGGCTGTTCCTGTAAACCAGACTCCGAAAGCTTCGCTGATAGACCAGGCGGGCATTACCACCACTTCTGGCTCCGGAACGGCAACGATTACCGCAGCTGGAATGAATCCTGCTCACGGGCAGCCGGGACACCGGTGCGATATTCCGGTCGGGCAGCCTTTAAATTCCGCTCCGGCACAACCGCAAAACGCACAGAATGTCGCAGTAAATACCCAGCAGGGACAAGCCATCCAGATCGATCCGAATGCCCTGCAGCCAGGAAAATTCACCGTTGATAAAAGCGGAAAAGCAAAAACCGTAACCCCGAAAGGCATGAACCCACCTCATGGAGAACCGGGACACCGATGTGACATTCCTGTCGGACAGCCTCTGAACAGCAAACCCGCTCAGCCCCAGCAATCCGCTCAGGTAATTGCACAAAACACACCGGTTCAGGCTGCTGCACCGGCACCTACTGGTCCGAAACCGGCAGTGAACCCTCCGCACGGAGAGCCTTGGCACAACTGCGCCGTGAAAGTTGGTGAAGCTTTACCATAAATTTTGTATTTTTGCAGCATGAAATTATTTCAGATCATAACGCTTATTTTCTGCTTAGGAATGTTCCTTATTCCTAAAGATAATTTCTATGCCCAGAATAGACAGGAAACCTGCTGCAAAAATGATTATGAAATGAGCTGCTGCAAAAAAGATCATCAGCCCCATTCCAAAGAAAATCACGGTAAGAAAAAATCTTCATGCAATGACGATTGCTGTTCTACCTGTATTACCTGCTACACTTGTATGGAAACCCCGTACTTAAAAAATCTGCAGGCGGAAATTCCTTATTCCCAATCTAACAAAAATTTACCGTTCGAATATTCGGACCCTTTTCTTTCAGACCGTTTAAAAGAAATCTGGCAACCGCCGAAAATAGGTTAATTAAATAAATTTAACAATGTACCAGTTTAGCAATTCATCAATGATCTTCAGATGATTACTTTGCTACATCGAGACATTATACCAATTATATTTAAAAGGCAGTCTGTTTTAAAATTGTATATTTGATACCTTACTGGCTTTCATAAATATAATTTGTATATGGCTTTAGCAAAACACATTATTGTAAAAGAAACAGAACAGGAAC
>CAJYXJ010000065.1 GCA_913778085.1 uncultured Chryseobacterium sp.
CGGTAAAATATTTTTTATACCTTGCCAACTATTGGCAGAAAGGTCTGAACTATATGTTTTTATTCGCATTTAAACAATATAAACCCTTTCTGCCTATTTTTAAAAAAATAATTCAAACAGCTTCTAAGACCTCCTCTTTTTTATCGTCCTTCAACGCTTATAGATGCATATTTTAATTTAAATTATTATCAACAACAATTAGTTGACATGGCTTATCAAAAACTTTATCCTATATTTAATAGATATATGTCTTTTAAATTTTTTAATTACTAATTTGATGTAGTCTGCAATACGAAAACGAGCGTTTAACATATTGTAAATTATAACTGATTGAAAATTTTATTAATAAATTATCATTGTGAAAAATATATTTTTTATCTTTTTTTATCTTTTCTTTATTCATTTGTATTCGCAGGATTTTAAATACTGTTATATTGTAACAGAAAGAATAGATAATACTGAAATTATCATTACATTTAATAGTAAAGATGGGGTGTATAGAGATTTATATTGTATGAATGGAGAAATTCTTGATAATTATTCAGTAAAGATAAATTTTACTGATGAAGAAAAAATAAAAATAATAGATTATATTAAAAACCATAATATTAACAGCTTAGAATATTGTAATGATATTTCTTATGCAAAATTAAAATCTACTTTTTATTTTGAGATAGAAGAAAATAAGACAATAGAAAAGAAATGTACAGATTCAAAAAAAGCATATGAAATTAAAGAACTTCAAGGCATTTTTTTTAATATTATTCGCTCTAAGGAGGAGTATAAAAAGGTATTTTACTGGGAATTTATCAAAAAGTAATAAATATTACAAGACCATGGAAAAAACAATAATAATAAGTCTACTAGCAATCTCGCAGGTAGCATTTTCACAAGTAAGCCTATCCAGAAATAAAATTATAAAAGATGGGCAAACCTATAAAGCTTCTCAGTATAAAGAGGTCTTTCAAAATGATCAGGCTTTAATGTATTATAAGAAGTACAGAACCAACAGTACCGTATCTCAGATTTTCGGGGCTTTAGGTGGTGGTTGTATGGGATATGGTCTGATAAAAGTACTGGACGGTGGAGAAAAACTGGTAAGTGTAGACCAATATGGAGTAGCCCGCACGGAAAAAACCAAAAATGAAGGCTGGAGCATGGTTGGTATTGGAGCAGGTCTGGTAGCCATAGCAATACCTTTTGCTATTTCTTCAAAGAAAAACCTGAACAAAGCCATAGATACAGAAAACGGTAAAGAAACGGCTTTTCAACCCTATTTTAAATTGGAAAATACAGGTGCTGGTTTGGCACTGAGCTATAATTTCTAATCATCATTTTGTAAAAACCAACTCCGCTAAAACATTTTTAGCGGAGTTTTTTATTGGGAGAATTATTTTTTCAAAGTGACGAATTTCGCCATAATATAAGTTTTAAAGATAATAGTAAATGAGATAGGGTTTTTATAGTACCACTCTCCGCAAGAATCTGTTTATCACGGTTCGCCTGCAGTGCCGTTTCGTAGAATTTGAATTTTACAAGCTCGCTCATGGTCTAAAATTTACTCGATAACTGAATTTTTGTAAATACCTTTTTGGTGTACAGCGGGAAATCGGCGTTCTGAAGCCATCCGTAATACCCAAGATCTTTCTTAAAGACCGCTTTTACACCCTGCCCCTTGTATTTTCCGAAATTGAAGATTTCCTCACCCTTGTCGGAATATCCTATAAAGCCTGCCAGATCAGCATTTTTATTATGGAAAGTAAACTCGCTCAGCTGGGCAATCTCATTCGGGATGTCGTCGTATTTTCCGATCTGCGCATCCAGTACTTCAAAAGTAGCCAGCACGTCGGCTTCCGCAGAATGGGCATTTTCCAGGTTCTTTCCACAGTAGAACTGGTAGGCGGCACTCAGGTTTCTCGGTTCTTTCTTATGGAAAATCGTCTGGGCATCCACCAGTTTAAATTTACTCAGGTCAAAATCCATTCCTACGCGCAGCAGTTCTTCGGCCAGCAAAGGAACATCAAAACGGTTCGAGTTGAAGCCGCCCAGGTCTGCTCCCGAAATCATTTCCATTACTTTGGCAGCGATTTCTTTAAAGGTCGGTGCATCTTTAATATCTTCATCATAAATTCCGTGGATCTCGCTGCACTCCTTGGGGATCGGCATTTCAGGATTTACCCTCCACGTCTTGCTTTCCCGTGAAGCATCGGGATTTACCTTTAAAATACAGATTTCTACAATCCGGTCTCTCCCGATGTTGGTTCCTGTAGTTTCAAGATCAAAGATACATAGAGGTTTATAGAGTTTTAAATTCATTTTTTATAATTTGAAAATTTGAGAATGTGTTAATTTGAAAATGGATTTAAACGTCCATTATTCAACACATCATTTATTTTAGTTGTTTCTGAAATATAATTGAGATTAAAATATAATAAATAATCACTAGCGGAATTCCAACCGTTTTAAAGATAATTAAAATAATAATCGAACCGATGAGTAAAGCTATCTTCGGATAATTATCCTCCAACTTCATCGATTTGAATTTCATGGCGATCATTTTGATCGGAGAAATCAAAAGCCAAGAGCTGAGAATTGTTAAAATAATTGCGGGTAATAATCCAATATTTGCAATAATAAAAGATGAACCGAACTGGTTGTCATTTGAATAATGAATTCCATTTTTTAAAATGTAATAAATCCCAAAAATCAAAATAGTATTACTTGGCGTATTTAATCCTTTAAAATAGTATTTCTGATCTTCATCTAAATTAAAAATTGCCAGTCTCAAACAAGAAAATAATGTAATTAATAATCCGAAATATTTAATCTCAAAAGGCAGAGAAAATCCTGACAGATCAGTTCCGAACGGCTCGAGTATTTTGAACATGGTTAACCCCGGAACCAGACCAAAGCTTACCATATCCGCCAGGGAATCAAGCTGCGTTCCCAGATTGGAATTTGCCTTCAGTGCCCTTGCCACGAAACCGTCAAAAAAATCCAGGACCAGGGAGAATATAATGCAGATTGCCGTTGTCTGATAATCGCCCAGAATAAGGTGGATGGCGCCTACACATCCTGAATATAGATTTCCCAGCGTAATGGCGTTGGCCAGATTATTTTTAATAAAATTCATAAATACAAAATTAAAACAATTTATCAATGTAACAATTTAACAGTGTAGCAATGTATCGATATAGTGAGAATATTCAAATAATAATTTAACGATGATTAATTGTTTATTATAACTTCAAGCCGGGAATTTCAATTATTAATTTGCTGTAATATACTTTTAGCATATTTAATTGAAAAAAATACAGATTTCATTGCTGCACAGCGGTTGTATTACATGGCTGTATTTTAAATCGATAAATTATCGTATTGTTACATTGTTAAATTGTTACATTAATAAACTGTTACATTAATTTGTAAATTTGCGCCATGAAATTGTTTAAAGAATTTAGAAAACAGGAGGTTCTGGTGCTTTTGTATAGGATCTTCCTGGCCTATTTTTTCTACCAGATCGCAAGATTCCTGTTCTGGTTTTTCAACAGAGGGCTGATTAAAATAGATTCAGTATCAGAATATTTCAGCCTGGCCTTTCACGGGACCGCCTTCGATACGACAGCCATTTTGTATGTTAATGCACTGTTTATCTTATTGAGCTTTATTCCGATTGTCGTGAATACGAGGAAAGGTTACCAGAAATTCCTGTTCTGGCTGTACTTTATTACGAACGGGATTGCCTATGCTATGAATTTCGGTGATTTTGTCTATTTCAAATTTTCCCAGATGAGGCTGACGTCGGCAGCCATACAGGTAGCCAGGCATGAAGACAATATGTTCCGGGTATTTACGGCTTCGATTATTCAGAATCCTTTTATCCTGCTGTGGTTCGTGGCCTTGATGGCATTATGGGTTTTTCTTTATAAAAAGGTAAAAGTGGATGAACGGAAACCGGTAAAACTGGTGCCGTATTTTATCTGGTCTGTTCTGGTGCTCTGCATTACGGCAATTCTGGCGGTTGGAGGGATCCGGGGAGATTTTAAGCACAGCACAAGACCCATCAATTTAGTGGATGCCAACCGCTTCGTAAAGTTGCCTTCGCAGGGAAATGTCGTTTTAAACAGCACGTTCTCGTTTTTGAGGACATTAAATACGAACAATTTCAAAGAAGTTCATTTTGTTGATCAGAAGTTTATTGATGAAAATATCCATCCATACAAGCAATACGGACGGAGGGTAACGGACCAACCGAACATCGTTATCTTCATCGTTGAATCTTTCGGGAGAGAATACTCGGGAGCTTTTAATAAAGATAAAAAAATAAAGGGCTACGTGTCCTACACACCGTTCATCGATAGTCTGGCCAATGAAAGCCTTATTTTTCCGAATACCTTTGCCAACGGACGGCAGTCGATCCACGGGATGAGTTCCGTGCTTGCCGGGATTCCGAGCCTTACCGATGCCTTTACCAGTTCGCCGTATTCCAACCAGAAGATACAGTCGATTGTTTCAGTCTGCAACGATATGGGCTACGATACGTCTTTTTATCACGGAGCTCCGAACGGTTCTATGGGCTTCCTGGGCTTTGGAAACATTCTGGGTTTTAAGCATTATTTCGGCAAGACAGAATACAACAACGACCAGGATTTCGATGGGATCTGGGCGATCTGGGACGAACCGTTCTTACAGTATTTTGCAAAAAATGTAGGCAAAAAGCAGCCGTTTATGGCAACTGTCTTTACCGCTTCCTCGCATCATCCTTTTAAAATCCCGGAAAAATATCAGGGAAAATTTAAAAAAGGAAAAATCGTGATGCACGAACCGATCGAGTATATGGATTATTCCGTGAAAAAATATTTTGAAACGGCAAAAAAACAGCCGTGGTACCATAATACGATCTTTGTCTTTACAGGAGATCATACCAACGAAATGTATTATTCCGAGTACGAAAAAGCCATGAACCGGTTTGCCGTTCCGTTGATCCTGTATTCTCCCAATCCGGAATACCATTTAAAAGGGGTAAATCAGGAGCTGGCTCAGCAGATCGATATTTATCCTACACTGGCAGATTTAATCGGTTACAACAAAAAAATCAGAAGCTGGGGCAGGAGCCTGGTCAGTGAAAAACAATATCCGCCGATCATTGCCAATTCAGACGGAACCGTTGAGCAGTTTATCATCGGGAATTATATTTACCGTTTCGACGGGAAGCAGGTTGTAGGCATTTTCAGTAAAGATGATCTCGGACTGGAAAAAAACCTGATCTCGCAGCTTAAAGGAAATGATGAAGTCGCACGGGGCGAAAAGGTCGCAAAAGCCTGGTATCAGGATTACATGGACCGGGTAATCAATAGAAAGCTGCATTAAATAAAATAACAGCGAAATTCTTGTTTTTTTGGAATATCCTTTGTAATATATGCTTCGTATAATAAAATTTTTTGCAGTTTTAAAATTAATTTATATTTTTAGCAATACGTAGAACAAAAAAACTGTACTCAATTAAAAGATAAGATTATGAAAAAACTATTGTTAACCTTCGCCCTGTCATTATTTGGTGTGATGACCTTTGCGCAGATCGAAGGAAAATGGAAAACCATAGATGATGAAACAAAGCAGGCGAAGTCTATTGTAGAAATCTATAAAAAAGGAGACCAGTATTACGGAAAAGTATCCCAATTGCTGATCAAGCCCGCCAATCCGAACTGTACGGAATGCAAGGACGACCGTAAAAATAAGCCGATCCTCGGACTGGAGATCATAAGAGGGCTGAAAAAAGAAGGTAACGAATTTACCGGCGGAACGATTACCGATCCTAAAAGCGGAAAAACTTACAAATGTACCATCAAAAGAGAAGGCGATAAGCTGAACGTAAGAGGGTATCTGGGAATCTCTGCTTTTGGAAGAACACAGACCTGGCAGAAAGTTAATTAAACCTGATCAGGATTAATTACAATTAATACACGGCATTTCAATAAATGAAATGTCGTTTTTTTTATGTAAATAATAAAAAAACACTACTTTTGTACTCTAAATTTTTCAAATAAATATGGCAGAATATACTTTTCGTGAGGTAATTGCACAGGCAATGAGCGAGGAAATGCGTAAAGACGAATCCATCTTTTTAATGGGGGAGGAAGTTGCAGAATACAATGGTGCATACAAAGCTTCAAAAGGAATGCTTGATGAATTTGGTCCTGAAAGAGTAATTGATACTCCTATCGCCGAGCTTGGATTTACAGGGATTGCTGTAGGTGCTGCAATGAACGGAAACAGGCCGATTGTAGAGTATATGACATTCAATTTCTCATTGGTTGGGATCGATCAGATTATAAATAACGCAGCAAAGATCCGCCAGATGAGCGGCGGACAGTGGAACTGCCCGATCGTATTCCGTGGTCCTACGGCTTCTGCAGGACAGCTTGGGGCTACCCACTCCCAGGCTTTTGAAAACTGGTTTGCCAATATTCCGGGTCTTAAAGTAGTGGTTCCTTCAAACCCTTATGATGCGAAAGGATTATTAAAAACAGCCATCCAGGATAATGATCCGGTAATCTTCATGGAATCTGAGCAGATGTATGGAGATAAAATGGAAATTCCTGAGGAAGAATATTACTTACCGATCGGAAAGGCAGATATCAAGAGAGAAGGTACCGATGTAACGTTGGTTTCTTTCGGGAAAATCATGAAGCTGGCGATCCAGGCTGCTGAAGATATGGAGAAAGAAGGGATTTCCGTGGAAGTAATCGATCTTAGGACTGTTCGTCCTTTGGATTATGAAACTGTTCTGGCATCCGTTAAAAAAACAAACAGGCTGGTAATTCTTGAAGAGGCATGGCCATTCGGTTCCGTAGCTTCCGAAATCACCTATATGGTACAGCAGAAAGCATTCGATTATCTGGACGCTCCGATCAAGAGAATTACGACTCCTGATGCTCCGGCTCCTTACTCTTCCGCATTATTCGCCGATTGGTTCCCTAAACTTGAAAAAGTAAAAGAGGAAATTAAAAAAGCAATGTACGTAAAGTAACAAAATGATTATAGAAAAAAACTTCCGAAAGGAAGTTTTTTCATTTATTATATTCATGAAGAAAAATTCATGGGGTTGTAAATTTCACTTAAATTTGCGCTTTTAAAAATTAAATTAGCTGGTATGGCAGAAGTTGCAGAAAGCGGTCATCATTTTGACATTAAGAAGCTTTCTTTCATTGGAATCTTAGTTTCTCTCGGAATCGTTTTCGGAGATATCGGTACTTCACCGCTTTACGTAATGAAAGCCATTGTAAACGCCAGAGAGAGCGGAAGTACGATGCCTTTTAATGAGTATATCGAAGGAGCCCTGTCCTGTATTATCTGGACGCTTACCCTGCAGACGACGATTAAATACGTTATTATTGCATTAAGAGCAGACAATAAAGGGGAAGGAGGGATCCTGGCTTTATTTTCTTTGGTTAAAAATCTAAAAAAAGGCTGGCTCTACCTGATCGCTATCGTGGGAGCGGCTGCATTGATTGCAGACGGCGTAATAACCCCATCCTTAACGGTAATGTCGGCTATTGAAGGTCTTGAAATTTATAATCCGCATACGCCGGTGGTGCCTATTACCATCGGAATCTTGATTGTGATCTTCGTGGTGCAGCAGTTCGGGACAAGTTTCATAGGAAAATTCTTCGGACCGGTTATGGTAATCTGGTTTTTGGTGCTAGGCGGTTTGGGACTGTCGCATTTAAGTGAAAATATTGAGATTTTAAGATCTTTTAATCCTTATTATGCTTATAAACTGATTGCCAACTCACCGAGTGCTATCGTTATTTTAGGTGCTGTTTTCCTTTGTACGACAGGTGCGGAAGCACTTTATTCAGATCTTGGACACTGTGGGGCAAAAAATATCAGGGTAAGTTGGGGATTTGTAAAAATTATGCTCATCCTTAATTATTTAGGACAGGGTGCGTGGTTGTTAACCAACTATAATAAACCTGGATTTTCTGTTGTAAACCCCTTCTTTGGTATCATGGAAGAATGGATGGTGGTTCCAGGGGTAATCCTGGCCACAGCTGCAGCAATTATTGCGAGCCAGGCATTAATTACGGGATCTTTCACCATTTTCTCCGAAGCTATGTCCCTGAACCTATGGCCGAATCAGAAAATCGATTATCCATCCGGGGTAAAAGGGCAGATGTATATTCCGAGAATCAACTGGGGTCTTTTGTTGTTTTGCATTGTCGTTGTTTTGCATTTTAAAGAATCCGGTAAAATGGAAGCTGCTTACGGATTGTCAATTACGGTAACTATGCTGATGACGACCATACTATTGGTATACTGGCTTTTGAAGCGCCGGGTAAATAAGATTTTCATTCTGGTATTCGCTTTGGTTTATATGGCTATCGAATTAGGTTTCTTCAGTGCCAACGTTATCAAATTCCTGGAAGGAGGCTGGATTACCGTTGTGCTGGCAGGTTCTATCGGAATTTGTATGTATGCATGGTATAACGGAAGGCTGATCAAGACAAAATTCATTAAGTTCATTAAGCTGGATAAGTATATTCCGATTATCAAGGATATGAAACTGGATGAAACCATTCCGAAATATGCGACGAATCTGGCTTATTTAAGCCGTGCCAAAAGAAATGACGAGATCGAATCAAAGATCATTTATTCCATCATTAAAAAACAGCCGAAAAGAGCGGATCATTATTTCATCCTGAATATTGTAAACCAGGAAGATCCGTATACGTTCAAATATGTGGTGGACGAAGTTCTGCCGGGAACCATCTACAAGATTAATTTCATGCTCGGATTTAAGATCGACAGACGGATCAATGACTATTTTGATATGGTATTACGCGATCTAATGGCGGACGGAACCATTCCTTCCCGAAGCAGCCACCCTTCTTTAAGGGCCCATAACATACCGCCGGATCTGAAATATGTTATCATAGACAATACTTATATCAACGATATCCTTCTTACCGTAAAAGAGAAGATTATCTTAAATATCTATAATTTTGTTAAATATATCGGCAGTGATGATTTCAAGGCATGGGGGGTTACATCACACAATGTAGTGGTGGAATCTGCGCCTATGACGGAAGACTGTGTTGGAAATGCAAAAATCCAGCAGTGCGATTTTATCCGTCATAACAGCTAAATTCTTTAACACAGGCGGATCATAAGTATTTAAATAAAAATCAATAAATTTGTAGATAAATTTTTTGATGGATACGATACAGAAAGAAAAAAATATCGCACTTATAAAGGACGTTCTCAGAAACTATTTGCTGGAAAAAGGTTTCCGGAATACGCCCGAAAGATATACTATATTAGAAGAGATTTACAGTATGGATCACCACTTCAACGTGGATGATCTGTATCTGTTGATGCTGCAGAAAAAATACCATGTTTCCAAGGCAACCATTTACAACACCATTGAGATTTTCCTGGATGCGGGGCTGATCCGTAAGCATCAGTTTGGGGAGAAGACCCTTACTTCTTCATCTTACGAAAAATCTTATTTTGATAAACAGCATGATCACCTTGTGATCTACAAAAAAGATTCCGACAAGGAAATTGAAGAAATCATTGAATTTTGCGATCCGAGGATTCAGGGGATTAAAGAGGCTATTGAAGAAGCATTCGGTGTAAAAATTGATTCCCATTCGCTGTATTTTTATGGCACTAAGAATGACTAACCTATCATTTCCGGTAAGGCTGATATTTTTCATATCGGTCTTTATTTCAACGTTTGCTTTTTCACAGGAACAGCCGAAGCCTTTCCAGAAAGATCCTTATTTTACTCCGGCTACACCGCAGAAAAATGCGGCTCCTGCCGAAAAAGTGAAGCATATTCATTCCGATGAATTGCGTAAGGATGATAAATATGAGGGCAATAACTACTTTATAGGAAACGTACAGTTTTCCCATCAGGGTTCTTTGCTGAATGCCGATCTTGTAATTGTCTACGAAGAGCAGAATTTTATTAAAGCCATCGGGCATGTAAAGCTTCAGAATGCTGACGGTTCCGTAATTACGGCTGATGAGATGGAATATGACGGAAACACGCAGAAAGGGATTGCCCGGAAAAATGTTGTGCTTACTGATCCGAAAGGAACGGTCATCAAAACCGAAACCATGTATTACGACCGGGTTTCCAATCAGGCTTATTACAATACCGGAGGCACAATTAATGACGGCAAAAGCACTACCTACTCAAAATCAGGAACCTATTATCTCGCAACCAGAACGATTGATCTTACCGGAAGAGTAAAAATAGAAGACAACCAATATACTCTGGAGGGCGACAATGTGGTGCAGAATCAGAATACTAATATCGTCAATATCAATGGCCCTACAACGATCGTCAATAAAAAAAATCCTAAAAACCGGATTGTTACTGATAAAGGAAACTACAATACAAATACAAAGGAAGCTTTTCTCTACAAGAATTCCCGGGTATATTATAATGATAAGATCCTTACCGGTGATGAAATGTACTACAATCAGCTTACCGGTTTCGGAAAAGCAACCGGAAACGTAACCCTTGATGATCCTAATGAAAGAAGATGGATCAAAGGCGGCTATGGAGAAATTTTTGAAAAGAAGGATTCGGCCATGATGACCAAAAATCCTTATGCCGTAAAAGCTTTGGAAAAAGATTCGATGTATTTTGCAGCAGAAAAAATTATTTCATTTCAACGTCCGGATTCTGCAGATATTAAAGTAAAGAAAAGTTTTTTAAGAGCTTTCCGGAAGGGAAGGTTTTATAAATCCAATGCTCAGGGAAGAGCAGACTCTATTGCTTTCAATGAGACCGATGGCGTTCTGCACATGTATACCAAGCCTATTCTCTGGAGCAACGGCAAGCAGGTAACGGGTGATAAGGTGGAAGCCTATTTCAATACCCAGAATGAAAACATCGACTCGTTAAAGGTAGCTGGGAATGCCTTTGCCATCAGTAAGGTAGATTCTTTGAATCTAAAAGATGAATTCAACCAGGTAAAAGGCAAGCTGATGACGGTGTATTACGGGCCGGACAATAATATTAAAGAAGCCAAGGTGATCGGAAACGCACAGGCAATATCCTATTCGGACGACGAAAACAGGCAGACCGGCGAAAAAGAAAGAGTAGGAATTTCCCTTACTTCCTGCGGGATTATTGATGCCGTATTTGAGGAGAAGCTCCTGTATGTGGTAGAATGTAATATTGGCGCCACTTCAGATACCTATCCGATGAGTATGATTGAGCCGGAAAAACGGAAGTTTCCCGATTTTAACTGGAATACCAAAGACCGCATTCTTAAGTGGCAGGATATTCTGGTCGATACCCCAAACTATGAGGAAATAAAATACGAATCCGACAATACCTTGTACGACAAAGCCCAGGAAGCAGTAGCTAAAGAAAAGGCCAAAGAAGAGGCTAAAAAGCCGAAACGCACCCGAAGGTAATTTATTTTTTACGGAATTCAATCAGAAAAAATACATATGCTCACCATTTTCTCCCAAGAAAATGGTGAGTTATTTTATAAAAATAGGGTGGTGATAGCTCTTACAGACATTTTTTTTCTTAAAAAATAAATATTTATCCGTTGGTTTTTTTCAAAAATCAGTGAAGCTAAAAAGCTTACTGCAAGCATGTTTGGAGATTGGGAAATATTCATGTATTATTGAATTGAAGTAGCATATCATTATAAAAGTAAAATATTTTTTACTGAATGTGTACTTTTATCTAAATTTTTCTATATATTTATCATAGAAAATATATGAACTATATTAATATTTTGTGATTTGGTGGTATCGCTTACAGGATTTACTGTAAGCGATTTTTTTATTCTATCGGTATAATTTCCGGATATGGCGAATGTTTTTTAGCTTTGCTGAAATTTTTCATGAAACAGACATGCAAAGAGATTTTTTTACATATCAGGCCCAGACGACACAGTTTGCCGCAGGCTTTGAGGTTGAGAAAGCGGAAGGAAGCTATATTTATGGTAAAGACGGCAGGAAATACCTTGATTTTGTGGCAGGCGTTTCAGCCAATACATTAGGGCATTCGCATCCTAAGATTGTTGGGGCCATCAGAGAACAGGCAGAAAAATACCTTCACGTCATGGTATACGGAGAATATGCCCAGGAAAAACCGGTGGCTTTGTGCAGGCTTCTGGCCGAAGCAACGCCGGAGCCTCTCGAAATTACCTATCTGGTGAACAGCGGGGCGGAAGCCATCGACGGAAGCCTGAAGCTTGCCAAAAGATATACCGGAAGGGAAGAGATCGTTTCCTTTAAAAACTCATACCACGGCAATACGCACGGCGCATTAAGCGTTTCCGGAAATGAATTCCACAAAAGAGAATTCCGTCCTTTATTGCCGATGGTCTCTTTTATTGAATTTAATAATGAAAATGATTTTGATAAAATCACGGAGAAAACAGCGTGTGTACTGATGGAAACAATTCAGGGGGCAGCTGGATTTCTGGTTCCGGATAAGGAGTATTTAATTAAACTGAAGAGAAGATGCGAGCAAGTGGGTGCTTTGCTGATCCTTGATGAAATACAACCGGGATTCGGCAGGACCGGTAAACTCTTTTCTTTCGAGCATTTCGGCATGGTCCCCGATATTCTGGTCATGGGAAAAGGAATGGGCGGAGGTGTGCCGGTAGGTGCCTTTATGAGTTCCAGAACAATTATGGAAACCTTATCCCATTCTCCTAAACTGGGACATATTACGACTTTCGGAGGAAATCCGCTGATCGCCGCATCCAGCCTGGCTACTTTACAGGAAGTGCTGGAAAGCGGGCTGATGGATGAAGTGGAGGAAAAAGAGCAACTGTACAGGACATTGCTGGTGCACCCCAAAATTAAAAATATCAATGGCAAAGGCCTGATGCTGGCCGTAAATCTCGGATCGCCGGAATATACGCTTGATGTGGCTAAACGATGTATGGATAAAGGCCTGATCGTCTTCTGGCAACTTTACCGGAATGAATATCTGAGGATTTCTCCGCCGCTGACGATCTCAAAGGAAGAGATTGAAGAAGGTTGTAAAATCATCATTGATGTATTGAATGAAAACTAAATGAAAACGCTTCGCAGGGAAGCGTTTTTTCATATTAAGAAGCCCCCGTATTTTCAGGAATTTACTGTTAAACGTTTATTTAAAAAGCTCTGACAAATATCATGAAGATTATGTAAAAAAATAAATACATTTTTGTGTAATAAAAAAATTAATTTATATATTGCGGGACGATTAAAACAAAGATATATGGCGAAACATAAAGTCCATTACGAATTTCCAATGCACTGTTTATCAGAGATTCTGTACGAATATCTGGCCACGGCGGAGGGATTGTCTGAATGGTTTGCGGATGAGGTAACAGAGAAAGGTGATGACTTTTTTTTCAGCTGGGGCGGAGGGCCTGCTGAGAAGGCAACGCTGATCAGATATAAGCCTGAAGGCTTTGTGCGTTTCCGGTGGGAAGAAGATGAAGGAACGAAAAACTTCTTTGAAATGACGATCACCATTGATGATATTACTGAAGATCTTTCCCTGAATATTACCGATTTCTGCGAAGAAGGCGATGAGAACGAAAACGCTATGTATTGGGAAAACCTGATCGAAAACCTTAGAATTAAATTAGGTGCTGCCTAAACGTAGGCCGCACTGCATGATAAAACTGATGAACGATTTATCGTTCATTATTTTTTTATAAACAAATCAGAAACAAGTGGAGAATCAATATTTTACATCAGAAGAGATAGAGGTACGCAACAGGGCTTTCCTTTCAGGAGATGCAGTAAAGGTCTCCTTTTTTATCAGGAACGGTCATCTGATCATGGATGAAGAATGTTATTTCTTCCTGATGGCTTCTATGAGGAAAATGAGGCTGAATATTCCTTTAAGCTACACCCTGGAGTTTTTCCAGTCGCTTTTCAGAACTGAGGTAATCGAGGGAAAAGAGGTGATGAACGGGATCATCAACTTTCAGGTATTCCGGAATGCTGATGGCATAACCTTATCGAAAGCTTCGGTTTCCTATTTCTATGAAATTACCGAAACTTCAGATGTGCTTGCAGTTTATGAAAGACCTCTGGAGCTTGATCTAATAAAGGAAATCAATGTCAATAACAACCTGTTAAGCAATATTCGTGTTCACAGTCCGGAAAATATTTACGGAGGGATTTATGCCCAGGAGAATGACCTTGATGACGTCATTCTTCTTAACCCGAATAAAAGGATTGCTCGCACCACCACCGGGAACCTCCTTTTTCTGGAAGGAAATGTTATCAAAGTCCCGAAACAGACGGAAGGCGCTTATATTTCGCCGCTGATGGAAAATTTTGTAACCTTCCTGCATAAGAATAACCTGGCGGATATCCAGGAGCATGAGATCATCGCTTTTGAATCCCAGAAAGCGGAAGAGATCCTGCTGATTTCCGATGAAAAAGGAATTTTTTCCGTTGGCAAAATCAGGAATAAAACCTTCGGCAATACCCATTTCAAAGAACTGACGGAAAGCTGGAGAAACAGCTTTTTATAGCGGACAAATTTATATACGTATTGATATACATAAAACCCGGTCATTTTTTGGCCGGGTTTATTTTATTTGACAAACCCGGTAAACAACGTATTAAAGTCCTTTACCGGGTTTTACTCTGAGCAGGTCAGAATTTGTATTTTTATTTTAATATTCTCTAAAAACTTCAGTAAATTTTTGAGCGATTTCCTGCTGGCCTTTTTTGCTGGTCAGGTATTCACGGTCTTTTTTGCTGTTCATAAAGCCCAGTTCTACCAGAACCGCCGGTGCTTTGGATTCTCTCAGAATATGGAGGTTTTTCTCACCGGCAATAAGGCTTGGATTAAATTTCCGGGAGATCTTTTCAGCCAATTCCTTTGAAGTATCCGTATTCTGAATGTAAATTTCCTGTCCGGATCTTTCGGATTCATCACGGGGACTGCTGTTCATGTGAAGTGAAATGACCATTTCAGGGTTCAGCCTGTTGATCATTGAGGTGCGGCTGTCCAGAGAATTGAAAGTATCGCTGTCTCTGGTTAAAATAACTTCGTACCGGTCCTGGATATTGTTGAATTTCTGGATCTCTTTACCGATACTGAGAACCACATCTTTCTCATAAATCCCGTTTCTATTGGCACCCATGTCGTTACCTCCATGGCCGGCATCAATGATAATGAGTTTTTTGTTTTCAGGAGTAAAAGACAGGAATGCCGCCGAAAAGACAGCTAAAGCCAATAGTTTTATGCCTCTCATATCGCTTGGATTTTGGTTTAACAAATAACGTTAATTCAGAAATTAAACTAAGTTAATGGATTCTTAAAGTTTGTTAAATTTTTATTCTGATTATAAAGTGCTTTAATTCAATGAAATATCTTCGGGAGAATTGGCCCAGAGCAGGTATTCTCCGCCGAGGTTCTGCATAATGGATTTCCATAAGGTCTGGTCGTTTGGGAGGGTATAATCGAGATTATAAACATCTACCACCGTCCATACTTTCCGCTGGATCTCGCCGTCCAGCTGCAAAGCAGTCCATCCCGAATATCCTGAGAATATTTTAACGTCGTTGATGTCCAGTTCATTATTCAAAACAGCACTGATGATATTTTCAATGTCCTCCGTCAGGTAGAATTCAGGAGTGATTTCGGTGAATAGTTCCGTTACTTTTTTACCCTTTACAATAAAGAAGACCTTATCATTTTCCACAGGACCGCCGTCATAGACTTCAATCTTAAAATCGAAAAAATCCTTGAATTTACTGCTCATCTGGCTATTCTTTTTATTCAGTATCAAACCGAAAGCACCGTTTTCGTTATGCTCAACAACGAGGACTACCGATCGGGAAAAAATATCACCGGAAATGTCAGGTGTGGAAATTAATATTTTACCTTTGTAAGAGTAATTCATACTCAAATTTAATAAAAAATATTTATGGAAAACCTGCACGATAAAAGAAAAGTGTATGATAAATCCCAACTTATTGAAAGTGAGATAAAACAAAATCCCATAGAGCAATTCCGGGATTGGTATGCGGAAGCCGGCGAAAATCCGAACATTTCTGAAGCCAATGCAATGGCGGTTTCTACCTTGGAAGAAGATGGCTGCCCTCGTACTCGGATGGTTCTGCTGAAGGCCTATACCTATGAAGGATTTATTTTTTACACCAATTACGACAGCAAAAAAGGACGTGCGATCGAGAAAAACCATAAAGCCTGTCTGCATTTTTTCTGGCCCGGCCTGGAGCGGCAGATCATTATTAAAGCCAATCTGAAACGTATTGCTGAAAACCTCAGTGACGGGTATTTTCATTCCAGGCCAAAGGGAAGCCAGCTTGGTGCTGCAGTTTCTCCGCAGAGCCGTGAGATTCCCAACCGTGAATTCCTGGAAAGCAAACTGAAATTGCTTGAAAAAGAATATGAAGATAGGGAAGTCCCAAGACCTGAAAACTGGGGCGGCTATATCGCAAAGCCATATGAAATAGAATTCTGGCAGGGAAGGCCGAACCGTCTGCACGACCGGATTATCTATGAACTGACAGACGATTTCGAATGGAAGATCTCAAGATTGGCACCGTAACAATTCTAAAGCATAAAAAAACCTCATCGGACGATGAGGTTTATTGTTGTAATCTTAATTGATTATTTTTTCTTTTTAGCTGGAGCAGGAGCATTAGCTGAAGCTACGGCAGCTGAAAGATCAGCACCTGCTTTGAATTTAGCAACGGTTTTTGCTTCGATGTTGATCGGCTTTTTAGTTGCAGGATTGATTCCCTGTCTTGCTGCTCTTTCTGCTACTGAGAAAGTTCCGAATCCTACTAAAGAAACCTTTCCGTCTTTCTTCTTTAAAGTAGTCATTACGTTGTTGATGAATGATTCCAAAGCAGCTTTGGCTGCAACTTTAGTGATCCCTGCATCTTTTGCGATTGCGTCGATTAATTCAGACTTGTTCATAATTTTTATTATTAAAGTTAGTTCGTTAGTATAGCAAATATAATACTATTTTGTAAATGTGCAATTTTATTGCAAAAAAATAATTAATTTTTTTAATTTTAAGTAAAATTGGTTAAAATATCATAATTTCAGATTTTACGAAAAATCTACGTTACAGGTTACTAAAATCATGCCAATTGCTTATCTGTATTGACTTTAGTAAAATTACGAATTTATTTTTAACATTTATTAAATCCTAAATTTAATATTAAGAATTAATGGTTTTCGGGATATGTTTATAAATTCGGTAAGTAAAATCTTCAAAAATTATATTTAAAGAAATTAATATGCTGTGTATCTGTTAGTTTTAAATTCATTTTAAAAGGCGGTTTTATAAATTATTATTAATAAATTTGCAGCATGTTAATAGAAGTTTTTAAGTCTAAAATTCACAGGGTGAGAGTTACGGCTTCTGACCTTAATTATATAGGAAGTATTACCATAGATGAAGAGCTGATCGAAGCGGCAGGATTGGTAGTGGGAGAGCGGGTTTATATCGTAAATGTAAACAACGGAGAGCGTTTTGATACGTATGTGATCAAAGGAAAAAGAAAATCGGGCGAGGTCTGCCTTAACGGGCCGGCTGCGCGGAAAGTACAGAAAGACGATATCATCATCATTATTGCTTATGCACAGATGACTCCCGAAGAAGCGCAGGCTTTCCAGCCGAAAATTGTATTCCCGGACGAGAAAACCAATCTTTTGACGTAACGGGATGGAGAATACATCAAAAAAGCCTCTAAAGACAATCCTTACCATTGTAATCTCGCTTGCCTTTGCAGGCTTTTTTTTATGGTTTGCTTTAAAAGGCCTGGATTTTAAAGTAATCCGGAAATCACTGGCAAAAGCCAATTACTGGTGGGTTTTGCTGGCTGCCTGTTTCGGAATTGCAGCCTACTGGTTCCGGGCCATCCGGTGGAACCTGATGCTGGAGCCGATGGGACATCATATTTCAAATTCAAATTCATTATGGTCGATTTCCTTTGGCTATTTAATGAACCTTACCATTCCGAGAAGCGGGGAAGTAGCGCGCGCAACGGCTTTATATGGAGTTGAAAAAGTACCGGTAGACCAGTCTTTCGGGACCATTATCCTGGAGAGAGTGGTGGATCTGATGTGTATGGTCATATTCCTCGGCCTGACTCTTATCTTTAAAGGAGAGGTCATTTATTCTTTTTATAAAAATTCCGGAATAGAACTTAACCCGAATAAAATTCTGATGGGTGCAGCTGTTTTAATCGTCGGCGCCGTGTTGTTTTTTGTATTTAAAAAAAGACTGGCAAGAGTTCCGGTTTTGGATAAGATCATCAGGTTTATTGAGGGTGTTCTTGAAGGGCTTACATCCGTGTTTAAATTAAAGCAGAAAGGAAAATTCATCCTTTATACGGCAGGCATCTGGATATCTTACTATTTTGCAGCTTACCTGGTATGTTTTGCTTTACCGGAAACTTCTGGCTTTACCTTTGATGACGGATTTCTGATTCTTGTCGTGGGAACTTTTGGAATGATCATTCCGGCAAGCGGCGGAATCGGGGCTTTTAACCTGGCGATGAAGTACGGTTTTATGGCTTTGTTTATCTCAATGGGAAAAAGCGGCGAGCTCGGCGGAGAAGTAGGCTTAACCTATTCTTTTATTTCATTGCCGCTGCAGATCGTGATCATGCTGGTGATGGGGCTGATCTCCATTCCGATGCTCGCCAAGGCAAGGAACAGAATTACTGAACATCCCCTGTCTGATCCTAACTGATCATTATAAAATCCGGCAATCTGCCGGATTCTTTTTTTCTATAAAACAGTTAGCTGTAAACGGATCGGATCTGTTGCTGCCACTTTTCTACCTGTTCGGCAGCGGCCCGGTCTGCCCGGTCAAAAAAGAAATGCCTAATAATATTGAGGCCGCAATAGGAGAAAATACCCTGGTCTGAAGTCAGCAGAAGTGCCTGATCCATTCCGCTCTTTTCATATTCTCCGCGGGATTTGCCGTGAGTATTGATAATAACAGTCTTCTTTCCTGTCAGCAGTCCTTTCTGGATTCCCTGATCGTACCGGTAAGCAAATCCGTAGGTAAAAACCCGGTCGATATATCCTTTCATAATGGCGGGCAGTCCGGTCCACCAGATCGGATAAATAAAGGTGATACACTCAGCCCAGGCCATATATTCCTGTTCCTTACGAATGTCATCCGCGGGAGTTCCCATCCGCTGGTCCTGAAGATCTTTTGAAGACAGAACCGGATCAAATTGTATAGCATTGAGGTCCCGGATGATCAGCTCATGGTTTTCGTCTGCTGTTAAAGTATCGATAACCGTTTTAAATAGGGCGTAATTAAGGCTTTCCTCATGAGGATGGGCATAAATAATTAAATGTCTCATTGTTTCTTGATTAAATTGATAAGACAAAATTATTTGCTTCCAGGATTAAAAAATTGTATCAAAACGAAATGTTTATCCTACTGTCGGATTACAAATGCTGTTTTGAAATTTTATGTACCGTGAAGGCGTTATTCCAATGAAGTGTTTGAAATCGCGGATCAGCTGGCTTTGATCATAATAGCCACATGTTGTGATTATCTGAAACCAGTCTGTTTTCTTTCGGTTATCCGCTTCTTTTTCGATAATTTTAATGGCTTCCAGAAAGCGATGGTATCGGTGGAGTTCCTTTGCTGAAGATCCCAGTCGGTTTCTGTAACGCAGCTGAATATTTCGCTCACTTTGGCCGGTAATTCCGGCCGCTGTTTTAACAGGGTGCCGTGGTCCGAAAGATAAATCGTTGATAAGGGCATCAAGGTCATCCTGATCCTGTAGATAAGGCCTGCAGAATTCAAGAATGCAGCTGCATCTCTCATCCGTTGAAGGCAGTTGAGAAAGCTGATTCCATATCTCAGTGAAGCAGTTTTCGGGAATCAGCTCATCAGGATCCAATCCGTTTGAAGGAAAGGCAAGCAGTGGTTTTCCAAAAAAGCGGAAAAAAGCATTACCTTTAAAATTGACGGCCAGAAAAGAAGCACCGGGAAGAAGAGAATAGTCGAAGGCTTTTTTTACCGGCCCAATGACCATACACTGTCTGACTTTTACGCATGTCTCAGGCGTTATCATCGTCATTGGTCCTCCGAAGCAGAAGACCAGGATCATGCGGTAAGAGGGCAGCAATGTTTTCACCACAGAATGCTCCGACCTGTTTTCTGCAAAATAAAAATGGGAAAATACCTCTTCAAATTCGGAAGGAACCTGAATGGTACTCTGCTTATATCCTGAATCCGAATGTTCCAAAACATATAATTTTTAGTTATTATTCCTTTTTAAAGCCACATATGCCGCAATATTTGTTCATTTAAAATATATCCTTTAATCAAAAGCTTTTTAATTTGCAATTTACGTAATAATTTATCCTTATTTCATTTGGAAAATTGCCGAATGAGTTTTAATTTAGAGGGAACAACACATTTATATTATGGCAATTAATTTACAGAAAGGTCAGCGGATCGAACTCGGATTTACCAAGATGACCATCGGTCTGGGCTGGGATCCTAATGAAGGCATGGGATATGATTTTGATCTTGATGCTTCGGCAATTATGATCGATGCCGGCCGTAAGCTGGTAAGTGAAGAGTATTTCGTTTTCTATAACAACCTGAATTCTCCCGACGGTGCCCTTACCCATACCGGCGACGACCCGAGCGGTAAAAACAGCGACGGCGATGATGATGAAGCGATTGTCGTGGACCTGGAAAAAGTAGATCCGCGGGTTGAAGAAATTCTTTTTGTTGTCACCATAGAAGATTTTGAAAGAAGAAAGCAGAATTTCGGGCAGGTAAGAAATTCCTATATCCGGATCATCGATAACATGACGCATCAGGAAATTGCCAAATATGAACTGGATGAGGACTTTTCCATTGAAACGGGAATTGAATTCGGAAGGCTTTATAAGAGAGGCGGAAGCTGGAAATTTGAGGCTTCGGGAATTGGCTACCGCGCAGATCTCGGCTTTTTTCTGGAAAAGTATTATAAAGGACAAATCATCAAATAATATGGCGATCAATTTACAAAAAGGGCAGACCATCAATCTCCGCAAGAGCGAAAGCGGGAATGAAATGTACGATCTTTCATCCGTAACCATCGGCCTTGGCTGGGATGTGCGCAAATGTGGTGGTTTCTTCAGCCGTTTGTTTGGCATCAATAACGGAGCGGAATATGATCTGGATGCCATTGCTTTCCTTCTGGATGCCAACGGAAAGGTTGCCAATATGGGGAAAACCTGTCCTGCAGGCAATGGAAAAGAAATTATTTTATATAAAGGCGATGTGGTTTATTTTAACTCCATGCGTCATCCGAGCGGAAAGATCTGGCTTACGGGTGATAACAGAACCGGAGCAGGAGATGGGGATGATGAGCAGATTATAGTAAAGCTGGATGAGCTGGATGAACGTTACCAAAAAATCGTGTTTGTCGTGTCGATTTATCAGGGGATTACGAACAGACAGCATTTCGGAATGATCGACAATGCTTTTATCCGGGCAGTGGATGCAAGAGGAAAGGAAATTACCAAATTCAGCCTTTCCGGTGACGAAAGCATGAATGGGATGTGCTCCATGGTTTTTGCCGAAGCCTACCGCTATGACGGCGACTGGAAATTCCGGGCCATCGGCGAACCCCATAAGACGGATAATTTTATTGAGGTGCTGGTGCCGTATACGTATTAAAAATTATGCCGGTAAAGCATACTTGTATTGGTTTATTGTAGTGCTAAAATTAAAACAAGAGATATAATTACAATTGAAATTACAATAAAACTTGTGCCTCCTTTTTTAGCGACATAACTATTCTGGTTTTTAAAATCAGGATACTTTTTTTTGGCTTTACTGACTATTCTCATTGCTTTTTTCAGATATAGCAGATTTCCTGAAAATCCTGTGGTTATTATAAACAATACGGTAACGCAAAGACTAAAAATAACCGTTCTTTCCTCACCAATCAGTCTTTTAAGAAATAAATTTTCAAATAAACTCTCTAAGGAAATTAATGAATAAATAATTATAGCTTCAATATACATTTTTCTGTAAAGAAACCAGAATATTCCAAAGATTAATGTAGCATAATTAAAAGTAAATTTTTTGCCTTGGTTATATTTGTCCAGCTTTTCCAGATAATAATCATCTCTTTTCTGAAAGAAGCTTTTATAAAGTTCGATATCGTTTTTCATAGTTATTGTTAAAATAGTAAATTACCTCAGCGCGATTTTCAGGCCCATTTCGTTCTTCATATACAGCAGGACTTCCGCATTCCCTTTGGCATCATCTACGGGATGATGGGTATGTTCTGTTTTTCTTAAATGCTTCCACTGCGCAAAAGTGTCTTTTTCCAGTCCGCAATACAGATCGGCAAGCCTTCTGGACGAAAAACCGAAAGGATTCCGTCCGATAAAATGATGGAAATACCAGCAGATGAACATCCAGTCGAAACCGTTGTTATCGCTGATGAAAATCGGTCTGCCTTTGGAATTTTCCTTGATCCAGGCTTCAAATCTCAGCATCACTTCTTTCGGATCATCAAAATCCAGAGTCTCTTCCCTTGTGAATCCTGAAACCGCCAGCGCATCACGATTAAAATTTTCGGAAACCGGTTTTAATCTCCCGTAGAACGTCCTGTCCAGATGCTCATCCACCAGGACCGCTCCGAAACAGACCATCGAAAAATCCCCGGGAATCGGGCCGTCTGATTCTATATCGACCATGATGTAGCTCATATCCTTTATTTTTTATTAATTTTTGACCTGACGAATATATCAAAAAATTGCCTCTGAAAATCCGGTATTTACAAAAGTTCAAAAAAACTTCTTTTTCCGATCTTGATTTTTGTTCCTTTGGTTACTGCAACTTTTTCATCGGGATCAGTTATTTTCTGATGATTGATCTGAATCCCGCCGTTGATAATGAGCCTGCGGATAAAAGACTTGCTTTCTTTGTTTTTCAGCTGATGACAGAGTTCTGCCAGAGTCATGCTTTCCTGACGATGATTCAGTGAACTTAAAGAAACCGGCTCAAACACTTTTTCATCATCATTTTTATTTTGAAACTGGTTCGTGAAAAACATTTCAGCCTGTTCCGCGGATTCAGGATCGTGATATTGCGTAATGATATTTTTGGCGATAAGCCTTTTAATATTCATTGGGTTTTCACCGTTTGTAATGCTGAGCTTCAGGTTTTCTTTTTCTTTACCGGAAAGATCGGTGGTAAGGTCGATGAATTCAGCGATCAAAGTATCCGGAATAGACATGGTTTTGCCAAACATTTCATCCGGGGTATCTGTTAATCCGATCGTATTGTTCAAAGATTTACTCATTTTTTCTTTCCCGTCCAGGCCTTTAAGCAGCGGCATGCACATGACAATTTGCGGTGATCTTCCGTGGATTTCCTGCAGCTGCCTGCCCATGGTACAGTTGAACAGCTGATCGGTTCCGCCCATCTCTATATCGCATTCAATCTGTACCGAATCGAATCCCTGAAGAATCGGGTATACCAGCTCATGCATGGCAATTGGGGTATTTTCGGTAAATCTTTTGCTGAAATCGTTCCGCTGCATCAGCTGAGCCACCGTTACTTTAGACATGAGCTGAATGACTTCTGAAAAAGGCAGCGCATCCAGCCAGTCGGAATTGAATACTATTTTTACTTTTTCAACATCAATCACTTTGGCAAGCTGGCTGATGTAAGTTTCTGCATTATGCTTCACTTCTTCAGCATTTAAGGGTTGCCGGGCTTTATTTTTCCCGGTCGGATCCCCAATTCTTGCCGTAAAGCTTCCGACGACGATCACAACCTGATGGCCAAGCTCCTGAAACTGCTTCAGCTTTTTCAGGACGACGGCATGCCCGAGGTGCAGGTCGGGAGCGGTAGGATCGAAACCCAGTTTGATGATGAGTTTCCTGTTTTCTTCTGCGGCCTGCTGAAATTTCAGTTCCAAACCGTTTGGCGGCAGCATAATCTCTGCGTTTTCTTTTAGTGTACGGATCATTTTTTTTGAATTTTAAGCATGAAAAAACCCGGACGAAGGGTCCGGGTTTTCTATTATTCTAGTTGAATTTTTACTGAAATAGATCTATAGAAGCTTTCCCGAACCATAGGCCGGGTAATAATAATTGCTGAAAAAAGGCAATCGTAAGATGTTGTTGAGCTGCTTCACTGTTGCAAATATAGAAATTTTTTCAAATCTGCGAAAAGAAATATTTCCTACAGACGGTGGAGTCTTATAATATTTCCTTTGTAGAATTTAGTGGAATCATACAGTTCGGAAAAATGACGGTGCATTTCCGGTTTTGGCATGTTAGATTTATGTTCCTGATAAGCGGTTTCAGCGAGGGAATAAAGGCTTGAGTAACCGGATTTCAGGTAATCAAAATGAAAATCTATTTCACCGTTTTTATTGATCATCCCTGAAAAAAAGATCCCGTAGATCAGGAATGGATTAAAAACTTCAGAATCCGTTTTACAGCCGAGGCTTATGTTTGCATGTTTCTCATAATCTGCCAGGATCCCGTGGAAAGCTTCCACGTCCGATGCACCGGAAATCTCATGGAATATATCGATCCCGTGAGTAAATAACTGCGCTTGCAATTCTTCGGGATCCGCATCGCATTTGGCATCAAACCACCTGAAAATATCCAGCAGTTCTTCTTTTGAAATATCGTCTATATGATGAAGTGTTTTTTTCTTGATGAGCTCCAGGCTTGTTTTTTTATCATCCTGGAGAAATTGGAGAACATGCTCTTCTTCGCGGCAGAGTTTGTTGTATAAATTGATTTTTGCCACAACCGGATTGGTCTTGATGAAGTAAAGTTTCTCTGCCATACTATTGGGTGATGCCTTGTTTTTCAGTAAATAACATGACTAAGTTAGTGAAAAAAAGGACATAAAGATACAGAGCGGTAATATTTCATACGCACTCTGTTTTTGCCGTTAATTTTTATTATTGATCGAAAGCAGGCAGATGTTTTATGTCATCATTTAATACCATCTCCTTCAGGGCTTTGTGAATCAGGCGGCGAACCACGGAAAGCGGATGGTCGGGAAATTCCTTATCGTACTCCTCTCTTTCGGATTTATTCATCAGGGCTCCCTCTCTGAATGAAGGGTCATAAGGGTCTTCAAACCAGTTTTTCAGCCCATCATCGTCGAAAGTGACCTCGCCGGTCTGGAAAAATTGGCTTAATACAAGATTGTCCCTTATTCCCGTTGTTCCCACTTCAACTGCCTGGGCTTTAATTACAAAACTGCAGTTTTCAAAGGGTATGGTAACGGAAGCAAGATAGGTCATCCCACGTTCCGGCTGCGGCATTTTAAAAATAGTTTTAACGCTGGGGATATCGTGAAGTTTGAATGCAGACACTTCAACGAGGCCTCCTCCTGATTCTGCAACCGACTGTCGGTAAAAATTCCGTAATTCTTCTACGTTTTTAACCGTTGGCAAATCAGGTGGGATGTTAAAAAAATAGAGAGAAATCAGAGCACTCTGCTCCGGATTTACCCAAACGATGCGTTCATCATTCTGTTCGAGGGTTTCCCATCCGAAAGTCGGGACAGAAATGGAGCGGATGTTTGCTTCAGGATTTTTTCTTTTAAAAAATGTGAACATAGTTATTTGCTTTTAAAGTTTTTGATAAGATGTTTTTAAGTGATTTTTGATGCTTAAAATTAAATAAAATGACTAACGGGACTCGGGATCGAAATGGGCTTTAAAGGTTAGCGGATCTTCCGTTTTGTCTTCTGCTTCTTCGAGGTATTCGTGGTACTCTTCCGGATGTTTCCCCATGTAGGCCATAACAATCGCAAGGTTGATGAAAAGGTTTTTATCGGAAGAACCGAGATGGAGTGCTCTGTGCAGATGGGCCAGTGCCTGTTCGTCTTCTCCCATATCGGAATAGACCGCACCGGTATTGATCAGAGCTGAGGTATTTTCCGGCTCAATCTGCAAAATTTCATCCAGTTCCCTGATCAGAAGATCGTTGATCGCATCCCAGTGATCTTCGTTTTCCCATCTTTTGGCCTGAAGTTTTTTTACATTTTTTAATCTTGTTATAATGTCACTCATGATGCAATTTTCCTTTTAATTAAAAATTATATACAAATGATAATCGGACGGGAATATTTGACACATCATCCGCGTGATCGTCATAAATAACCGGAGTAAAATAAATCCTGATCCAGGTTGTGCTCTCATCATTGTCGCTCCAGCTGAGAATATGTCCGTAACTGATCTCTCCCAGGACTCTGTTATAATTGGTCTTGGGACGGTTCCCGTATTCGGATGATCCGACGAAAATTTTGGAATAGCTTGCGCCGATACCGATATTATTTGACCGGTGAAACTTCCATAAAACCTCTACAGGCAAATTGATATGTGCAAAATTGGGAACGGAATTTTCCGGATGTTTACTTTCTTCGTCACCTGAACCGGGTACGTATCCGGCTTTTAAACCGGTATTCATTGCAAACTGGGAAAAGTTGAATATAGATCTTGTGTAGCCGATGTGAAGAAATCCTAAGTTTCCCAGTACGCCAAATTCTATATTATTTTTAAGTTCCTGTGAATGATAGTTGTTAAAGCTTAGCATAAAAACCAGGCAGATAAAGATTATTTTTTTCAAATGACAGGTGGTAAGTTTAGTTTTACATCGGCGGAAGATAAGAAAATCCTCTGACAAAGTGTAAAATGACATCTAATCGATTTCAAATATCGCTGAAAGTCTTTCAAATTTCGACAGATTGATGAACTCTTTCTGCTTAAGCTTCACGGTCTCATTGTTTTTAGTATATTCCATCTCGATAATGTAGGCGTATTGGTTAGAAGCCATTTCTATTTGGGTTAAGGAATTGGCGGGAAGTATGACGGCTATTTTGTTTTCGCCTTCCAAGTGGCCGTCCAGTTTTATCTTGTCCTCAGCTTTTTTGAAGTCTTTTACACTGGAGGCTTTGCTGGAAAGCAGCGTAACATTTTTGTGAAAGATCCCTTCTTCTTCGTGATAGAAAGAAGTACTGTTTTTGCGAGAAGGAAGAGTCAGAACGATTTTCTGACTTTCAGAAGTTGTATTTCTTACATAAAAATACATGCCTATGGAACAGCTGTTCATGATAAAAAGCAGGGACAGGCAGAGGAAAATTTTGAGATTGATTTTCACGGAATTTGATTTTCTAGCATAACGGTAAATTCCATGAATAATTTTATTTTTTGGAATTCATGAATTATTTCTACTTCATCTGATGCTCAGACAATTCTTTTTGAAGACTTCTAAAGGTTTATGTATGGTTTTTTGAATTTAAAACGGATAATCTGGATTGTCCTCTACATTATTTAAACCAACTGTTTCTCCATTTTAATATCTGCTCTTTCATACAAACCCGATTCGAGCGGGATTTCCCGGAATCCGTATTTTTTGTAGAGGTGTATGGCAGACTGTAACCTTGTATTGGAATACAGGACCAGTTTTTCAATGGAAAGTTCTTCGGCATATTTGATACAATGCTCAAGCAGTACCGTTCCGATTCCGTGGCCCTGAGCTTTTCCGGAAACAGCCATTTTACCGAGCTCGAAAACAGATTCAGATTTTTTAAGTAAGGACGCTGTTCCTACGATTTCACCGTTAAGTTTTGCGTAAAAGATGAATCCGCCTTTCTCAATAATTTCTTTTTTCGGATCGGATAACGAAACCCGATCACCTTCTTCGATCCTGAAATATTTTTCCAGCCATTCATAATTAAGGATTTTAATATGATCCTGAAGATCATTGGAAAAGGGGATGATTTGGATAGGATAAGTTTCTTGCATAAAGTTAATTGTATTCAATTAAATGGAATGACAAAGCCTTTACCATCACAAGATAAAGGCTTTATATTTAAATTGGCCTACCCAAACGCCCTCTTCAGCAGACTCTCCACTTTTGGCTCGCTTCCCCTGAAGCTTTTGTACAGTTCCATCGGATCTTTGGTGCCGCCGGATGAAAGCAGGACTTTATATTTGGCGGCAATTTCCGGGTTGAAGATCCCGTTTTCCTTGAAGTACTGGAAAGCGTCGGCATCGAGGACTTCCGCCCACTTGTAGGAATAATATCCTGCAGAATAACCGCCCTGGAAAATATGCGAGAAGCTCGGGCTCATCGCCGTTTCAGGATTGGCAGGGTATAATTGGGTTGCTTTCGTGTATTCATCCTCAAATTCCTTCACGCTTTTACGTTCCAACTCTCCAACTTTTGTATGGTAATTCATATCCAGCAGTCCGAAACCAAGCTGTCTGAGGGTTTGGTAGCCTTCCATAAAGTTTTTCGACTGGGCGATTTTTTCAATTTTTTCGTCAGGCAAAACTTCGCCGGTTTTATAATGTTTCGCGAATGTTTTCAGGAATTCCGGCTCATAGCAGAAATTTTCCAGGAACTGCGACGGCAATTCCACAAAATCCCATTTCACGGAAGTCCCGGAAAGGGTAGGGTATTGGGTATTGGCCAGCATCCCGTGCAACGCATGGCCGAATTCATGGAACAGCGTGGTCACTTCCTGGAACGTCAGTAAGCTCGGCGTGTCTTTCGTCGGTTTGGTAAAATTGCAGACAATGGAAATATGCGGACGTGAATTTTCCCCGTCTTTCTGGTACTGGTTTTTATAACTCGTCATCCATGCGCCTGCCCTTTTGCCTTTTCGCGGGAAATAGTCGACATACAGCAGGGCTTTGAATTGTTTTTCAATCATTCCTGAACTGGATGCTGCAATTGTTTCTTGGACTTCATAAACCTTTACATCTTCATGATATTTGGGAATATCATTTCTTTCCTCAAAACTAAGGTGGAAAAGTTCTTCGGCTAAGCCAAAGACGGCATCCTGAACCTGGTTCAACGGGAAATAAGGTTTCAGTTCCTCATCGTTTAAATCATATTTCGCTTTACGGAGCTTTTCCGCGTAAAAAGCATGGTCATAAGCCTGCATTTCTTCAATACCGTCAGCTTTAGCCAATGTCTTTAACTCTTCGATCTCTTTGGCGGCGTAAGGTTGCGCTTTGATTAAAAGTTCATTCAGGAAATCGATTACTTTTGCCGGAGATTTTGCCATTCTTTCTTCCAGGACATATTCCGCATAGTTTTTATAGCCAAGCAGTTCTGCTTTCTGCTGCTTGAGTGAAAGAAGTTCTTTAATAAGACCCTGGTTATCGAATTCTCCGCCGTCAAAAGACTTTTTACCGTTGGCCAATGCCAGTTCCTTTCTCAGATTCCGGTTTTCCGCATACGTCATTAAGGGGATGTAGCTCGGGTACTGAAGCGTTACCACCCATCCTTCCAGATTCCTTTCTTTTGCTTCTTCGGCATATTGTTTCAGGATCGCATCGGGAATTCCTGCAAGGTCTTCTTTACGGGTAATGTGCTTAAAATAATGATTGGTGGAAGCCAGGACATTCTGCCCGAACTGAAGCGACTTTAAAGACAAATCCATGTTGATTTTCTTTAATTTTTCCTTGTCTTCCTCATTCAGCAGGGCACCGCTTCTTACAAAACCTTTATAAGTCTCGTTTAATAGCATCTGCTGCTCCTCGTTAAGGCTGTATTTTTCTTTTTCGTCGTAGACTTTTTTAATTTTGTTAAATAAAGCTTCGTTCTGGGAAATTTTTGAAGAATATTCCGTTAAGATCGGGGAAACTTCCTGGGCGATCTTCTGTAGCTCGTCGCTGGTTTCGGCAGAATTCAGGTTAAAGAAAATATTGGAGGCTCTGTCCAGCTGCTCCCCGGAATAGGCCAGGGCTTCAATTACATTTTCAAAAGTTGGTTCTGTAGGATTATTGACGATCTCATCAATTTCCTCTTCCGATTTTTGGATCAGCTCTTTAAAAGCAGGAAGAAAATCTTCATTATTGATCTGATCAAATGGAGCCGAATGATATGGGGTATTAAATTTTTCCGTTAAAATAGTCATAGTCTCATTTTAGTATTTGTAAATGTAACGATTCTGATGAACCGACAGCGAAATTGCTCAAAAATAATGCCTGAGCCCGGTGATGTGACAAAATTGACGGGATTGCATAATCTTGTCATATGCGAAGCCGGAATATACCGGAATTGATTACATTTGACAGCATCCGGATTATCTCCTTATCTAAAAAAAATTAACCTCTAAAATACGGTGACTATGAAAACATTTCTAAAAATTATCGGTATCCTGATTATCTTATTTGTCGTGTACGCTGTTATTGCCATGCTGGCTTTCGGCAAAAACTATCATTATGAAAAATCCATAGTGATCAATGCGCCGAAAGAGAAGATCTGGCAGCAGATCAGTTCCATGCAGGCCGTCAGCCAATGGAATCCCTGGCTGAAGCTGGATCCGAAAATGAAACTCGTATATTCGGGAACGGCAGGGCAGGTGGGAGATCAATATTGTTGGGACAGCAAAAACAATGATGCAGGTGCGGGGTGCCAACAGATCAAAGAACTGGTTCCGTACCAAAGACAGAAAACGGAAATGATTTTCAAAAAGCCGTTTGAAGGACAGGCGACAGCCGACATGATTCTTTCTCCCGAAGGCAATGCCACAAAAGTTACCTGGACGATGGATACCGAGCAGGATCCTGTGATGAAAATCATGAGGCCGATGATGGATTACCAGATGGGAAAATCTTATGAAGAAGGACTGAACAACCTGAAAAAATTAGCTGAAAAATAAAATGAAAGCCTTGTCGACGGACAGGGCTTTAATATTCCTACATATCATCTCATTATGTTATTTTATGTTAAGCCGAATAGAGATTATTTAAAAAATATTATCTTTATATAAAGATTCGATACATGGAGAAGATAGTATTTGAAAAGAACAACATCAGGAATTATGTAAAAGACGTAATTGCCGGAAAAATAGAGAAACTGAAAAATTTTATAGAATTTACCCTTGAAGCAAGCCGTGAAATAAAAAAGACCCCGAAATATGACAGCATGAGAGAAGAAATGCAGGAGGAAATCTACCAGATGCAGCGTCAGCTGGGAGCGTTGCATGATCTTCGAAGAAATATGGCCAAGGTTCTCAACAATTCTACCGACAGGGTGCAGTTGGGCTCATTGGTGATTACCAATAAAGCCCGGTTTTATATTTCGGTCTCTCTGGGGGAATTTTTCTTTGAAGGCGACCGCTTTTATGCGATTTCCGCAGAAAGTCCCATGGCTAAAAAAATGATGGGCATGAAACCCGGCGATGAATTTACCCTAAATAAAATCCATCAGAAGATTGTAGACGTGCTCTAACTTTAAAAATCCGGAAAAACTTCAAATAAAATTTGGAGTTTTATTTTTATTTAGTACCTTGCAATGCATATTACATTATATTATGACATTTGAAAAATTACGATTAAACCGGCTGAACCAGTGGATCATTATTCATTTACGTTATCTTGTAGGATTTGCATTTTTCCCTTCAGGGCTTATTAAGATGACGGGAGAGCGATTTACTAGAATTTCTGTGGACGATCCCATCGGATATTTTTTTGAAGCGCTGTACCAGTCCGGGTTTTACTGGAATTTTCTGGGAACAGCACAGGTCTTGGCAGGTTTACTGTTGGTAACGCAGCGGTTTGCCACTTTGGGAGCATTGTTATTTTTAGCTATTTTATCCAATATCTGGATCATTACCCTCAGCCTGTCGTTTGGAGGTACATCGGTAATTACTTCCCTGATGATGATTGCGGTACTTATCTTGGTGATCTGGGACAGGCACAAGCTGCTTCCCCTCGTCAGCTACAACAGCACAATCTCTGTAAAAGCATATCCTGATCCGGACCGTATTTGGGTAATGGCAGGGGCGGTTTATGCATTTTGCTTTATAGCCCTGTATCTGCTCGGGCCCACCAATATAAATGACCATACCTATTGGATAGCGATATTCCTGGGGGTAACGATTCTGCTGACCTTTATCATCAGTAATTATAAAGCTTACAAAAACAGAAAACTATTAGTAAACCCTTAAAACAGAAAAAACTCATAATTGACCGATATGTTGTAATTTTGTTTCATGAATAAAGCAGACGTTTTAAAAGAAATTATAGAACAGAGAAGAAGTATTTTCCCGAAAGACTATACAGATACCGAAATTCCTCAGGAAATTCTGGAGGACATTTTACACTCGGCGACACTAGCTCCCAATCATAAAAGGACCAAACCGTGGCGTTTCAAAACCTTCAGAGGGGAAGAAAAAGCCGGTCTTGCCTCCGAAATGCAGGCCATCTATAAAGCAACCCAGCCCGAACAGGTGTTTTTAGAGAAAAAGTACAACGACATCGGCTTTAAGATCAATAAAGCAGATGCCGTGGTTTCCATTGTGGTGAATTTCAGCGGAATGGTTCCGGAATGGGAAGAGATTGCCGCCGTTTCCATGGCTGTCCAGAATATGTATCTTACCTGTACTGCCAACGGAATCGGCTGTTACTGGAGCTCTCCGAAGCTGGTAGATTACCTGAAAGCATCCCTGACCATTGAAGAAAACCAGAAATGCCTGGGCCTGTTTTACTTAGGAAATCTGGAATAAAATAGTCCTGATCGAGCGGCCTGTCTGAGCTCTTTTTCTTTGAAGAAGAAAAAAGCGAGTAGTGAGAGCAGGTTCCCGGCTCCTAAAATAAATAACGGGAATTTGTAAAACTTTTTATTTGGGTCTTTTTACTTTAAACTTTTTTAGTATCTTTGCACTCTTAAATATTTAACTGGGACGAGTTCCCGTAAAATTCAAACATTATGTCAGTAAAAATCAGATTACAAAGACACGGATCTAAAGGAAGACCTTTTTTCCACATCGTGGTTGCCGATTCCAGAGCTAGAAGAGATGGTAAATTCATCGAGAAGTTAGGAACATACAACCCAATTACAAACCCTGCAACTATCGATCTGAACGTTGATTCTGCTGTAAAGTGGTTAAACAACGGTGCTCAGCCAACTGATACTGCAAGAGCTATTCTTTCTTATAAAGGTGCCCTTTACAAAAAACACTTACAAGGTGGTGTGGCTAAAGGAGCTTTTGATGAGGCTGAAGCCGAAAAAAGATTTGCTGCGTGGGTAGAAGCTAAAGATGCTAAAGTACAAGGTAAAGTAGAAGGTTTGGCAACTGCTAAATCCGATGCTAAAAAAGCGGCTCTGGACGCTGAAACTAAAGTAAACGAAGCAAGAGTTGCTGCTGCTGCACAGGCGGAAGCTGATGCTAAAGCTGCTGAAGAAGCTGCAAACGCACCTGCTGAAGAAACAGCGGAAGGAGAAGCTGCTGCCGAATCTACAGAAGAAAACACTGAAGCTTAAGAAAAACTCCGTATGCGTAAAGAAGATTGCTATTTGTTAGGAAAAATCACACGCAGACACGGACTTGCGGGAAACGTTATCCTTAAACTGGATACCGACCAACCCGAGCTTTACAATAAACTGGAATCAATATTCGTTGAAATCAACGGATTATTGGTTCCTTTTTTTATTGCCAAATCATCCTGGAGCAAAACCGATGCTCTGAATATTGCCTTTAAAAATTCTACGGAAGCACTCGTAGACCAGTCTCTGGGAAAAGATGTGTATCTGCCGCTCTCCACACTGCCGAAATTATCCGGTAAGCAATTTTATTATCATGAAATTATCGGCTACACTATTTTTGATGAAAATGATAATGACTGCGGCGTGATCCGGTCGGTAAACGATCAGACAGCGCAGGTATATTTCGTTACGAATCTTGAAGGAAAAGAAGTCGTGATCCCGATGATCAAAGACTGGATCATTGAAGTGAACCGTGAAGAACGTTTCATCAAAATGCAATTGCCGGAAGGACTTATCGATGTTTTCCTGGTACCTTCCAAGAAAGACGAATAATTTTTTTTGGTAAAAAGACGGCATGAACTGAGAAAGCATGTTCCCCTTTTGTTATATTCCTCACCCTATTTTATTGCTTATTCCGAATTACTTATTACCCATAACTGCGGGTAATATAAATTCCTGAACCATTTTGTCGACCTGCGAATGGGCGTAAGGCTGTCCGTAGGCACTTGCCGTAATGACGATTACCAGTGGCTGATTTTTTAAAATCAGAATATAATTTCCTCCATTTCCTGCACAATAATAAGCTTCGTATAATTGCCTGTTGGATTTATATCTTTTGTTCCAAAACAAATATCCATAATATTCATCTTTTCTGCCGGTTATCTGTTTTTGTTTGGTAAAAGTACTGTTGACCCAGTTTTTAGCGAGAATTTGTTTTTTGTTCCAGATTCCTTTGTTTTTATAAAGCTGGCCGTATTTTGCAAAATCCAGTGCGTTCATCCTGATTCCTCCGGCTGTATTGGGAACGCCCTGTGGTGTATACTGCCATTCGTAATGCTTGATGCCAAGTGGCTTGAATAGTTTTTCATCAGCATATTTCTTCAAGCCATCCGGAACAGATTTATTGATAATATCTCCTAAAACAACCACTCCGGCAGTAAAGTAATGCCACCGATGATTAAGTTTTTCCTGAAAAGGCAGGTCCAGTGCAAACTTTACCCAATCTGAAGCAGGGTACATATTTTCTTCGTTTCCGGGACTGTAACTGTCTTCATCATTTCCGTCGAATCCGGAACTCATTGTCAGAAGGTCTTTAATTGTAATTTGTTCTTTGGCTGTACTGAAATTTTTAAATTGATCAAGCTGGTAAAAAGCTTTAAGGGGTTCTGATTCATCTTTGATATAACCGTCAGCAATGGCCTGCCCCATCAATGTAGAAGTAAAGGATTTCCCGACGGAGCGGGGATCGTGCAGCGTTTCCCTGTTTTCGCCATTGAAGTATTCTTCAATTAATATTCCGCCGTTTTTTATAACAACGATGCTGTTTATCTTTTTAAAAATCCCTTCGTCTATAGAACCTTTCAGGAATTTTATTTTTTCTGTATCGTATTTTTCTTTAGAAATAGAAAATCCACTGTAAGGAAATATTTTATGTAAAGCAATGTTTGAAATATCAATTTTTGGATTCCTTACAACGTTAAGTTTCAGGCTTCCGGAGGCTATTACTTCACCTGCTTTTATCGTTTCGGATTTTACATAAGGGCGGATTTCCATCTTCAAAGTATGGCTGCCATCCGAAAGCGCCTGATCCCCGCCATTATTCAGAAACCGGTTCCAGAAAGATTCGCTCCAAGAGCCCTGCCCGTTCATATTGTCTATAAAAGGTCGATTTAACGAAGTCGCTTGATCCTGAACTTCGGATTGCGGAGCTCCCGGTATCAGATTGCTCTTATAAATTTCTTTTCCGTCTACAAACAGGGTAAATTGGTAATTTCCACCTTTGAATAAGGAATCTACCGGGATTTCCGGCGACAGAAAATGTTTATAATTGGTAAGAGAATTGTCAAAATAAGCAACAAAGAAAAGATTGCTCTTGTTGGTAAGCGTATAGGAAGTTAAAAAATCTTCCTGCTTCAAAACATCATTCCCAATTTTCTTATCGGTAAAAAATATTTTGCCGATATTCTTTTTCTGTAATTCTGTTTTTATGCCTTCAGTTTCCACGATATTCGCTATTTGTCCGAAAGAAAAGGAATACATCATCAGTACGAATAAAAATAGCAACAGGTTGGATTGTCTTGAAAACTTGGGCATAGATTTAATTTTATCTGACAAAATTAGACTTTGGTTCTCGAAGAAAATAGAATAGAATTAACATTATAATTTGTGGGAAAGCGATGTTAAGTTAGAATGTTTTTATATTTTAAAGGCGTAATCCCGACGTTTTCCTTGAAACAACGGATAAAATGGCTTTGGTCTGAAAAACCACATTCCAAAGCGACTTCCGCTAAGGATTCAAAATCATTTAAAATCTTCAAGGATTTTTCTACTTTCAGTTTTCTTATATATTCTCCCAGATTGCATTGAAAGTATTTCTGAAAATCACGGCTTAAATGCATTGGGTGAATATTCAAATTTTGTGAAAGTTCTGTAAGGCTCAGTTTTTCCGTAAAACTTTCGTGGAGGATCTCATCAATCTGATTAACCCAAACAGGCTTTTTTTCAGGAGAACGCTTCGCATTGGACAATCTGCCGAAAAGATTCAACAAAATCTGATTAATGTTCAGTTCAAACGAGTTATCATTCAGTTTTGATTCTTTGAAAATCTGATACATTAATAATATGATCACAGGATTTTTAATATTATGGCTTCCTTCCGCCAAATCTTTCGGAAGGTGAAATTTTTCAAACCAATTTTCTGTAATTTCAATGTGAAAACCTCGTGTAAAAAGATCCGGTTTGATGTTGTAATGCGCATCTTCCCAATGATGATAAAGTAAGGTTCCTGCTGAACAATCGTACACTTCTTTTTTATTTCCTTCCCTTATATTTCCCTGGAGCAGAAAAGTAAAATATGGATTTTCGTGATAATGCCAATCGACATAAGGATGTGTATATTTGGTATCGGTAATAGTCAATCCGTCAAAGTCGAGCTTTTCATTGATCTGTCCGAAAAATTCGCCGTTACGAAGGTTTTTCATACGATAGCTTTTGAATTAAACTTTCAATCTGTTGATACATCTTATTGAAAAATATTTTCCGGTCCCTGTTTCCGGAAGTATTCAGCGATTTTGAATTTTTAATCTGATGCTCAAAATAATTCCGGGTTTCTTTACAGGTTTTTTCGTCATTAATCAGGATGTAGCCAAACATATTCGTAGGAATTGCAAAGAGCGACTGTTGCGGATGATGGAAAAAAATGTCGTTGGACAAGTGCATCAGTTCATTTTCGTACAGTTGATATTTGGGATTGTTTTCGGTTTTCAGTTCAATGTATCGGATCAGTTCCTTCAATTCTTCCAGGATAATCGCGGCTTCCTTTTTTTGGAGAAGCTCCGTTTCAAAATAATATAGAATCTGTTGAAGAATGCTTGAAACCGTCATGTCATTCCATAATTCCACTACCTGCTGTTCTTCATACTTCTTTTTTAATTCCTGAGCGGCCGGTTCAAAATCGGGAGGTGTAAACTGTCGGAAGGGGATGGATACCTGTTTCTCATTCAGCAGATTCATCCAAACATAAATTTTAAACCTTGAAAGCAACGTGTCCGAAAGCGTATAAAAAAACGGAATGTCTTTCGCCGAATAATAAACCGTCATTTCGTATGAAGCAGAAAGGCTCTCAAAAACATTAAGGTTGTTTCTGAAAAATGACTGCAAATCGCCCGTTTCGGTGACGGCTGTTGTTTTCTGTACTAAAATCTGATGATCCGAAGTCAGGAATTGATCCAGGGAGATCTGGTAATATTTGGCGAGTTCAACAGCTTCTTCAAAACTGAATTTCGCTTTCTGGGAAGTCCTGCGATGGGCCGCATCATAACTTATATTCAGGATGTTCGCAATTTCGTCGTTCAACGATTTGTCGGCAATTTTTTTTCGGATTTCCTTGAGCAAACGTTCCTGATGCATGGTTTTGTGATTTTCACAAATGTAGGTATTTATTTTAATTTTTTTTCACATTCAAATTCGCTGCTTCTGCTGATAATTTTGAATTATCAATTTTAAAATAATGAATTATGAAAACACGGATTTTATTAATGCTGGGCCTTTTAATAATTAATTTCATTAATGCGCAGGATACTTTGAAGATACGAAACGCAAGGCTGATCGCTTTAACTCCTTTGAATAAAAAAACAGATAAAGTGAACGGTTTGACTTTCGGGTTGGGTTTTGATTCAAAATACATTGTTAAAAAGGAAGATGTCAAATTACCTCAGAGAGTAAACGGTTTAAATATAGAGGCTAACCCGTTAGGTATTTTATTTTGGATGTTTTACGATCCGGAAAAAGATCAGGAGACAGAATTTGTAAAGATTAACGGACTTAATATTTCAGCGGCAGGTTACTTAAAAGGTGTCAGTCACAATGGACTCAGTCTTTCTCTTTATAATTACGGTCATACAATGAATGGCATTTCAGGAGCTTTCTTTACGACTTACATCGAAACGGGAAACGGATTTTTTGTCTCAACTTTAGGCGTTTATTCCAAAAAATTGAATGGTGTAAGTATTTCGATTTTTAATAATGCGGTAAAAATGCGGGGAATACAAATCGGAGGCTATAATTCCAGCAAAGATGCAAAAGGCATGCAGATAGGTCTTATCAATAAGTCCGAAAAATTGAGAGGGCTGCAAATCGGCTTGTGGAATAAAAATGGAAAAAGAAGTTTACCCGTCATTAATTTTTAAAGCCATGAAAAACATACCCTATCTATTAATTCTTATAAGATTTATTTTAGCGCCCATTATCCTTTTAACCGCTTATTTTAAAGGAGGAGAATGCCGGTTTTTAATCCTGTTTTTAATGTATTTTGGATTATTAACCGATATTTTTGACGGAATTATAGCCCGAAAAGTTGGAGTTTCATCAGAAAAATTACGGAGACTGGACAGCCAAACCGACCTGGTTTTCTGGCTTTCTCTGGGATTTGCTGCCTACTTTCTGAACCCTGGGTTGATAAAAAGCGAATGGAAAGGCATTGCATTGATTTTCTGTATGGAAGGCCTGTGCTATATCATAAGCTGGCTTAAATTCGGGAAAGAGACCTGCACCCACGCATGGCTTTCAAAATTATGGGGACTAAGCCTTCTTTTGGCATTAACTTATGTAATCGGATTTCAGCAGGCCGGCTGGGCTTTTTATCTTACCGTTGCACTGGGATTCATTTCGCACCTCGATGTTATTCTCATTATCCTGCTGCTTCCCAAATGGCAGTATGATGTTCCGAGCTGCTATCATGCCTGGAAAATCAGAAAAGGAAAGCAGCGGAAAAAATCGATTTTCTTTAACTGATTTGTATGCGGAACATTATTTTTTGTGCGATAATTGATAAGGATTTTTTAATTCAGGCAGTGCAGTCATAAGATTGTGCTGTTTTTTTGTACCTTTGCGGACATTAATAATCAAGGAAACTTATGTTAAAAAGAATTGCTTATTGCCTATTTGTATTATTTATTTTTACGGGATGTGCCAATCTGCCTTCAATGGATATTCCTCAAAATTTTAATGAAAATGATTCGGAAGGAATGATTGTAGGAGCTTTTTCGATAAAAAATGAAAAGCCTATTTTTAACGGGTACGGATTATATCATAATGTAATCGGCGGAAAAAACAAGCTGAATGGAGAAAATAGAGTGTGGATCGTTCCCGAGCAGATGGTAAAAATGAAGCTGAAGCCAGATTTTTTTGATGGCGAGAAAGGGGTATATTATTTTGCATTCAAGAAACCTGCGGGAGATTATCATTTCAATGCGATTACCTTGTTTGAGAACGGAGGTTTATATACAAGTAATTCCGGGATGAAAATAGATTTTCCTTTCACTGTAGAAAAAGGGAAAATTACTTACGTCGGAGAAATATATTTAGACTATAGAAATCAAAATGTGACCCAAAATATGCTTTCAGAAAGGGATCTTCCGAAATTAAAAGAAAAGTTTCAAAGCATAAACTGGGACAAATTATTAAGATAAAATTGGGATAAATCAAAATCCTTTAAAAACAAATGAAAAAGCAGACCATTAAGGAAATCCTACAGGATTACAAGAAAGTATTACATCATGACATTACGGTTTACGGCTGGGTAAGAACATTCCGGGCCAATCGATTCATCGCGCTTAATGATGGTTCTACAATTAATAATTTGCAGATTGTTGTTGATTTCGAAAATTTCGACGAAGAAATTATCAGTAAAATCAGTACGGCTTCTTCCCTGAAAGTAGTAGGTGAAGTGGTAGAAAGCCAGGGAGCGGGACAGGCCGTGGAAATTATCGCTAAGAAAATTATTATTTTAGGAGATAACTTTACGGAAGACAGGGACAAAACCATTCTTCAGCCTAAAAAACACTCGTTGGAAGTTCTCAGGGAACAGGCGCATTTAAGATTCAGGACGAATCTGTTTGGTGCGGTTTTCAGAGTACGTCATGCCGTGAGTTTTGCCGTTCATTCATTTTTCAACCAGAACCAGTTCTTTTACATCAACACACCGGTAATTACGGGAGCCGATGCGGAAGGGGCAGGGGAAATGTTTGGGGTTACCAACTTTGACCTGAATGCTATTCCGAGAGACGAGCAGGGCGATATCGATTTTTCTCAGGATTTCTTCGGAAGAAAAACCAACCTTACGGTTTCCGGGCAACTCGAAGGGGAGACGGCTGCGATGGGATTGGGAAGAATTTATACTTTCGGACCTACATTCCGTGCAGAGAACTCTAATACGACACGACACTTGGCGGAATTCTGGATGATCGAGCCGGAAGTGGCTTTCAATAACCTGGAAGATAATATCGACCTGGCGGAGGATTTCCTGAAATATGTGATCCAGTACGTATTGGATAACTGTAAGGATGATCTTGACTTCCTTGACAAGCGTTTTGAGGAAGAACAGAAATCCAAGCCTGAAAAAGAAAGAGCGAAAGAAGGCTTGATCGAAAAGCTGGAAAATGTCGTGGCTAAACGATTCAAAAGGGTAAGCTACACGGAAGCTATTGAAATTTTATTGAATTCAAAAGAAAATAAAAAAGGGAAATTCCAGTATCCTGTGGAAGAATGGGGAACCGATCTTCAGTCGGAGCACGAAAGGTACCTGGTAGAAAAGCATTTTGAAAGCCCGGTGGTGCTGTTCGATTATCCGAAGGAGATCAAAGCATTCTACATGAAGCTGAACGACGACAACAAAACCGTTGCGGCAATGGACGTTCTGTTCCCGGGAATCGGTGAAATCATCGGTGGATCCGAAAGAGAAGCCCGACTGGATGTGTTGAAGCAGAAAATGGCCGATATGCATGTTGACGAGCATGAACTCTGGTGGTATCTGGATACCCGTAAATTCGGTTCTGTGCCGCACGCCGGTTTCGGGTTGGGGCTGGAAAGACTTGTTCTTTTCGTAACGGGAATGACGAACATCAGAGATGTGATCCCTTTCCCAAGAACACCGAAAAATGCAGAGTTCTAAAAAAAATTGTTAAAACATACCAAAATCCTTCCGGTTTTCCAGGAGGATTTTTTTTACTAAAAATTTACAGATGAGCACCATTACCATACATACGGACAACGAAAACCAGATCAACCTTCTGAAAGCCCTTCTGAAAGAACTGAAGATCAATTTTGAGATCAATAGGGAAGAAAACCTTATGGAATGGCAGAAGAAAAGAATTATGAAAGGAATTTCAGATATTGCGAAAGGTAAATTTTCATCCAGTGAATCTGTTCGTGATAAAGCTAGAAAATGTTTAGGATAATTTGGTCGCATCAAGCTGAATCTGATTATATCGAAACGTTAAAATATTGGATTAAGCATAACCGATCTAATAAATTCGTCTAAATTAATCAAGGAGGTTGAAAAAAAAGAAAAACTGATTTCCAAAAAACCCTGACTTGGCTCTATTTCTGAGATAAAAGACATACGATATGTTTTAATTGAGAAAAAATGTTCCCTCTATTACAAAACTAAAGAAGATGTTGTGGAAATCCTTGCCTTCTGAGATAACCGGAGAAACCCTGAAAATCTGAATCTATAAGTACATGGCTGCCTGTAAAGACAGTCTTTTATTTTTCCCCGAGGTTATTGATCTCGTCGTTTGCATCCGAATATTTCGCTTTCATCTTCTTTTTCGTAAAGCTGTAAAAGATCAGCATAGCTAAAATTCCCAACGCAGTCGATGTCGCATTGATCATAAAAATATGATCCACAATGGTCTGCTTCGGATTTTCGGCCGGACTATATTGCAGAATTAAAATAAAGATCAGCATTTTGGAAATAAACTGAAGGCCAAAAAATAGAGCGAGGGCTATACCTATTTGAAGTCCGCTTTTCTGATAATACTGTGAACCTAATTTCGAGAACAGTATAAATATCAGCATAAAGGGCAGAAGATATAAAAGTCCGGTCTGAACCATTTTTGTTTTAAAGATAAAAATAAGAAGTATTCAATAGGTAATTTTTAGAATAAAAATGTAAAAAAGCCCTGGCAATCATGCTTCAGGGCTTTTTTTGTTTATTTTAAATAGCTTATTATGTGGGATTGAGTACAAAAATCGTGCTAAAAATTATTTTTTTCAAAAAAAATCATTAAATTCGTACAATATGTTATGTTAAAACACCATCCAGTAATATGCTAAAACAACACTTACAACTCAAATTAGGGCAAAAGCTGGCACCCCAGCAAATCCAGCTGATGAAGCTGATCCAGCTCCACACATTAGAATTTGAGGAGGAACTTGAAAGAGAATTGGAAGAAAATCCTGCGTTGGAAATTGCAAAAGAAGAATCCAAGGAAGATGAATATGCCACACTTGAAGATTCCTACGAAACCGAAGGAACGGAAAGTATTGAAACCGATTTTGATGTCGATCAGTATCTCTATGACGACGAACCGAGCTATAAAACCGCATCCAGTAATTATTCTTCGGACGATGAAGAATTCGATAATGAAAGTCTTCTCACGGAGGGGCAGTCGCTGTATGATTATCTGCTGGAGCAGATCCACCTGGTAAATATAAGCGAGGAGGACGAGAAAATTGCAGAATATATTATCGGGAATCTGGATACCGATGGTTATCTGAGAAGAGAGATAAAATCTCTTGTGGATGATCTGGCATTCTCGCAGGGAATTTACACGACGAAAGAAAATGTAGAAGACATCCTGGAAAACTACGTACAGAAGCTGGATCCGCCGGGCGTGGGCGCAAGAGGCCTCCAGGAATGCCTTCTGTTGCAGATCGAGAAAAAAGTAAGCTCCGACAAAGCCGTTTCCCTTGCTGCCAATATTCTACGGCATCAGTTTGATGCCTTAACCAATAAGCATTACAATAAAATTATCCAGAAATACGATATTGAAGAAGAAGATCTTCGGGATGCTTTGGATGAAATTTCAAAATTATCTCCTAAAGTCGGCGGAAACTTCGATACCCAAACCATCACCATCAATCAGGAAATTATTCCGGATTTCGTAATCCAGGTGAAAGACGGACAGGTAATCCCAATGCTGAACAGCAAAAATGCTCCTACGTTAAGGGTTTCAGAAGAGTATAAAGATATCTTATCCACTTATTCACACGATAAAAATTCTTCGGAGCACAAACAGGCAGCTTTATTCATCAAGCAGAAGCTGGATGCTGCAAAATGGTACATCGATGCCATTAATCAGCGCCAGAATACCTTGTTGCAGACGATCACAGCGATTGTGAAATTCCAGAAAGATTATTTCCTTACAGGTGATGAAAAATCACTGAGACCGATGATCCTGAAAGACGTGGCGGATATTACCGGTTTTGATATTTCAACGATTTCAAGGGTGGTAAAAAGTAAATATGCCGATACCCCAAACGGAATTATTTATCTGAAGGATCTGTTTTCCGACAGTCTTACCAATGACGATGGAGAAGAGGTTTCCACAAAAGAGATCAAAACCCATCTTCAGGAAGTCATCAGTAAGGAAAATAAAAGAAAACCGCTTACCGACGATGCACTGGTGGTGATCCTGAAAGAGCAGGGCTACAACATTGCCAGAAGAACGATTGCCAAGTACCGCGAACAGCTGAATATTCCGGTAGCTAGATTAAGAAAAGAACTTTAGATACAGCAAAAAAGCATTTCCATCGGAAATGCTTTTTTGCTGTACTGGTCAGGGCTGATGCGTTTTCACATCTTCTAAGCCAAGTTCTTTTATGGATACTTCCCGCATTTCCACTTTTCTTATTTTTCCGGAAATTGTCATCGGGAATTCATCTACAAACTTCCAGTATTTCGGAATCTTGTAATGGGCAATTTTCCCGTTGCAGTATTCCAGCAGTTCTTCTTCGCTCACATCAAACCCTTTTCTCACTTTTACCCAGGCCATTACTTCTTCCCCGAACTTTTCACTCGGTACCCCGATGATCTGTACATCCAGAATGTTCGGATAGGTATATAGAAAATCCTCTATTTCTTTAGGAGAAATATTCTCTCCACCGCGTATAATCAGGTCTTTTATTCTCCCCGAAATGGTGACGTAACCTTCTTCATCCATAACTGCCAGATCGCCGGTATGCATCCAGCGTCCAGCGTCAATTACTTTCTTGGTATTTTCGGAATCGTTCCAGTACCTGAGCATAACGGAATATCCGCGGGTACAAAGCTCACCGTGCTCTCCACGCTTTACGATTCTCGCGTCGACATCGATAATTTTTATTTCAAGATGATCCTGAACGGTCCCGACCGTATTTACCTGCTTTTCAAAAGGCGTCCCGATTAAGGTCTGCGTGGAAACCGGTGAGGTTTCCGTCATGCCGTAGCAGATGCTCATTTCTTTTATATTCATCAGGCCTTCCACTTTTTTCATGATTTCAGGCGGACAAACCGACCCGGCCATCACGCCTGTTCTTAAACTTGAAAAATCAAAAGTATGGAAATCTTTCACGGCAAGTTCGGCAATAAACATGGTAGGAACGCCATACAGGGAAGTACATTTTTCTTCGGAAACTACTTTAAGGGTGATGCCGGGATCGAAGCTGTCATTAGGGATTACCATGCACGCGCCATGTGCGGTACAGCAGATATTCCCAATCACCATCCCGAAGCAATGATAGAAAGGAACAGGGATGCACACCCTGTCTCTTTCGGTATACTTCAGACGGATCCCGATAAAATAGCCGTTATTCAGAATGTTGTGATGGGAAAGCGTGACGCCTTTCGGGAATCCCGTTGTTCCCGAAGTGTACTGGATGTTCACCGGATCATCGAACTGCACATGCTCTTCAAAACTGTGCAGGGTATCATCGGAAATTTCCTGTCCGCCATTCAGAAAATCTTCCCAGTTCTCATCGAAGAAAATTTCAGATTTTAAACTGGTGCAGAACTCCCTGGCATCAGCAATCATCTTTTTATAATTGCTGGATTTAAAAGCAAGGGACGAGAAAAGATGTGAAATTTCCAATTGATTAATCACAAAAATAAGTTCGCTGGTTCTGTAGGCCGGATTTATATTCACCAGGATAACCCCGATTCTGGCAGTGGCATACTGCAGCAATACCCATTCGTAGCGGTTGGTGGACCAGATGCCCACCCGGTCTCCGGCTTTGGTACCCAGCAGAATTAAGGCTTTGGCTACTGCTGTGGTCTGGTTGTAAAATTCCTGATAGGTGGCCCGGTAATTTTGGTGAACACACACTAAAGCTTCATTATTCGGGAATCTTTCAACGGTATGCTTTAAATTGTTTCCGATCGTTTCGCCTAATAATGGAATATCGGAAGCCCCGTGAACATAAGATAATTGCATAGAATAAAAGATTTGGTGAAATAAAATTAACAATAAAATCTTTATATTCCAGCTTTACGGATTAAATTTCCTGTGAATCGATTTCTTTTAGCTGAGTAAGGTTGCGGTCGAGTTTTTTAATGATAATTCCATATACAACCCTGTAATATAACCAAACCATTAGTACCGTAAAAACCGTACTGATCACTGTTCCGGCAATGAAACCCACAATGGTGGAATTGGTAATCTCTATATTCTGCGTATTCAGGATATAAAATATGAATATCGTAAAAATAGAAGTAAAGGTAACCAATAAGGCAATATTGATCAGGATAAAAGCATTTACGGTTTTTTTAAACTGTATGATTTTAAGAATGAATTTTTTCAGATTTTCCTCTACTTTAATGCCGCTGTAATTCTGATAGAATCTGAATACAAAATATGCCGTCACAGAAAGGCTTACTATTTTAAGCACAAGATAGATATTATCGAAGGTCAGCTCCAGTTCCGGGGTTTTCTGTACGCCAAGCCTGTCGAGGATATTAAGAAACGAATTTGCTTCTCTTCCCTGTATAATGTAAAACAGCCCTACTAGGGTAAAGAAAAGAAATTCCGCGACGCTGATCCAGAAAATATACTTCACGTAATTGCGTGATTTCCTGTTAAGCATCTGAAGAATTTCATCACTGCCGTATTTTTTCTGAACAGGTTGTTCCTGCCAAGTCTTTTTAAAACTGTCTAAATCAAATTCAGGCATATTTTTCCATCTGTTCTTTAAGGGTTTTCTTTAATCTGTTCATTTTCACACGTGCATTCACTTCGGTAATCCCGAGGTTTTCTGCAATATCCTTGTAAGGCAAATCGTCCAGGTACATCATTACAATTGCCCGTTCTACATTGGGAAGTGTCTTGATGACCGTATATAAAAGTGATACCTGCTGCTGCTTTTCATCGTCATCTTCAATAAAATCGGCATGATTGATGTCCAGCTCATTGGTGGGCAGGCTTTTGCTTTTTTTTCTGAAAAGGGTAATGGCTGTATTAAGGGCCACCCGGTACATCCACGTAGAAATCTTGGAATTCCCCTTGAAAGAATCATAGCTTCTCCACAGCTGTAAAACGATTTCCTGAAAAAGATCCTCCTCATCCTCCAGAGAATTGGTATAAAGCCGCGAAACCTTGATAATCAAACCCTGATTATCCTTAATAAGCTGCGCAAATTCCTTTTCCTTTGAAGCCAATGCCGATGTAATAAATGGTTGCACGAAGATAAAAAAATTAATCTAACAATATAATAATGTAACAACCTAATAATGTAGCCATGCAACAGGGCTGCTATTATGTGGAAAATTTCATTAGGCACTTTGCGTTATTGTTATACTGTTAGATTGCTAAATTGTTACATTAAATCGTATCTTTGCAGCCACGAGAAAATCGGCCTGTTGATTCTTATTTCGGTAAGGGTAGGAAAGTCCGGACACCGTAGAGCAGCAAAGCGGATAACCTCCGTCACCCGTGAGGGTAGGACCAGTGCAACAGAAAGGATGTACAGTTCGGCTGTAGTGAAATCAGGTAAACTCTTTGTGGTGCAATGATAAGTATATCGGTTCTTTTCAGCAATGGGAATAGGGGCGGCTCGCTCTGAAAGCCGAGGGGTAATCAGCTCAAGTCATGCAGCAATGTATGATGCAGATAAATAACAGGCATTCCGTTCTTGCGACGGGATACAAAATCCGGCTTATAGATTTTCTCGTGATTTTTTGAAAATTCCAACGATACATAAAAATGCGGAGCTCAGCTCCGCATTTTTATGTATCGTATTCTGGTCAAATCAAGCCTTGAATTTCGCAATAGCTCCAAAAATGATCATTCTTATTCACTTTCCAGGACTCTTTTTGATTCTTCCAGGTTTTGTTTTTCTTCTTCGGAAAGTTCAGGATATTTCAGGTTCATCTTTTCCAAGGCATCAATAATGATCTGGATGGCAGCAACTCTTGCAAACCATTTGTTATCTGCAGGAATGACGTACCACGGTGCATAATCTTTGGCGGTTTCATTGATGGCGGTTTCATAGCATTCCATATATTTATCGAAGAGGGCGCGTTCCGGAAGGTCTGCAGCAGAGAATTTCCAGTTTTTGTCAGGCTCATTGATCCGATCCAGAAGTCGTTTCTTCTGCTCTTCTTTGGATACGTGAAGGAATATTTTTACGATGGTCGTTCCGTTTTGTGCTAAATGTTTTTCAAAATTCCGGATGCTGTCGTAGCGGTTTTCCCAGAACTTTTCATCAAAATCTTTTACGGACTTCCAGGTTTTTTCGCTTAAATTATATTCGGGATGCACTTTGCAAACAAGCACGCTTTCATAATGCGAGCGGTTGAAAATCCCGATCATTCCTTTTTGGGGCAGCACCAGATAATGCCTCCACAGAAAGTCATGCGAATATTCTCTGGAGCTTGGTGTTTTAAAACTCGTTACATTACAGCCTTGCGGATTCACCCCGCCGAAAACATGTTCAATCATGCTATCCTTTCCCGCTGCATCCATCGCCTGCAATACAACCAGAAGTGACTGGCTGCCGTCAGAATACAGCCTTTCCTGAAGTTCTCGGAGCTTTTCTTTTTCCCTGATCAGCAATTGTTCGCCTTCTTCTTTGGTCAGTTTTCCGTTATATTCCGTTGCCGCTTTTTTGATCGAAAATTTTCCCTTGATTAGAAAGTCGTCTGAAAAGTTGGTACTCATATTTTTATTTAAGATTAATTTGTATTAAAAATCATGTTAAAGGTTGGAAGAGGGAAGCTGGATGCTGGAAGCTCTTCAGTCAATGGATCGTTAATAGTCTTAAATATCAAATCATCTTGATAAAGTCAAAATTACTGATCTCCTTATTTTAAATTTAAATTACTGATAGCGAGGTGAATTCTATTAAATTCTGTTAATATTGTTATCAAATTCAGAATTTTAGTAAGTTAATATTTCATCAAAAACTTATTACATTCGTTAACGGTTTTTCCCAACGTCCAGCTTCCATCCTCCAGCATCCAACTTTAATCCCCATATAAATATACTAAAAAAACCGCCTCTTCGGGAGACGGTTTCTTTATTTCGAGTAAAGATGTATTATTTTGCAGCGGCTTTAGCAGCTTTTTTTGCAGCTTTAGCAGCAGCCTTTGCTTCAGCTTTCTCAGCTTTTTCCTTAGCTTTTAGCTCTTCAGGAGTCAATGGCTTCGGTTCAGGAGCATTCGGGTCTACGTTTCCTTTGATGTAAATCACGCTTCTGCTGTTCACAGGATCATTGGAAAACACTTCGATCATTTTGTTGAAACCACCGTTGATCGCCGTATTATATCCTACTTTGATTTTAGCAGACTTCTTAGGCATAATCGGATCCTGGCTGAATTCAGGAGTCGTACATCCGCAAGATGCCTTTACATTTGAAAGGATAAGAGGCTTATCACCGGTATTGGTTACGGTGAAGAATCGGATACCATCTGAATTCGGCTTTACCGTACCGTAATCGTACGTAGTCTTGTCAAATGTAATCGTTTGTGCAGATGCAAGAGCGAATGTTCCGAATAATGCAATTCCTGCGATTAATTTTTTCATATTCTTGAATGTTAAATATGTTGTTAGATAAATTTCGGTAACAAAGTTAAAAATTATTTTAATTCATACTTAAAATTTTTTTTCTTTAGACTATTTTTGCAAATTGTAAAGTAAAGAAATAGAATTTATGCAGATTTCAGAAAAGTACAATCCACAGGAAACGGAACAAAAGTGGTACAATTACTGGTTGGAAAACAAATACTTCCATTCAGAACCGAATGATAAGCCGCCGTACACTGTTGTAATTCCTCCGCCGAACGTAACGGGGATTTTGCACATGGGGCACATGCTTAACAATACCATTCAGGATGTTCTGGTCCGTCGTGCGAGAATGCAGGGCTTCAATGCCTGCTGGGTGCCGGGAACAGATCACGCTTCCATTGCTACGGAAGCGAAAGTAGTTGCCAAACTGAAATCGGAAGGGGTCAGCAAGTCTGATATCACCCGCGAAGAATTCCTGAAACACGCTTGGGACTGGACCGATAAATATGGAGGAACCATTCTTGAACAATTAAAAAAGTTAGGTTGCTCTTGCGATTGGGACAGAACCCGTTTCACCATGGAGCCTAAGCTTTCTCAACAGGTCATTAAATCTTTTGTTGATCTTTATAACAAAGGATTGATTTACCGCGGGTACCGAATGGTAAACTGGGATCCTGAAGCCAAGACCAATATTTCCGATGAAGAAGTAATCTTCAAGGAACAGAACGGAAAATTATATTTTCTGAAATATGCCGTTGAAGGTTCGGAGGAATTTCTTTCGGTAGCTACTACGCGTCCTGAAACCATTTTCGGGGATACGGCGATCTGTATCAACCCGAATGATGAAAGATATGCTCATCTGAAAGGCAAGAAAGTAACCGTACCGATCGTAAACAGGGTAATTCCGATCATCGAAGACGAATACGTGGATATCGAATTCGGAACCGGAGCACTGAAAATTACACCGGCTCACGATGTAAATGACTATGAAATCGGGAAGAAGCACAATCTGCCGATGATCGATGCGCTGGATGATGACGGAAACCTGAACGATCACGGGTTGCATTACGCCGGAAAAAACAGGTTCGAGGTAAGAAAGCAAATCGCGAAAGAACTGGAAGAAAAAGGCCTTTTGCTGAAAGCGGAAGATTATATGAACAAGGTAGGAACTTCGGAAAGGACAGGCGCAGTGATCGAGCCTAAAGTTTCGGTTCAGTGGTTCCTGAAAATGTCTGAAATTGCAAAGCCTGCCCTGGATGTCGTAATGGATGATGAGGTAAAATTTTATCCTGAAAAGTTTAAGAATACCTATAAATACTGGATGGAAAACATCCGCGACTGGAACATTTCCCGCCAGCTCTGGTGGGGACAGCAGATTCCTGCGTTTTATTATGGTGATGGCGAAGATGATTTCGTAGTTGCCGAAGACAAATATCAGGCTCTTGTAGTATTAGAAGAACAAAAAGGAATTATTGCGAATCTTGATGACCTGAGACAAGATGAAGACGCTCTTGATACCTGGTTCTCGTCGTGGCTTTGGCCAATGTCGGTTTTCGACGGATTGCTGGATCCTGAAAATAAGGACATCAGTTATTATTACCCGACGTCTGATCTGGTAACCGGTCCGGATATTATTTTCTTCTGGGTAGCCCGGATGATTATGGCCGGATTGGAATACAGAAAAGAAGTTCCGTTTAAAAATGTTTATTTTACAGGGATTGTAAGGGATAAGCAGAGAAGAAAGATGTCCAAATCTTTAGGGAATTCTCCCGATCCGTTGGAACTAATGGATAAATATGGTGCTGATGGCGTAAGGGTAGGAATTTTATTAAGTTCTGCAGCAGGAAACGATCTTCTTTTTGATGAAGACCTGATGCTGCAGGGAAGAAACTTCATGTCCAAGATTTGGAGCGCATTCCGGTTAATCAATATGTGGAATCATGAGGATAAACCTGCAAATGCGGCAGAGATTCAGGCTATTGAATGGTTTGAAAATAAATTAAATAAAACAATTGTTGAGATCAACGATCAGTTTGATAAATTCAGGATTTCCGATGCTTTGCATTTAATTTATAAACTGATCTGGGATGATTTCTGCTCTTGGTATCTTGAAGCAATCAAGCCCAATTACGGAGAAGGAATTTCTAAAGAAGTTTATAACAAGACCGTTAAACTTTTCGAAGAGCTGATGAAACTGCTTCATCCGTTTATGCCTTTCTTAACGGAGGAATTATGGCAGACGATTTCGGAGAGAAATATTGAGGAGGCTTTAATTATCTCCCAGCAGAAAAAAGCCGGAACTTTTGACGAAACGATCATTAAAAACTTTGAAACGGCATCGGAACTGATTTCCGGAGTACGAAACTACCGTCAGACCAAAGGAATTTCCCCGAGGGAAACGGCTGAAATTTATACCAATGCATCAGAATTTGCCAATGAATCGGTTATCAGAAAATTAGCGAATATCTCGGAAATTCATTTTGGAACGAAAACCGATAAGCCGAGCTTTACATTCCTGGTGGGTGCTACAGAGATCTCAATTCCTTTGAGCGAAAACCTGGATTTGGAGGAAGAAAAGAAAAAAACGGAAGAAGAACTCAAATATTTGAAGGGTTTCCTGATTTCCGTAGATAAAAAACTTTCCAACGAGAAGTTTGTGGCTAACGCAAAACCGGAAATCGTAGACGTGGAGCGTAAAAAACAGAAAGACGCAATGGATAAAATTGCCATCCTTGAAGAAAAGCTGAAAAGCCTTTAATTATAAACCTTACAATATCATGAAAGACGACAGAGGTATTTTCACATTGGATAGTGATACCGTAGCTTCCAACCCGGGAAGAGTGCGGATAATGCCTTTCGTACTGATGAGGCATATGCATAAATCCGTTTTGCTGTTAATCCCTCTGTTGGCTTCATTGTTTTTTGCTTTTCAGGTTTCCCTGCTTTGGGGAGCGCTGCCTTCCGCGATTTTTTTCGTGATAAATTATTTGTACTGGAGAAGAAAGCAGGAGCATTTTGCCTATGGAGATTCCAATGGCGGCATTGTAGTTTCGGAAAATCCAAAGCTGATTGCCGTGGCCACCGATTTGTCCAAAGGTTTCGCAGGAAGCTTTCCGGTGGTAAAAATAGTACCCTACAAAGGAAAAGCAAAGCTCAATGACAGGATCGGGACCATTGCCCTTTACGAGGGAACTTCGAGCTGTACCCCGCACTGGAGTGATTTTTTTCCTGTTCCGATGGAATATGTGAACAACAATGGAAAGGAACTGGATGCTGTTTTGCGTTCTTATTCCGAAGAAAGCTGGGAGGTTTTGGAAAGCAGGCTGAAGCAGATCGGCAAACCTTATAAAGAGGGTCTGTTCAAGATTTCTGCAGAGAACAGCAGCTGGTAACATTTTATGGGAAGTGCTTGATCGGAAACAAATATCATTCAGATGATGAAAGATTAATTAAATAAAATGACACATTTAGAAAATATAAAAAAACTATTCTCCAAAAACTTTGTGGAAAATCCTTTGTTGGAAAGTTTCGAGGTCGGGAGAATTTATTTGTCCAGCGGGAAGCTCGTGGCCTGTGATCCGGTAATCACCAACGATATGAGTCCGTTCACCACAAAATTTCCGAAAGGGGATTTTTCTGTTTTACTGCATAAGGAACGGGAAAGCAATTGTGTGGCGTATGCCGAAATCATTTTTAGCAACAAAGCGGTTACAGACTGGAAACTGGCCGTAACGCAAGGACAGAACATACAAGACCTTGGAGAAGGGGAGGTGTTCGGGTATCCTGTGGAAAGCGGAATGGGATGCTTTATGGATGCCGATACGCAGAACAGTCTGAATGATCTTGAGCAGAGGCTATACCGCAGTAAAGGTGTAGATTTTATGGGAATTTATGAAGAATTTTTTCATGAATATTTTTTCGATGAAAACGGTGCTATCGATCAGTTTGCTTTTTTAAAGCCTTCAGAACAGCTTCCTGGAACTATTTTTGCCTTTGAAACGGGATATGGTGAAGGGTTTTATGCAAGCTATATTGCGTATGATCAGAATAATGCGCCCGTAAAAATCGTTACTGAATTCATCGAAATTAGTTAATTAACGTTAATTATTTTTGAAACGCAAATGCGAGATAATAAATTTGTCCGATCCACAAAATAACAAAAGCTAATATAAAGCACAATGAATTTTTCCTCAGAACAGCCAAAAATCATCGTAGTAGGAAGCTCTTCGATAGACCTTGTTTTAGAAACAGAAAAAGTTCCCTGCGAGAACGAGACCGTGATGGCCTATAATTCCGAAAGTTATTTTGGAGGAAAAGGGTCCAACCAGGCCGTTGCCGCTGCCAGGCTGGGTGCCAGCGTGTATTTCGTCGGTTGTGTGGGAATGGATCCTCTGGGCCAGCAGATCATGAGAAATATGGTAAACGAAGGTGTAAATGTAGGTTTTGTCTTTGAAACCGATCGGGAAGCTACAGGAACGGCTTACGTAACCACTTCGGACGGAAATTCGGCGATTGTTGTTGTTCCTGCAGCCAATAATTATTTGAGCACCGAACATGTAGAAGCAGCCGACAGATATTTCCATACGGCAGATCTTATTCTTCTTCAGCTGGAAGTATCTATGAACGTTGTAGAATATACCGTACGGAAAGCCAAGAAATATCATAAAAAAGTAGGGCTCTATGCTTCCCCTGCTCAGCGTTTAAGCCCCGAAATTCTTGATAATGTAGATTTTATTGTTGTAAAAAGCACCGAGTTGCATATTGTTTTCGGAGAAGAACAACGGGAAGAAATCCTGAAGAAATATTTTAATAAGGTTTTCGTAAGAGATGACATCAATTCTACCGTTTATTTTGACGGTACGGAAATGAAATACTGCAGGAACGATAAAGATAAAACCGTCTATAAAATGGGGATGGGAGATGCATTTACCGCAGGATTTGCGGTAGCACTGTGTCATGAGAATTCTATCGAAGACTGTGTAAATTTCGGGAATGAGGTTTCTGCGAGGGTTTCCGGAAAAAAAGGTTCACAGATGGGGCTTCCGAGAATTTCGGATTTTATTTAAATTATTTGCTGCATATCGAAAATCACTGCAGAACATACATATCCAAAGTAAAAATTCCACTTTTACAGTGGAATTTTTCTTTTGAATATGAAAGAGCTAACGCTTACTACACCGGATCGGTTTTCTATTGCCGCACATCTTTTTTTACCCGAAACCAGTAAAGGCAAACTGCTGCTGATCAATTCGGCAACAGGTGTAAAGCAGCAGCTTTATTTTTCAATGGCCAACTATTTTTCAGAAAAGGGATTTGCTGTAATTACTTATGACTACCGCGGGATAGGCCTTTCCAAACCTGCCCGTATGAGAGGCTTTAAGGCTTCTATGAGGGTTTGGGGCTCGGTGGATTATAAAACACTTACAGAGTATATAAAAATACATTTCAGAGAGCATAAAAAATATTGTCTGGGCCATTCGGTGGGTGCTCTGATCCTGGGAATGAATGAAGACTCCAAGATATTCGAAGAATTTGTTTTTGTCGGGACACAGAATGCTTTTATCGGAAATTTAAAATTCAGGACTAAAATTGATGCCCTTTTAGGATTCGGGATCGTTCAGCCTGTAATGACCGGATTGCTGGGCTATTTTCCCGCCCATTGGTTTGGACTTGGAGAAAGTCTCCCGAAAAATTGCGCATCTGACTGGAGAACCTTAATTTTAGACGGAAAATCAACCAACCGGCTGCTGGAAAAAACGGAAAATTATTCAAAGTGTCTGACACAGAGGGTATTGGTAATCCGGGCGGAAGATGACATATGGCTAACGGAGAAAGGCGTAAAAAGCCTGCTGAACGATACTTACCCAAATCTCAGACCTGTCTACAGATTAATTAAAACTTCAGAATCTGAGCAGGGAGAAATAGGGCATGTCAATTTTTTCAGGAGCTATAATAAAAATCTTTGGAGCATTATATTAAACGAATTGACAGGAAATGAATAGACTGATTGAAAACACGGTAGAATTTGTAAAAGAAAAACTTGAAGGCGCAGAAGCGGGACACGACTGGTTTCACATCGAAAGGGTATGGAAGCTGTCTGGAAAAATTGCCGAAACGGAAAATTGTAAGGATGAAGTAGTGGAACTGGCTGCCCTGCTGCATGATATTGCAGACCCCAAGTTCCATCATGGGGACGAAACCATTGCCCTTAAAGTTTCCAGGGAGTTTTTGGAGAGTCAGCATGTTGAGGAAGAAACCATTGAGCAGGTATTATTCATCATTAAAAATATTTCCTTTAAAAACAGAGGCGACGTTCCGAAGGATCTTCCAATTGAGCTTAAAATCGTGCAGGATGCGGACAGGATTGATGCCATTGGAGCCATCGGTGTGGCGAGAACCTTTAATTTCGGGGGTTTTAAGAACAATCCGATGTATGACCCGGATATAAAGCCTAAGCTGCATATGTCCAAAGACGAATATAAAAAATCGAATGGAACAACCATCAATCATTTCTATGAAAAACTGCTTCTGCTGAAAGATCTGATGAATACCGAAAAAGGGAAAGAGATTGCAGGCGAGAGGCATGAATTTATGCTGAAATTCCTGGACCAGTTCTATAAAGAATGGAATGTTGACTAGCATTCCCGATAAACCCTTTTAAATAAGTATCTTTGCAATATGGTATTTATGGTCTTGCTTATTTTCTGGGCACTGGTTTTCTCTCTTATCCTTTTTAAGATAAAGAAGGGAAAGGGTGCGGAATGGGCTAAGATTTTCAGAATTCTTACGCTGGTTTTTTCCATTTCCTTTTTTACCTACTGGTTTATCAAAAGAAGTTCGGTAGGAATCGTGGAGGATTCGGTAGCTTTGCAGGTTATCAATAAGCTTCCGCAGCCGATCGATTTCTATGTTATCAATCTCAATGATCCGGAAGCCGGAAAAGCCATTGAAACGAAGCACATCGGTAAGATCCGTTCCGAATACTACAGGATCGAATACCTTAGGATGGATAAATCCGATGAGTATTGGATCGTAGGGTATCTGGGGAAAAAAAATCTCGTATATTTCTCTCAGCATTCCGTACCGAATAAAAATATTGATCAGATTATTGAAATCAACAATTACATCAACCAGAGCGTAAAGCTTTCGGAGATTGCCAGGAAACAGGTGGAAGCCTACAATTATGAAAATACGAAGGTGGGTATCTGGGTAACACTGGATTTTCTGCTGCTGTTCCTGAATCTGGTATTGATTACAAGGAAACGTAAATAAAGAATTCCGGCATCTGTAGAACAATGCCGGAATTATATTTTAATACTATTCGATTTATTTTTCAGCAGTTTGATAGAAACTTCCAGCTTCTTCTTCCGGTTTTAATCCTTATTTTACCTTATAAAATTTTCGCTGTTAAGGATAATCCAGGATCAGCATAACGGTTTCCTTATATTCTTCAGGGCAGTTTTTTATCAGTTTGTCTTTGTTCTGCTTGCTGATTTGTTTCGGTTCCAGCCATTCTGTTTTGTCGGAACTGAGGCTGTTGCTGTCATATGTTCTTTTTATTTTATTGTCCTCATAAAAAGTATATGCATCGCCCAGCCAGTTATTGGCGATGCTTATGGTGCAAATTTCTTTTTCTTCCATTTTATTGTATTTAATCGTTCAACATTTTTGAGGGCCGATTCCTATTTGTAATTTACTAAATATAACAATGTAAATGGACGATTGCGGGGATTTTTTTTTAAAGTTAAAAAAGTGAATTATTTTCGTTAAAATAATACTTTTTAACGAAAATTATTTCACTATTTAGCGAATAATATTAAAAATGTGCTAATGATTAAAAAAGAGTACCTATGTTTTCATCTGCCATTTTGGGGATGCGCAGGTCGGTTTTCCATGCTTCGTTGATTTTTTTGACAAGATAAGCTGATAAAAGAGGCCTGTCTTTTTCAACACCCTGATGGACAAAAAAGTAAACATTTTGCAAACCTTCTTTCTTCCATGCCGTAAGACGTTTTATCCATTCATCCAGCCGGATAAAGTCAATTTCCGTACCGGTTGCCACATAACGAATAAAGGTACTTGGGGTTGTAAGCCTCATATGAAGCATATCCCTTCTGCCGGGCGTATCTACAATGATATTTGTAATACCGTATTTCTCAAAAAGTACGCAGGTCGTATCAAAGATTTCTTCATCGGTAAACCATTCGGTATTTCTGAGTTCTATGGCAAGCGGAACTTCTTTCGGCCATTCTCTCGCAAATTTTTCGAGCCTGCTGTAATCTTTCGGCTGGTAATTGTCATGAAGCTGTAAAAAAGCCATTCCCAGTTTTTCTTCAAAGTTCAGGACGGAAGTGGCAAATTGAGTAACCTGGTCGGTAACATCAATCAATCGACGGTAATGAGAAATAGTGCTGGTAATTTTCGGAAAAAATTTAAAATCTGAAGGGGTCTTATCTTTCCAGGTTAGGATCTGTTCCGGAGCCGGCATTCCGTAGAACGTCCCGTTCAGCTCAATGGAGTTGAACTGGGTGGAGTAGTAAGTGAGTTCATCCCGTGTTCCTTTTGGATAAAATCCTTTCATATCAGTCTTGTTCCATTTGGCCGCCCCAACAGAAATATTCTCAAGCCCTCTTTTATTTTGGCTTAAAATTTCTCTTGTCCTTGGATGGTCTTTAGGCATCGTAAAATCAATCTTTGAAGGATCTTCTACTTTTCCGAATTTCATAGCTGGATGTTTTTTGATTAGATCGCTAAACAAATATAGGGGAAAACCGGTAGAAAATCATTAATAAGAAATCCTGTTTTCCATTTTATATCTGGTCAAAAAAGGCACGCTAAAAAGCGTGCCGAAGTGAATATGTATTGTTTATTATTTGGGAGTCTTATGCTTCACAAGCCGTGCAGGTAACAAAATTTACCATCATTTCTTTAGAAACAGAAGAACTTCTTTGATAATAAAGGGTTTTTACACCTTTTTTCCAGGCCTCAATATAAAGGTAATTTACATCTTTTACAGGCATCGTAGAAGGAATCTGCAGATTCAGAGACTGTGCCTGATCAATATATTGCTGTCTTTGGGCGGCCTGGGAAATGATCTCCATTGGGGAGATTTCCTTGAAGGTTTTAAACACCGCTTTTTCTTCATCGGTTAGTTCCTTCAAATGTTGTACCGAACCGTGATTCAACATGATGGTTCTCCATGTTTCTTCATTGTCAAGTCCCTTATCTTCGAGTAATTTAGCCAGATATTTATTTTTGCGCATGAAGTTTCCTTTCGCAAGCCCTGCTTTGTAATAGTTGGACGCAAAAGGCTCGATTCCCGGTGAAGTCTGTCCCAGGATCGCGGAACTTGATGTCGTAGGGGCGATTGCCATCGTTGTGGTATTCCTCAATCCGTAACCTTTCAGCAATTCCGGTTCGCCGTAGATGTTTGCCAGCTCTTTGGAAGCCAGTTCTGCCTGCTCTTTGATACGTCTGAAAGCTCTGGCATTGAACTGTGTCGCCTCAAAGCTTTCAAACGGGATCATATTTTTCTGCAGATAGGAATGGTAGCCTAAAACCCCTAATCCTAAAGCTCTGTGGCGCATAGCGAAATTTCTGGCTCCCTGAAGGTAATAGTTGCCTTCCGTTTTATCGATGAATTCGGATAATACGGCATCCAGGAAATAGATGGCCAGTTTTACGGCATCCGTATCTTTCCATTCGTCATACAGTTCCAGGTTCATAGAAGACAGACAGCAGATGAAAGATTCTTCCCTTGTAGAAGGAAGCATGATTTCGGAGCACAGGTTACTTGCGTTTACCGTTAGTCCGAGATCTTTATACACCTGAGGCTTGTTACGGTTTACGTTATCCGTAAAGAAAATATAAGGAAGCCCCTTCTGCTGGCGGCTTTCCAGTACCCTTGCCCAGATTTTACGTTTGTCCATATCTCCGTCGATCATATCCTGCATCCAGTAATCCGGTACACAGATTCCGGTAAACAGGTTTTGGATCGGGCTTCCGATATCTTTGATCGATAAAAACTCTTCAATATCCCCGTGGTCGATATCAAGGTAAGCGGCAAAAGCTCCTCTTCTTACACCGCCTTGGGAAACAACATCCATGGCCGTATCAAAAAGTTTCATGAAAGAAACGGCTCCTGAAGATTTTCCGTTATCCGTTACCGCTGTCCCACGGTTACGGAGCTCTCCGAAATACCCTGAAGTTCCGCCTCCGATCTTCGTCTGCATGATCACTTCCCCCATTTTATGGGTGATACCTTCGATGCTGTCCGGAATGTGGACGTTGAAACACGAAATAGGTAGCCCTCGCTGGGTTCCCATATTGGCCCAAACCGGCGAAGAGAAACTGATCCATCCTTTGGTGATCATTTCCTTGAACGCAGGCTGAAGTTCCGGCTTATATAACCGCTTTGCCGCAGCAGTCGTGATTCTATCGATAGCACCGTCTACCGTTTCACCTTTCAGCAAATACCCTCTGTTCAGCATTTGCTCGGACTCTTCATTGAGCCACCATATATTGTTGTTCTGTTCGTCCATAGTTTGTTATATTTTCGAATTCCCGAGCGGTTTTAAAGCTCAGGAATTTTGATTTTATATTATTAAAGTAAATTGTGTGACCCATGCTTCGGCAGGCTCAGCATGACATTCCAGAGAAGCGGTTTTAATATTGCTAAATTAAAACAAATCGTTCGCCGTAATACTCTTATCGTGTTTCGTATAATCCACCGGTCTTTTCGCGAAGAAATCATCCATCGAATTGGCAAAAACTTCCTCTTCAAACCAAACCATCGGTCTGTATTGTTCGGCAGTAATGTTGTATCTCGGCTGCATGTTGATCTTCTTAAGACTGTCATCAACACGGTATTTCATGAAGTTTAAAAGGTCTTCTTTAGAAACGTGATCGATTTCGCCCAATTCGAAGATCCAGCTCAGGATATCGCCTTCTCTTTCAATAGATTCATCTACCAACGTATAGATGTCCTCAATGTCGCTGTCGGTTAAAAGATCCGGCTGCTCTTCCCTGATTTTGTTGATTAAATAAATTCCGGCATTCGCATGGATCTGTTCATCAACGGAAGTCCAGGCAATAATGTTGGAAACGTTTTTCATAAATCCTTTAAATCTTGTAAATGAAAGGATGATGGCAAACTGAGAGAAAAGAGATACGTTTTCTACCAGGATACTGAACAGCAACAAGGCCGAAACATATTCTTTAGGTGTTGCGGAATTGGCATGTCTCAGGGCATTTCCCAAAAACTCAATTCTGCTTTTTACAGCAGGAATTTCTACTACGTTAAGGAACTCGTCATTATATCCCAGCACTTCAAGAAGACGGGAATAGGCTTCCGAGTGACGGAATTCACACTCTGCGAAAGTAGAACCCAACCCGTTGAATTCAGGTTTCGGAAGATGGGTGTACAGATTTCCCCAGAAGGTCTTTACAGACACCTCAATCTGTGCAATTGCCAAAAGCGCATTTTTTACAGCATGCTTTTCATGCGGCTCCAGCTGCGAATGAAAATCCTGAACATCTGCAGTAAAATCCACTTCGGAATGTACCCAGAACGATTTATTGATCGCCTCTACGAACTGAAGCACTTCAGGGTATTCAAATGGCTTGTAACTTACTCTCTTATCAAAAACTCCCATGTTAAAATGTCTTTAAATTTAATTAATCGGATCAGTGTGGAAAAGTCCTATGTGATAGTCAAATTTCTGAATGTCAATTATTTAATATTAAAAGTTATTCACAATCGAAACCTGTGCATCTCCCGGACTGTATAAGTACAAAGTTAGAAAACAAGAACTGTAATTGAAAGGGGAAAACACTAATTCGTTGAGTTTTAACAGTAAAAGTTTTCCACATTTGCACGGAAAGCCTTTAAATATTGACTTACAAACCATTATCGTGGAAAAATAACGCATATTGCAGGATTCATATTAAACAAAAAAATATAAAATACGATCAATAAAGGGTTGGAGTGTTAAACAGTGATTTATATAAAGAAATTTCCTTTCTCCGTAACAAATTAAAAAATCTTCCTACTTATTGGGTATAAAACATAACATCACTTCATGTTACTAATTCAGGATTTACATAAATCGTACGATACGGGAAAAAGCAAGCTGCATGTACTTAAAGGAATCAACCTCAGTATTTCAGAGGGCGAGTTTGTTTCCATTATGGGAAGTTCCGGTTCCGGGAAGTCAACGCTTCTGAATATCATCGGTATTCTTGATGAAAAAGATTCCGGGATTTATGAGTTGGATAATGTGCCGATCGAACATCTGTCTGAAATAAAAGCTGCCGAATACAGAAGCCGGTTTCTTGGATTTATTTTCCAGTCCTTCAACCTGATCGGCTATAAGACCGCTCTTGATAATGTAGCCCTACCTCTGTATTACCAGAATGTCCCGAGAAAAGAGCGTAATCAGAAAGCGATGGAATACTTGGAAAAAGTAGGATTGGCGCAGTGGGCGAACCACCTGCCTAACGAACTTTCAGGGGGGCAGAAACAGAGAGTCGCCATCGCCAGAGCCTTGATTACCGATCCGAAAGTCGTACTGGCCGATGAACCTACCGGTGCCCTGGACTCCAAAACCACCCACGACATCATGAAACTCCTTCAGGATATCAACAGTGAAGGGAAAACCATCATCGTGGTTACCCACGAGCCCGACGTTGCCGCACAGACCAAAAGAAACGTGATCCTCCGCGACGGCATCATTGAAAGCGATGAGTTTATCAAGCAGCTGGTGTTGTAAAGCGGGATGCTGGGTGAGGGGAGAAAGGATGTTATAAAAAATAGAATTAAATCAGTGGAAAGATGGAGACTTCCCTCATCCAGCTTCCCGCTTCAAGCTTAAAAATATGTTTGATCTAGATCGTTGGCAGGAAATATTCAGTTCGATCCGCAGCAATGTACTGCGGACGGTACTTTCCGGTTTTACCGTGGCGTTGGGATTATTTATCTTCATTGTTCTTTTCGGAATAGGTTCTGGATTGCAGAATGCCTTCACCCAGGGTTTTGCCCGGGATGCCCAGAACCTGATCTCGATTGTAACAGGAAAAACAACCATCGCTTACAACGGGCTTCAGTCTGACCGGAAGGTAACGATGAACAATGATGATTACGATTTCCTTGTTAATATCGACAAAGAAAAAGTGGGAAGTTCCACGCCGAGATACACCTCGAATCTATTGGTAAAATACGGTAAGGAAAGCGGAAATTATCAGATCAACGGGGCAAAGCCTGAAGAGCAGGTGATCGAAAACCGGAAAATCCTGGAGGGCCGCTACCTGACGCCTACGGATCTGGAAAGAAAGCAGAATGTGGCCGTGATCGGTAGGATGGTCCAGCGTGACCTGATCAAAAACGGAAGCCCCGTAGGAAAGGAGCTGAACATCAATGGAACAATGTTCAAGGTAGTCGGAGTGTTTTCCGATGACGGTGGCGACTGGGATGAAAGACATATCACCGTGCCGATCACCACCCTGCAGCAGATGAAAAAAGGTTCTGATACGGTAAGCATCAATTACATTGCCTACAATGAAAAGCTGACGCCTGAACAGGCTATTAAATACGGCGACGAGCTGAAGGATAGATTAAAAGCCAGAAAAAACGTAGCTCCCGATGACGAAAACGGAGTGCGCGTCTGGAACAATGCCAAAAACATGAATGATACCTTCGCATTCATGGCCGTGCTTACGGGAATCGTAGGATTTATTGGAATGGGAACATTGCTGGCAGGAATTATTGGGATCAGCAACATCATGGTGTATATCGTAAAAGAAAGAACCAAAGAAATCGGGGTACGGAAAGCCATCGGTGCAAAACCGCGGAGTATTGTAGCCCTGATCGTTCAGGAAAGCGTAGTAATTACGGTAATTTCAGGATTGGTCGGGGTAGGACTTGGGGTTTTGGCTTTATACTTAATCGGGAATAACCTGGAGGAGTATTTCATCAAAGATCCAAGCGTAGGATGGGGGCACATTATTGCAGCGTTCATCGCGCTGGTTTTTTCCGGGCTGATCGCAGGTTTTGTTCCGGCATACCGGGCATCGAAAATTAAGCCGATCGAAGCTTTGAGAACGGAATAGTGAAGGGGAATGGTCAATTGTGAATGGTCAATTTTGCTTCGCAAGAGAATGGTGAATTTATAACTAAACTGAAATTGACAAGCGCAGCGAATTGACCCGCAGGAATTGACCATTGACATTTAAAAGTATAGGTTATCAAGTTCCATCAGAAGCAGAACCCGAAAAACCTTAACCTAAATTCCACTCCTCTGGAGGGTGGCGAAAATTCTGAAAGAATTTTTGACGGGGTGGTTTTTCATTATGGAAGAGTGAGCCGCAAATTAAAACTGAGCTGAAAATTGACCATTGATCTATAGGCATTCACCATTGACAAAAGGTGAAAGATGAATTTCGCTTCGCGAGTGAACTTTACTTTGCAAGTGAATCCAGAGTCATAGAAATTGACCACATTAAAAAGATTGACATTTAAAAATGAACATAATATTTAAAAAAGATACTTGGCAGGAAATTTATTATTCGTTACGGAATAATAAGCTCCGGACGTTTCTTACCATGATCGGTGTAGGCTGGGGTATGTTTTTGTATGTAAGTCTGCTGGGCGCGGCCAAAGGGATGGAAAACGGTTTCGATAAACTATTTTCGGGCTTTGCTACCAATTCCATTTTCCTGTGGGCGCAGAACACCTCTATCCCGTATGAAGGTTTTCCGAAGGGAAGACAGGTGCACCTCCACCTTCCTGATATTGATATGCTGAAAAGGAAAATTCCGGATATCGATTATATTTCCCCTCAGAATTCCCGGGGAAGCTTCACCGGAACACCCGGAGAATCCATGTCCAGAAACGGCAAAACCGGAACTTATGCCTTAACCGGCGATTATCCGGTAGGCAATAAAATTTCAGAGAAGAAACTGATCTTCGGAAGATACATCAACGATGCTGATGTTTCAGGAAATAAAAACGTAGCGGTAATCGGGGAAGAGATCTATAAGAACTTTTTCGATGCCAAAAAGAATGAAAACCCGCTGGGAAAATCCATCAACATTAAAGGAATCTTTTTCAATGTCATCGGGGTTTTCAGGGTGAAGAAAGGCGGCGGCTTCGAAAATGACCAGACCGTATTTATTCCGCTTTCCACCTATACGAAAATGTACAATGCCGCAGACCAGATCGATATGTTTGCCATCGTAAGCAAGCCGAATGTGGATGTAAACTCCGTAGAGGAAAAGGTAAAGCTCGAACTGAAATCCAAAAATAAAGTTTCCCCCGAAGATACCAATGCCTTCGGAAGCTTCAACTTAGGGAAAGAATTTAAAAAACTGACCGGCTTTCTAACGGGAATGCAGCTTCTGACCATTATCGTAGGAACTTTAACGATTCTTGCAGGGGTTATCGCCATTTCAAACATCCTGCTGATCACGGTAAAAGAAAGAACAAAAGAAATTGGCATCCGCAGAGCTTTGGGAGCGAAGCCTTCTGAAGTCCGGAACCAGATCCTGCTGGAAAGTGTCGTAATCACACTATCATCGGGATTGCTCGGATTTATATTCGGGATTTTTGTACTGATGATCCTGGATATTGCCACTAAAGGGCAGGACTCCTTTCCATTTTACAACCCGACGGTGAACTACGGAAATGTTTTTGCCGCAATGGCTGTCATGGTAATCCTCGGATTGATCATTGGGTTGATTCCTGCCCAGAGGGCCGTTAAGATCAGGCCGATCGAAGCATTGAGAACCGAATAATTGAATGAATTTAATTTAACAGAAATAAAAAATAAACTATACAATGAAAAAGAAATTCACCTGGAAAAAAGCCGTTTATATCGTCCTGGGGCTTTTGTTTGCCGTGGCGCTCTTCGCAGTAATTGGGTATGTGGTAAAATCCAACTCCAAAGAAAGCGAGTCCTTCCTTACCCGGAAACCTACCGTTCAGAATATGGAAGATAAGGTAATGGCCACAGGAAAAATCGTTCCGAAGGAAGAAATCGAGATCAAACCGAATATTGCAGGAATTATTGATAAAATCCTGGTGGACGAAGGAGACAAGGTAGAAGTAGGTCAGCTGATCGCTACGGTAAGGATCGTTCCGAATCTTTCCGAGGTGAACAACGCCCAGCAGAATGTAAGCAACCAGCAGCTTCAGATCAGCAATGCCAAACTGAACGTCGACAACATGCGCAAACAGTTTGACATGCAGGAGCGTCTTTACAAGCAGGGAGTAGCTTCTAAACAGGAATACTTAAATGCCCAACAGCAGCTGTATTCTACCCAGCAGGCCCTCAGAAATGCCCAGCAGCAATTGGTGACGGCCCAGAAGGCTTTACAGATCGCCAGAACGGGATCTACTCCGGAACTGCAGGGGCTGGCCACCACCCAGATCCGCTCAAAAGCTTCGGGAACAGTGCTTGAGGTGCCGGTAAAAGTGGGAAGTCAGGTAATTGAGGCCAACTCCTTCAATGCCGGAACCACCATCTGTTCAATTGCTAACCTGAATTCACTGATCTTCCAGGGGGAGATTGATGAGGCCCAGGCCGGAAAACTGAAGCAGGGAATGGATATGAACATCGTGATCGGTGCCCTTCAGAACAAAACATTCCCGGGAAGACTAACGATGATCGCCCCGAAAGGAAAAGACAATAACGGAACCATCAAATTCCCGGTAGAAGGCGATGTGTTCAATCCTAATAACGAATACATCAGAGCCGGTTTCTCAGCCAACGGGGAAATTGTCCTGAATTCCCAGAAAAATGCCCTGCTGCTGGATGAATCTTTAATCCAGTATGAAAAAAGAAACGGAAAAGATGTTCCTTTTGTTGAGGTAAAGCAGAAAGACGGCAAGTTCAAAAAAGCGTATGTGAAATTGGGCGCAAGCGACGGAATCAATGTTCAGATTCTGGCCGGGCTTGACAAAAATGCAGAGGTAAAAGTCTGGAACCCTTCTGATAAAGACAAAGAGGAATTAAAAGACAAAGCAAAAAAATAGTAAACAATCACTATACATTTCTTTAAACGTGATCCCGGGATTTTCCCGGGATTTTTTTTAGCAGGAAGTTTTCAGGAGCTTTTTCCTGCTTTCCACTGTATCTTTTTTGCTGTGGCCTCCGCGCTGTTCCGGCCGCAGCAAAAAAGGATGCCGTTCCAATCAGGGCTAGGGCGTTGGTCGTTTCTTCAACGAATCCAAGTGAATGAGATTTCCGGATTTATTATAGATTTCCGTTGGTTTAATCCATCGGAAATAAGTTTTAGGAAGCATGAATTCGGTAATATTAATTTGATTTTCAATTGATTAACGTAGAAAATCAAGGTAATGAAGTAATCAGAATTCCTCTCAACAGTCTCATAAATAATATCATTTAATACTTAAACCATTGGCTATGGCATTGAAATCGGAAAACTTCCAGCATCCTGCTTCCCTCTTCCAACCTATTAAACATAATTTTTATTATTGAAACAATGTTGCATTAATGATTTTTGTTTATCTTTGTCATTAACAAACGGTGCAGTACTTGTACTAACCTCAACTAATAAACAGTTATGGAAAACAATTTTGATGTTATCATTATAGGAGGAAGCTATGCAGGGCTATCGGCAGGAATGTCTTTAGGAAGATCGCTCAGGAAAGTTTTAATCATCGACGGTGGAAAGCCTTGCAACTGGCAGACCCCGCAGTCCCATAATTTTCTTACGCACGATGGAAAAACCCCGAAAGAAATTGCAGGCCTTGCCAAGGAGCAGGTATTACAGTATAATACCGTAGAATTTTATGACGGATTGGTAACCAAAGTGTCAAAGCAACTAGGAAATTTTGAGATACGGACGGAAAGCGGCAATACTTTTTACGCTAAAAAGATAATCGTAGCTTCCGGAGTGAAAGATATTATGCCGGATATTCCCGGATTTGCGGAATGCTGGGGAATTTCGGTGATCCACTGCCCGTACTGCCATGGATATGAAGTCCACGGAAAGACGACCGGAATTATGTCTAACGGTGATATGGGTTTTGAATTTTCAAAAATCGTTTATAACTTAACCAAAGAACTTACCCTTTTTACGAACGGCAGTTCTACACTTACGCCGGAGCAGGCTGAACGGTTCGGCAGGAACAGGATTGGGATTATGGAAACGGAGATTGAAAGGATTGATCATGATAACGGGAAGATCCGTAAAGTTATTCTAAGAAATGGAGAAGAAGTTCCTTTGGATGCGCTGTATGCAAAAATTCCTTTTGAGCAGAATGTTAACACCGAAGACCTGGGGCTGGAGCTTACGGAACACGGATACATCAAAATAGACCATTTCCATAAAACCAATGTGGAAGGCGTTTTTGCCTGTGGAGACAATACAACCATGATGCGTGCCGTAGCAAGTGCGGTAGCCCAGGGAAATCTGACCGGTGCTCTTGTAAATAAAGAGCTTGCTGATGAGAGTTTTTAACTTCATATATATAAATTATTTTGTTGCCTTCCGGTTTCCGGGAGGCTTTTTTTGAAAAATATTGGTTTTAAAAAATATTTATCGTAATATTGCGATATAGTTTTCGATATGGGTGCTACAAAAACAGATTACTTTACCGAGCAGCAGAACAGGATTGCTATCATTGCCAAAGCATTGGGGCATCCGGCACGGATCGCCATTATCGAATATCTGCTGAAAGTGAACGAATGTATATGCGGTGATATTGTGAATGAACTGCCGCTGGCACAGCCTACCGTTTCCCAACACCTTAAAGAACTAAAGAATGCAGGCCTGATCAAAGGAAATATTGAAGGCAATTCCGTTTGCTATTGTATCGATGAAAAAGTTTTTGAAGTACTGAATGCATTTTTCTCAACGGTAATTACAGCCGTTAAAAAGCAGAATTGCTGTTAAAATTTTTTGAAATAGAATATCGTAATATTGCGATATTGCAATTAAAATAGAAATAAGATGACTCTTGAACAAATTAAGAAAATCCTTCCCGGACTCAGTAATGTAGAATTTCAGTTGGAAAACGGAACTTTTGTTCCGGAACATTTCCACGTCACCGAAATCGGAAAAGTAAGCAAACATTTTATCGATTGCGGCGGAACCGTAAGAAACGAGGAAAAAGTAAATTTCCAGCTCTGGAATGCCGACGATACCGAACACCGTCTGAAACCGGGAAAACTCCTCAACATCATCCGGCTCTCCGAAGAACAGCTGGGAATCGAAGATCTTGAGATCGAAGTAGAATACCAGGAAACGACCATCGGAAAATATGATCTCGATTTCAACGGGAAACATTTTATCCTGAAAAACAAAGCAACAGCCTGTCTTGCTCAGGATGCCTGTGGAATACCCACGGAAAAGGAAAAGATAAGTTTACAGGATCTGGAGAAAAAAGTAATTTCATGTTCCCCAAATTCTGGGTGCTGCTGATATAAATTTACACTATGAATTCTAAATTATCTTTTTACATCGGAAAGATCATGCAGCAGGAGATTGCTGAAGATCGAAAAATTTCTTTAAAACCTTTAATTAACTATATTCAGGATAAAGTTGACGGAAAAAAGGCAGTACGTCTGAATTTCATCTGTACCCACAATTCGCGGAGGAGCCATTTGTGCCAGATCTGGGCACAGGTTGCCGCAAATTATTATCACATTCCGGATATACAGTGCTATTCGGGAGGAACGGAAGTTACCGCATTATTTCCCAAAATTGCGGAAACCCTTTTGAACGCAGGTTTTGAGATCTGGAAATTAAGCGAATCGCAAAATCCTGTATATGCGGTAAAATTTGATGAAAATACTTTACCGGTCGTTGGTTTTTCCAAGAAGTTTGATGATCTGTTTAATCCGGTACATAATTTTGCTGCTGTAATGACCTGCTCTTCCGCCGACGAAGGCTGCCCATTCATTCCAGGAGCTGAAAAAAGATTTCCGGTAACTTTCGAAGATCCTAAATTTTCGGATCACACTTCCCGGCAAACGGAAATTTATGAAAAAAGGAGTCTTGAAATTGCCTCCGAAATGTTCTATGTATTTTCTCAAATCATTACTATAAATGAATCCTAAATTAAAATTTCCCGACAGTTATCTGACACTCTGGATTTTTCTGGCAATGGCTGCTGGCGTTTCATTAGGGTATTTTTTTCCGGGAATTTCGGAAGTTACCAAATCATTTTCTTCCGGAACTACAAATATCCCTCTGGCAGTAGGATTGATCCTCATGATGTATCCTCCATTGGCAAAAGTGGATTACAGCCTGCTTCCGAAGGTTTTTACTGATAAAAAAGTAATCTCGGTTTCGTTAGTTTTAAACTGGATTGTGGGCCCGGTCCTGATGTTTGTGCTCGCAGTAGTATTTCTTAGAAACGAACCGGATTATATGGTCGGTCTGATTCTGATCGGCCTGGCAAGATGTATCGCTATGGTAATTGTCTGGAATGATCTTGCAAAGGGAAACCGGGAATATGCAGCCCTTTTGGTGGCACTAAACAGTATTTTCCAGATTTTTTCCTATAGTTTTTTCGCCTGGCTTTTCATTAATGTACTTCCTCAGAAGTTAGGATTGGGAAGCTTCAACGTCTCTGTACCCATGCGCGAAGTCACTGAAAGTGTACTCATCTATCTGGGAATTCCGTTTTTAGCTGGATTTTTATCGCGTTACCTTCTTATTGTATTCAGGGGCAAGGAATGGTACGACCGGAAATTTATTCCTGCTGTTTCACCCGTTACCCTCTACGCTTTGCTTTTTACCATTGTGCTGATGTTCAGCCTGAAAGGGGATCAGATCTTAGAACTTCCGTTGGATGTGATCAAAGTTGCCATTCCGTTAATTATTTATTTCGTCCTCATGTTTTTTATCAGTTTTTTACTGAACAAAATGACGAAGGTGCCTTATGATAAAAACGTTTCGGTCGCTTTTACGGCAACAGGAAACAATTTTGAACTGGCCATTGCAGTAAGCATAGCTGTTTTCGGAATTCATTCTGCACAGGCTTTTGTAGGGGTGATCGGTCCCCTGGTTGAAGTTCCCGTGCTTATTGTTTTAGTGAAAGCAAGCTTATATTTAAAACAAAAATATTAGGATCCGCAGCGTTACACCAATTACAAAATCATTAAAATGAATGCTTTCAATCTCGCCGGAAATTTCGTACTTTTGGCATGAAAAATTTCTAAAATAAAAAGTAAAATGGACATTATTTTCGACCTGATTGAAAAAGAAAGACAAAGACAGACTCATGGTATTGAGATGATTGCGTCAGAAAACTTTGTTTCTGATAATGTGATGAAAGCGGTGGGAAGCGTATTGACGAACAAATATGCTGAAGGATATCCCGGAAAAAGATATTATGGAGGATGTGAAGTTGTAGATGAGGTCGAAACCCTGGCGATTGAAAGAGCAAAAGAACTTTTCGGAATCGAGTATGCAAATGTTCAGCCTCATTCAGGTTCCCAGGCGAATGCAGCTATTTATTTGGCGGTTCTGAAGCCGGGTGACAAAATTATGGGAATGGACCTTTCGATGGGAGGGCACCTTACCCACGGTTCATCGGTAAACTTTTCGGGGATCCAGTACGATGTGGTTTCTTACGGTGTTCAGCAGGAAACCGGCCTTATCGATTACGATCAGATGAGGGAAGTGGCCTTAAGAGAAAAGCCGAAAATGCTTATCGCAGGTTTCTCAGCCTATTCCAGGGATCTTGATTATGCAAAATTCAGAGAGGTGGCGGATGAAATCGGAGCGACGCTTTGGGCGGATATCGCACACCCGGCAGGTCTTGTGGCTAAAGGTCTTCTGAATAATCCGTTTGAACATTGCCATATTGTAACTACAACTACTCATAAGACATTGAGAGGTCCGAGAGGAGGGATGATCATGATGGGGAAAGATTTTGAAAATACATACGGTCACAAAACCCCGAAAGGTGAGATCAAAATGATGAGCCAGGTTCTGGACGGAGCTGTTTTCCCGGGAATTCAGGGTGGCCCGCTGGAACACGTCATTGCAGGAAAAGCAGTAGCTTTTGGCGAAGCATTGGATAATAAGTTCATGACGTATGCCAAGCAGGTTCAGTCCAACGCGCAGGCTTTAGCCAAGGCGATGATCGACAGAGGATTCGATATCGTAAGTGGTGGAACGGATAATCACCTGATGCTGGTAGACCTTAGAAATAAAAACGTGAACGGTAAGGAAACCGAAAAAGCATTGGTACTGGCCGATATTACCTGCAACAAAAACATGGTTCCTTTTGATGATAAGTCACCGTTTACGACTTCGGGAATCAGATTGGGTACCGCAGCCATCACCACAAGAGGGTTGAAAGAAAACGATATGGATACGATTGCCGGATTTATTTCTGAAGTAGTAGACAATATCAAAAATGAAGAAGTGATCACTTCCGTAAGAAAGAAAGTGAATGATTTAATGGAAGGTAAGGCCTTATTCAACTATTAAAAATTGCTTTTGGCCGATAGCCTTTGCTTGTTGGCTTTCAACATAAAACAGAAAGAGGTTCAAAGTATTTTGTGCCTCTTTTTTATAAACAGCTATTTTAATGACCCACTAAGTAGCTGATAGCAATTGGCTTTTTTGCTGTCTGATTTATAGTCAGAATTTTAAAATTCGAAAACGTATTATTAAATTATTTCAAGTACTTATCAACATCAAATCAGAAATGAACTCCGAGAAAAAATCGTATACATTTGAAGAAATAAAACAGAAGCTGGTCAATTATTGTGTTTACCAGGACCGGTGCCATGCGGAGGTAGAGCAGAAAATGCGGGAGTTTGTTTTGATCCCGGAAGCGAAAGAAGAAATCCTTCTGTACCTGATGCAAGAAAACTACCTGAACGAAGAACGGTTCACCCGAAGCTATATCCGTGGGAAATTTTATCTGAAAAATTGGGGAAAAACAAAGATCAAGGTGCATTTGAAACAAAAAGGAATTCATGATAAATTAATTGCTTCCTGTTTTGATGAAATTGATGAAAATGATTATTTAAAGATTATCCGTAAGGTGTACGAAAATTATGAAAGTAAATTAAAAGGCTTGAACGATTATCAAAAAAAGTTAAAAACTATTAAATATCTGTTAAGCAGAGGTTTTGAATATGATGCCATTTTGCAGGTAAATGATTGAAAATTAACATATTTGTAATTTTAACATTCATTAATATTATTTAGTTTTGCCAAACAAAAAGATAATTATATGAATTTTAAATTACACACGACATCAAAGATACTTTATGCGTTTTTGATGGCTCTGTTCTCGGTCTGGGGATGGGGGCAGAGTATCACCATCGATTTAACTTCTGCTGGAGGTTCTGCTAATATCGGAAACAATTCCTATGCTAGTGGAGCGGAAAGAACATGGACTCAAAATACGGTTGCCTTTGGAGGGAAAGCAATTACTGCGGCGCAAAGTCCGAATATTGGAACAATACAATTTCAGGGATCAAATGGGGTTATTTATAATACGACAGCAATTCCAGGAAGAATCAAAACAATTCAGGTAAATCAAAGCGCTTCATCAAGCTACACACTTTCAGGAGGAACTTCCAGACTTGTAAATGCTGCAGCCAGTAATTATACAGTAGGAGGTAGTAATGCAGGCTCTGTTACAGGTACAACCTGGACCTCAGCAGATCTCTCATCACAGAATTATACTTTTTTTGCTCTTAAAAAAGGTGCTAATGCAGGTTATATTAATTCAATTGTAATTACATATGAGCCTTTAACCACTCCTAACTTAAGCGTAACAGGAACTTTTAACAATTTTTCATATGTAGAAGGGAATGGGCCCTCAACTATTCAGTCAGTATCTGTTTCAGGAACCAACTTAGATAACAGTGCAGTTACCGTTTCAGCTCCTGCAAGTTATGAGGTTTCTTTAACAAATACCAATGATTTTGCTGGTAGCAAGACAATAGCTTATTCAAATGGAACTTTCACTAATCAGAATGTTTATGTGAGACTAAAGTCCGGTCTTGCTAGTGGAAGCTATAATGGAAATAATCTTACCATTTCAGGAGGAAATGCGTCTGCATCAAATATTACTTTAAGTGGTTCGGTTACTGTACCTCCACCTGTAAATGACCTATGTTCAGCCGCAACTGCTTTAACATCGGGAAATACTGTAAACGGATCTATGGTTAATGCAACAGCAACATCCGGCCTTACTGCTTCTCCAACGAAAAAAGATGTCTGGTATAAATACACTGCATTAAATTCCGGTAACCATATTATTACTGCTAATTTTGCTTCAGGTGCTGATTTAGATATTCATATTTATACTGGAACTTGTCCTACATCGGGTAGTGCTGCATTTGTTGGTCAGACAGTAGGTGGTACCTCTGAGGTTCTTAATGCCAATTTCGTAAGTGGAACTGATTACTACATCCGAGTTATCGATTATGATGATAATGCTATTGCATTTACCATCACTCTACAAGAACCGCTGCCTTGTGCAGCTCCGGGAGTTGCTTCAAACTTAAATCTAACGCCAACATCAAGCTCTGTTTCCGGAACATTTACAGCAAATACGGCTTCTGGTTATATGGTAATTGTCAGTCCTAATACTACATTATCGTCACTCCCTGTTAACGGAACAATATATAGTGTTGGTGATTCTTTTGGTGGGGGAACGGTGGTAAAATATTCTTCTGGTAATACTTTTACTGCAAACAACTTAAGTCAGACAACAAATTATTCAGTTTTTGTATTTTCATATAACAATCAATGTTTAGGTGAGCCATTTTATAGTTCCTCATCCCTGAATGGTAATTCAACAACGTTATCTGGACCTTGCTTAAATGAAGATTTTTCATCAAATTCCCAACCTAATGGATGGATCGATACTACTATGGGTATCACTTATTCTTCTGGATATGCAGATATGGCTGTTACTACTGGGTCAATAACTACATCAGCTTTATCAAATCCTTCTCAGTTAAAATTTGATTTATCAAGAACTACTAATACTACATCTAAAGTGCTTTATGTAGAAATTTCAACGACAAGCCAAACTACAGGATTTACTGTAGTTGATACCTATAATCACTCAAATACTTCTTCAGGAAGTAATAGCATTACAGTGGATCTTTCTGCTTATTCTTCGAACAATAATGTTTATATACGCTTTAGAAGAGATCAGGGGAACACATCCCCTTGGAGGATTGATAATGTGCAAGTATTTTGTGCTACATCAATTACTGTGACTAACTGGACTAATTCTGGATGGTCAAATGGCACACCTTCAACAACTATTAATGCTGTAATTGAGGGAACTTACTCCACAACATCACAACCAGCATTTACTGCAAAAAATCTAATCATTAAAAACGGCGGAGTTCTGGAAATTAACGGGACAAATACGATTAATGCTGCAGACATAACGGTAGAAGACGGAGGTAATCTGATCATCAAAGATTCGGGAGTGCTGAATCAGACGGGAGCTTTTAAAGTGCTTAAAAATTCAGCGAGCGTACAGAATAAATATGCTTTCTGGTCTTCCCCTGTTGCCAACCAAAACTTATTTACGGCGTATGCCAACGGTTCTTCATCCACGGCTCCGTTGTATGTGATGAGCTATGATCCGGCAACCAATTTATATCCAACGATTGCGAATGACAATGCCAACTTCACCAACAATGCAGGAAAAGGATATTCGATAAAGGTTCCTGCCACCAATGCAAGTCTGGTTTTCGGAGGAGCTTCCCAGGTTCCTAACAACGGGACGATCAATGTAGCTTTGAGTAATGCCGGAGACGGATATAATTTAATTGGTAATCCTTATCCTTCAAACGTGAATCTGACTGATTTTTATACGGCCAACAATTCAGCCATTGAACCGACCTTATGGTTCTGGGATAATACAACAGGAAATGTTACGACACAAACCGGGAATACCTCAGTGAATGTAGGCTTTGCTACTTTCAATGCGCAATCGGGAACCTGGACCGAAGCACCGAATACCCAGTCTTACGGTTCTGCAGCCCTGAATTCTTTAGGCAGTTTTGCTAAGATCAGTCAAGGTTTTATCGTAAAATCAATTAATGGAACAGCTGCTACATTTACAAATGCGATGCGTACTTCAGCAGCAGCTGTTACGACGAATAAAAATGTAAATGCTTTGGAAGGTAAATACTGGATCAGGCTGACCACATCTTACGGGAATACCTTTACTCAGGCAATTACCTACAACCAAGGTGCTTCTGATGCTTACGATGTGTACGATTCAAGAGCAATGGGAATGGGCTCTGATGCATTCTACAGTCTGGCAGGAACTGAAAAACTGGTAATCCAGGGTAGAGCACCTTTCCAGATCAATGATGTTGTGCCATTAGGTAACAAGCATTTTGAAAACGGAGACTTTACAATTTCCCTGTCTCACAAAGAAGGGTTATTTACAAACGGCCAGCCCATCTATCTTCATGATAAGCAAACCGGAACATATACCAATCTGCAATCTGGGAATTATACTTTCGCGGCAAATTCGGGAGACTTTACGAACCGATTTGAAATCGTATATAAATTGAATGTTTTATCTACGAATGAGGCTGAAAAGGGAACTTTTGAAGTTTACAGAGAGGGTGAAGACTTCATAGTAAGAAATCATCATAATATCCAATCTGTTGAAGTTTTTGATTCTGCCGGAAGAAAAATCCAGCAGATATCAGCTAACTCTAAATCAGTTACTGTAAAAATTCAGGCAAAAGGAGTATATATTCTGAAAGCCGTTTCCGCAGGAAAACCATTTACCCAAAAAATAATTAAATAAAATGAAAAAGATAATCATCATATTTTCGCTGATTGTTTCCGGATTTTTGTCGGCTCAATCTGATAATCCTTATATTTATGACCAACCTGATGAAACATCTGAAATGCAGGATAAAAGTACTCCTGCAGGACCGGGAGATCCTGGTGCCGCTCCGATAAATGAGTACGTTCCTTTCCTTTTTATGGTGGCAGCTGTTCTGGCATTTACCGCTTCATATAAGAAAAAGGCAATCGAAAAAAATTAAATTACAAAGGATACCACATTCCCGAAGCAGATGCTTCGGGAATTTTTATAATATTTCAAAGTAATCTATGCTGTAATTACCCTTTGGCATTGTACAGAAATATATCCATATAGTCAATAGAACATTAAGGAAAACTTTATTTGAAGATTTTCTTTTAGTTATTTTTAGATTAATTTTTTTGGTTAATCATTTGATAATTAATAGTATATGTTTTGATGTAAAGTGACCCCTAATATTTAATTTTTTTGTAATCATAATATTGTTAGATTTGCAAAACTAAATTAAACACCAAAAATGCTGGATGAAAAAGCTGACTGATGCTTTTAATGCTATTTACAACGGAGATAATATTGTTAAGCTTACCGAATTAAGATATATCCCTAGATGGTCAGTTATTCTTATTGATATTTCAATAGTGCTGCTATCCATATTCTTTTCTCATTTTTTTCTTGAAAATCTTCATGTAAGAATTCATTTTCCACAATATATTTTAGAACAGAAACTCTTACTGGTAGGGATCAATATTCTGTTTATGTTTGTTTTTAAAACCTATGCAGGAATCATAAGGCATTCAACATTTTTTGATTTTTTCAAAATTATTTTATCATCCGGAAGTACATTGGCTACTTTAGTCATCGTTAATTTTTTTACTGAAATATCGCTGGGAAAATCTTTGTTTTTATATCCATATCTGTTTCTTTATTTCTTTATTTCGGTAACGGTTATGTTTTTTTTCAGAATGTTTATCAAACAGTTTTTTAATGTTCTGATCGATTTCAAAGGGTCCGCATCCAAGATTAGAGTGGCGGTGGTAGGTGTTGGGGATGCCTCTGTTTCTTTAGCAAGAGCTATATTACACAATCCCAATTATCCATACCGTTTAGAAGGTTTCCTTACCAGAAGATCAGATTCCCACAAAGCTTTGCTGTTAGGCCATAAAATCTATAATATTGATAAATTTTGTGGAAACAAACCTATTATGAGTCAGTTTGATGCGGTTTTGATCATTAAAGAAATAATGTCGAAGCAGGAACTTGAAGAATGGATGACCTGTGCACTGGATCATGGTCTGAAAGTTCTGAAGGCTCCCACTTTAAGCAAGATGCGCGATTCTGATCTGGTAGGAGGAATCCGTCATTTACAGATCGAGGATCTTTTAAACCGCAGACCTATAAAGATTGAAAATGAAGAAGTAAGAAAAAGACATTTTGAGAAAAATGTACTGGTAACTGGCGGAGCAGGTTCTATCGGAAGCGAAATTGTAAGACAGGTTGCTCAGTTTAACCCTTCTTTAATTGTAGTGCTGGATCAGGCGGAATCTCCCTTATACGAATTGGAACTGGAATTACTGGAGAAATTCCCGGAGCAGAAGTTTAAGTTTGTATTGGCGGATATTTCAAACAGCTACAGATTAGAGAAGATATTTGAAATATATAAGTTTTCAATGGTTTACCATGCTGCCGCTTACAAGCATGTTCCTTTAATAGAAGAAAACCCGCATGAAGCTATTTTTGTTAATGTGTTAGGGACCAAAAATCTTGCTGTTCTTTCTAAAAAATATAAAGTGAACCGATTTGTCATGGTCTCAACGGATAAGGCCGTCAATCCGACCAATGTCATGGGGGCTTCAAAACGAACGGCAGAACTTTTTGTGCAGTCTCTACAAAATTCGGAAGGTAACGTTACAAAATTCATTACCACACGTTTCGGTAATGTGTTGGGATCAAACGGTTCCGTTATTCCGCATTTCAGAAAACAGATTGAAAAAGGTGGTCCCGTTACCATTACCCATCCTGATATTATCCGGTATTTTATGACGATATCCGAGGCATGTGAGCTGGTCCTTCAGGCAGGAACTATGGGAGGAGGCGGAGAAATCTATGTATTTGATATGGGAGAACCCGTGAAAATTTTAGATCTGGCAAGAAGAATGATTAAGCTCTCCGGATACACACCGGATGTGGATATCCAGATCAAATTTATCGGCCTGAGACCCGGTGAAAAATTATATGAAGAATTGCTGAGCGACAATGCTACCACAATTCCCACCCATCATGAAAAAATAATGATCTCAAAGGATCCTTGTGTTGCATTTGAACAGATAGATCTTTTATGCAAAGAAATTGTGAAGTCAGCAGTTAAAAGAGATAAAGTACAGGTGGTCACCCTTTTGAAAACTATTGTACCTGAATTTATAAGCAATAACTCTCAGTTTGAAGCTTTGGATAAAAAAACTGATTCTTTAGAACAAGGGGAACTGTTGCTTGGAGAACCGGATGCTACAGTATAAGTATAGGTTTTAATATAACTGAAAACAAATTTTATTTAGAAAATAATAATCCTATTTTTGTGAAAAAAATATCAAAAGAAATGAATTTTAAGAAATATCTTGTAGTTGGTGCGTTAGGCTTGGCAGTATTCTCCTGTGCGCCCCGACAGGAAATTACCTACATGAAAGATATTGAGAATATCGTCCTTGACAACTCAATTAAAAACAGCAGAATTACTTTCCAGCCGGGCGATCAATTGATTATTACGGTTACGGCAAAGGATATGGATGTGGTTAAACCTTTCAATCAGTCATATTCATCAAGTACAACTACAACACAGTATACAGTTCCCAGTTCAAACAGTCTTCCTCAGCAGGTTCCTGTTTCAGGATCTACTTATATTGTAGATACTGATGGTAATATTACTTTCCCACAAATTGGAATAGTAAGTACCAAAGGTGAGAATGTTGAAACTCTGCGTTCAAAGCTGGTTGATCTTATTTCTGCTTATGTAAAAAATCCGGTTGTCGATTTAAAACTGATCAATTTTAAAATTTCAGTATTAGGAGAGGTGAATAAGCCCGGTCAATATGTCATTCCTGACGGAGGAACCACTTTACTGGGAGCATTGGGGCTTGCAGGAGATGCGACGCCATTTGGGATCAGAACAAATGTGTTGGTTGTCAGAAATGTTGATGGGCAAATTACTAAAGAAAGAGTGGATTTAACAAGTGCTCAGTTTATCAATTCCCCTTATTATTATCTGAAACAGAACGATGTCATTTACGTTCAGCCGAATGCCAACAGGGAAAAATCGGCAAGAGTGGACCCTAATACAGGATTGTATATTTCTGTGGCATCAGTAATTGCTTCATTAGTCATTGGAGTTTTAGCATTGACAAAAAATTAATATTTAACCAGTTACACCAAATCAATAGTGGATTACAACAGAAATCAGGAAGAATTTCAGGGAGAAGATCTTAACGTCAGAGAAATCATAAAACCTTATCTTTATCGTTGGTATTGGTTTATAATTGGTGGCATCACTGCCATTGTTGTTGCATGGTTTTTTTTAAGATATAGTATACCCGTTTACAGTACTGAATCGACCTTATTAATTAAAGAAGTTAAAAAATCAACATCTGGTCAGCCGGAGATGTCCGTTATTTCAGAGCTTGGTGGAATTGGAGGGATGGGAACCAATTCGGTTGACAATGAAATAGAGATCTTAAAGTCGAAAAAACTGATGCTTTCTGTGGTAAGAGAGCTGTCATTAGAAACCAATGTTTATTCTAAAGGAAAATTAAAAGAAACTGAGCTTTATAAAGACGGTACTCCTTTCTTTGTGAGAGTGATCAGTGAGAAAAATAAGGGTGTTTACCCTTCTAAAGAGGTTACTGCAAAAATTACCGGCGGTACTGTGCTGCTTGAATCCGAGAGTTTTAAAAAGCCAATTTATACTCCTTTTAACAAGGCAGTATCATTGCCGTTTGGTGTGGTCATTTTACAGAAAAATCCGGCATACAAGGCCAAACAGGAAGATATTTACAGGCTTCAGTTTATGTCTGCTATGGACAGAACAAGATCTTATCTTTCCAAATTAAATGTAAGTCTGGTACAGAAAGAAGCGACCGTATTGAAAATTGCCATAACCAATCCTGTTCCGGAAAAATCTGAAGATATTTTAAATCGTTTAGCTGTAAATTATAACAGGGAAGCCAATCTGGATAAAAATTCGGAGGCACAGAAAACGGCAAACTTTATTGATGAAAGAATTACTTTGATCAGTAAGGAGCTGGGAGATGTAGAATCCCAGAAACAAAGTTTTAAGGTACAGAACAATATAGCCGATATTCAGACCGAAGCGGAACTTTCTTTAAAAACGGCTGCTTCAGGAAGAGAAAAGCAGATTGAAAATGAATCGCAGCTTGAATTGGTGAATAGTTTGTTAAACTCAATTAGCAGGCAGGGAAACTATCAGGTTTTACCTTTAAATGTAGGGCTTTCAGATGCTGATACTTCATCCGATATCGGAAATTATAATCAGCTGGTTATTGAAAGGAACCGTTTGCTGGAAAATTCAACGACCGCAAACCCAATTGTTCAGGACATCACTTCGCAAATCAACAGTATGCGAAGTTCAATTGTCCAGAGCTTACAGAAAAGCAGATCGGCACTTCAAATTTCAAGAAATAATATTTTGGACGAACAGAACCGTTTGTCAGGAAGAATTTCAAAGATTCCTGTTCAGGAAAAATTATTCAGAAGTATTGAAAGACAACAAAATATAAAGGAACAGCTTTATTTATTATTATTACAGAAAAGAGAAGAAGCAGCGATATCATTAGCAATTGCTGCTCCAAAAGCAAGGATTGTAGATGATGCGCTGACAAATCCCACTCCTGTATCCCCTAAACGGATGATTATCTATTTGGCAGCATTAATTATAGGCTTGTTGATTCCTTTTGGAATCATTTATCTGGCAGAATTATTTAATAATAAGATTAAATCAAAAAATGATCTTGAAAAGCTAGCAAAGGGAGTTACCGTTATTGGTGAATTACCTTCTCTGGAAAAAGGAGAACAGGAAATTGTGCAGGTTAATGATTTGTCGCCTTTGGCCGAATCATTCAGAATATTGATCACCAATATTAATTTTATGTTGCCGAAGGGAAAAAAGGGCAATGTGATTTTTGTGACCTCTACTGTAAAAGGCGAAGGGAAGACCTTTACCTCAGTAAACCTGGCATTAACCCTCGCGACTCCACGTAAAAAAGTGATTATTATCGGTTCTGATATACGGAATCCGCAATTGCAGCGATATAATGAGAGCAGAAGAGGGCTTATCGGCTTATCTGAGTTTATGTATGATAGCGAAATGAAAGCCGGTGAAATTATTCATCCGACCTCATTCAATCCACATTGTGATGTGATTTATTCAGGCGCCATCACTCCCAACCCTACGGAATTATTATCCAACGGAAGATATAATGAGCTCATAGAAAGTTTAAAAGCCGATTATGATTATATTCTTTTAGATACTGCACCACTAATGCTGGTTACCGATTCCTTCCTTATTGCCGATGTTGCAGACGTAACTGTTTATGTAACACGTTCCGGCTATACCGAAAAAGAACTGGTTTCTTTTATCAATAAGCAAATTAAAGATAAAAAAATTAAGAATGTGGGCTTGGTACTCAATGATGTGGATAAGATGAATAGTGGCTATGGATACGGCTATAAATATGGCTACGGCTATTCAGCTGAAGCACATCAGCCGTTCTGGAAAAAACTGTTCGGAAAATTTTAAGTACTTTTAATTTCTGCTTAAACATCAAGATGAATAAAAATAATGAATAGTAAACACAAAATTGCAGTAATTGGCTTAGGATATGTGGGGTTACCATTAGCCAGGCTTTTTGCAACTCAATATTCGGTTGTGGGCTTTGATATTAATCAAAAAAGAATTGAAGACCTACAGAGAGGTATGGATACGACTTTTGAGGTAGAAAACACCATACTTCAATCTGTTCTTTCAGAGGATAATCCGTTTTTAACAGAAAGCAGGAACGGATTATTTTGTTCAGCATTGATAGATGATATTAGTCGAGCCAATGTTTATATTATAACGGTTCCGACGCCTGTAGATAAGCATAACAGACCCGATTTGACTCCTTTGTACAGATCAAGCGAAACTGTAGCAAAAGTTCTGAAAAAAGGGGATGTTGTCATTTACGAATCGACAGTTTATCCTGGAGTTACCGAAGAAGAATGTGTTCCTGTCTTAGAAAAAATATCAGGTTTAAAATTTAATGAAGATTTTTTTGTAGGCTATTCACCTGAAAGAATTAATCCGGGAGACAAAGAACATACGGTTGATAAAATATTGAAGGTGACTTCCGGTTCTACTCCTGAAACAGGAAAGATGGTAGACGATTTATACAGATCGGTGATCACTGCAGGAACTCATTTGGCACCCACTATAAAAGTTGCCGAAGCATCCAAGGTGATTGAAAATTCTCAGAGGGATCTGAATATCGCTTTTATGAATGAGCTTGCCAAGATCTTTTCTTTGATGGATATCGATACCCATGATGTGTTGGAAGCAGCCGGTACAAAATGGAATTTCCTGAAATTTAAGCCAGGTTTGGTTGGCGGTCACTGTATTGGAGTTGATCCTTTCTATTTAGCTCAAAAGGCACAGGAAATAGGCTATTATTCCGAATTGATTTTGGCAGCACGGAGATTGAATGATTCAATGGGCGCTTTTGTGGCATCACAGGTGGTTAAGCTGATGATTAAGAATGATATCAGGGTAAAAGGAGCGAGAATTTTGAATTTAGGAATTACATTCAAAGAGAACTGTCCGGATATCAGAAACTCGAAAGCCATTGATGTGATTACGAATTTACAAGAATATGGTGCAGAAGTAACTACTTTCGATCCGTGGGCAGACGCAGACGAAGTAAAAAATGAATATAATATCAATTGCCTTTCGGAACTTCCGGAAAATGATAAAAGCTTTGATGCGATAATTCTTACTGTAGCACATCAGGAATTCCTAAATCTTAATCTAGATAAAATGATTAATGAAAAAGGGGTGATTTATGATGTGAAGGGGGTATTTTCAAAAGAAAACGTAGATCAAAGGCTATAAAAATAATTTCTGTAAAAACCTTAGCGGATTTGCAGATTAAACTAGAGTAAAATGTTGGAACACGATGTAAGACCCTGGGGAGAATACTGGGTTTTAGAAGATGCTGAAACTCACAAGGTAAAGAGAATTCTGGTTAATCCAGGAGGAAGGCTTTCGTTACAGTATCATCATTACAGAGCTGAAGTCTGGACTATAATTTCAGGGGTGGGAACGATCACCATTAATGATGAAATTAAAGATTACGGAATAGGAGAAGTTGCACAAATCCCGTTGGGAGCACATCACCGTATGGAAAACAAAACGAGTGATCCGGTGATTTTTATAGAAGTACAATATGGGACTTACTTCGGTGAGGACGATATCGTAAGAATAGAAGATGATTACAACAGAGCATGAAAATATATAATGTCATTTTATCGGGAGGAGTTGGAAGCAGGCTTTGGCCGCTTTCACGCAAGCAACACCCGAAACAGTTTCTGAAATTATTTTCGGGCAAAGCCTTATTCGAATTAACGGCAGAACGGAATCAGAAGGTCGTGGATCAGATCATGGTGGTGGGTAATACGGACCATATCGAATGGAGTAAACAACTGTTAAGTGATATTTCTATTCCAAAGACTTTTATTACCGAAACGGCTGCACGAAATACAGCGGCGGCCATTGCTTTTGCAGCGTTGGCAGTGGATCCGGATGATATTTTGATTATCACACCGTCTGATCACCTTATCCAGAACCAGGAGGCTTATGAAAAAGCAATAAAGGAAGCGATTGAGTTAGCTAAGAAAGATTTTTTGGTTACTTTCGGTGTTGTGCCTTCAAAACCGGAAACCGGCTATGGCTATATTGAATATGAAGGTAAGGATGTTCTTTCATTCAGAGAAAAACCCAATACGGAAACGGCTCAGGAATTTTTAGAAAGGGGTACTTTTCTCTGGAATTCAGGGATGTTCTGTTTTAAAGCAGGCGTCCTTTTAGAGGAATTAAAAAATTATCAGTCTGAAGTATTTGAAAAATGTAATTATGCATGGCAGATCTCCGAAAATCATTGTTTAAATATTGATGCTTCCCTTAAAATCCCTTCCATAAGCATTGACTACGCTGTAATGGAAAGGTCAAAAAAGATAAAAGTAGTTCCTGCCCATTTCAGATGGAATGATTTGGGATCTTTTGAATCTTTATATGATTATTTGCGTTCGACAGGCCATCCTGTTGATGAAAATGGGAATATGTTAATTGGAACGGGAATATTTACCGCTTTTGTAGGACTTAGAAACTCTATTTTGGTTTATACTCCGGATGCCTTATTAATCCTTCACAAAGAAAAATCACAGGATGTGAAAAAAGTTTATAATTTATTACCTGATGAATTTAAGTAAATTATTTATTTTAACTTTATAATTAGGATATGAAAGTTATTCATGTGGTATGTAATCCAAGTACGGGAGTTTTAAGTCTTATAACATCTTTAGTTGCCGAACAATCTAAAAGTAAAGATGTAAAATTTTCATTAATGGTGATTTATGATAAAACCATAAATATTAATGAAGTAGACAGTAGTTTTGTTAATTTCGATGTTAAAAAAATTTATAGTCCTTTAAAAATAAATACAATATTTTATTTTGTGTTTTACATTTTATCAAGATTTTTTACTTTTTTTAATCAAAAAAATACATTTTATCATTTTCATAATGCTCAGATGAGCGCAGCTTTTTTAAATAAAAAGAACCAAAATAATTCTTTAATAACAATTCATGGATTTCCGGCTTATGATAGTTTTATGAATAATAAAAAGAGTATTGTCAGGAAATTACATTTTTTATTCTTTAAAAGAATACTTTTAGAAAGACTGATTGTAAGTAGTGTAGACTATTTATCATTAGAAAAAATTAAAAAATGTTTTGGTATAGATTTAACAAATAGTTTTATAGTACCCAATTGTTGTAATCTAAATTTACCAACAGTGAGCTCTAATGAAATGCGGAACATAATTAAATTTGTTTTTATTGGTGCTATTGATGAAAATAAAGGAATATCAAAGATCGTCGATGTTTTTAATCAATTAGGCGAAAACTACGAACTATACATATTTGGTTCAGGAGAACAGCTATATTCATTGATTGATAATAACGTTGATAATAAGAAGATATTTTTTTTCGGGAATGTACAACGTTCTGAAGTTTTAAAACTATTACCGTTATTTGATGTTTATATATCATTTAGCCATACAGAGGGTTTTAGTATGAGCTTTATAGAAGCATTAGCATCTGGATTATCTGTTATTACAACTGATTGGGGGGATGTGAGAAATTATATTGATAATAATGGATATGTAATAAATAGAAATGAGGAAGACCTTAAAAGGCATATTCTTAAATTTTTTGAGAATGATAGAGATATTCTTAACGAAATGAAAGGTGAAAGTATAAAGATATTTCAGCAAAATCTAAGTCCTTTAATAGTATCGGAACAATATCAGGTAATTTATGAAAAAAGCAAGTAAATATATAGTCGTTCATTCAGGGGCACGGGATTATTATTTTTTAGCAAAAGCTTTATATGATAAAAATAAATTACAAACCCTTATTACTGATTTTGCCCTTTCTATTGCGGGTAGCAATATTGCAAGATTTAGAATTCCATTACCAAAAAAATATTTTGTTCATTTTCCTTTTTATTTCTTTTTAACTAAAATATTTCGATTAGACTCTGATGAGTTTTTCAAAAAAAAATATTTAAAAACAATTTTAAAATATTCATCAAAAAAAAATGCTGTAATAGTGTTTAGTTATTATGCGAAAGGTATAGTGAATATTTTAAAGAAAAATAATTATGATACAATTGTATTTCAAATACATCCAGAAACTCTTTATGTAAAAGAACGATTACAATATGCAAATGAATGTTTGAAAAAATTTGAGAATATTCATTTTGATGATATTGTAGATAATGAACTTGAAACATTGACTGATGGTGAAGATATGAGATATGATTTCTCAAGTGTTGATAATATTATATGTGCATCATCGGAAACTAAAAAATCTCTTTTGTTTGCAGGATATACTGGTAATATTTATGTCTTACCTTATTATTCAAAGTTTCAAATTAAAAATAAAGATGATATTTATAGAAAGAAAGTTGAAAACTTTGAAACCACGTCTAAAATAAATATCATATATGTGGGAACAATTTCAATCAGAAAAGGTATTTTACATCTTATAGACAGACTAATTAGTACAGGATTTGGTAATTGTATATTGCATATTTGTACGAGACATAATCTAAACTTATCTATTTTGAATGAATATGTTAATGATGGTCGAATTGTTATACACCTTAATAAAAATGATGAAGAAGTTCAAGAGTTGATTATTAATTCTCATTATTTAATTCTACCATCGTTTGTTGAGGGGTTCGGACTATCTTTAATTGAAGCTATTTCATTAGTTACTCCTATAATAGCTACAGATAATACTTCCTTAACAGATATTTCGAAAATTGCAAATGTTGGATTTTTATGTAATGATGTTTACCAGATTGCAAATTTAATTACTTCAAGTGATTTATCTGATTTTGAAAGCTATGTTGGTATGTTAGACAATTGTTTATTGGTTAGTAATAATATGAATGAAGAGGAATATGTTCATTCAATTGATTCGATTTTAGAATCAATTGAAAATAAATAGTGTGCTTATGAATTTAAAAAAACTTAATATATCTCTCTTCAAAAAAAATATACATATTTTTTTATCCTATTTTACTGAGACTCTCCTAATTCAGATTACTCAGTTAATCCTAACAATATTTTCATTTAAGTATTTGTCGAATGAGCTGTTTTATTCGATAGGAATAATCCAAATTATTCAGTCATTAGGAATAATTTATTACGATTCAGGTGTTTATACAATAGTAAAATCTGCAGAATATAAAGCTCCAAGATTAAGGAATTATTGGTTGTCGATATCCCTATATAGATTTTTATTTTTTTACAGTATAATTATTCTTATTTCAGTATTAAACTTCTTATTAGATTTATATCATGTAAATAGATATTATTATATACTTATACCTTATATAGGTATCACATTTTGGGCTGGTTATATTACAACAATTATAGAATCAGATGGATTGCTTTCAAAAATTTCTTATATAAGATCTGTCTTAACCTCAGTTCTCTCAATCGTCTCAGCTGTATTAATTTTTTATTTTAGACTTGACTTTTTTTACATTCTACAGCTATATATGATACAGATAGCTTCTATTCTTTGTATTATAATACTTTTTAAGTTGGATTTCAGTCTCAAAAAGTTTAAGCGTAATGACCTCGTTTTTTTAAATAATAAAATTAGTTTTACAAGAAATAATATTTGGATGAGTTTTTTGGTAGAAAACTTTTTTCTAATTATAAATTATATAACAAATCAAAGTACATCTTCTGTTGCTACATTTTTTAAATTAGACAAGTACCTCAAAGTATTTTTTGGGTTTTTAATAGGGTTCTATCAGCGAACTTTTTTCTATATCCAATTGCAGCAAAAAATCACTTATTCACTGAAGAAAGGTGTGTTTATATTTGCTTTAATTAGTGTATTTGGGCTTGTCCCATTGTGGTTCGTTTTGTCAAACCTACATCACTTTAATTTTTTTCTGTATTTAAAGTTGGCAATTTTCTATAGTGCTATATATTGTTTAATTTTTTTAAGCTTTATGAATACTATTTCTAAAAATAAGAAAACAAAATTTATCATTAATTTATCATTACTTTTTGTACTAATTTTTTATTTATTAATTACTTTTAAAAATTAGATATGAACAGCAAGCATTTCATTGTAATTCTAAGTTTAATATTTGGAATATATATTATTAAAGCTCCCGAGCTTAGAATTCTCATGTTTGTGATATTAAATATTATATTTATATCTAAATATGATTATTTGATTATCTTTTTTGTTACTACTGCACTTCTGCCCTATAATGCTGAAGATGTAAATGAAAACTATTACACTTATGTATCATACTTGGCAATATTATTAAATATTTTATTTAATAAAAAAAGAAAAATTCTATTTGAAAATTTTCTTTTTTATCCATTTTTATTAATAATACCAATTATAATAATATTATTTAAAGGTAGTTATCTGTCTCATGCAACCTCTCTATTAACTACAATTTTATCATTAATTTTAATGTCAATTTTATTCATCTCAAAAAATTTCGATATTGAAAATTTTAAGCTTAAATTATTTTCTTGCTTGGGAATTACTTTATTAATACCCTATTTTTTATACTTATCAAATATTGATAATACTGTTCTAGTTCTTACGGGATATAAAGGAACTTATGGTAGTGGTTTTGCAAGAATGGGTACAGAAAAGTTAGACGCTACAGCCATTTACTTTCCATGTATTTTAGTTTTCATATTTCTAATAACAGATAAAAAAATTAAAGGCTGGAAAAAATATGTGTTTTCAGGATTAATTCTAATTCCATGTGTTATGTCATATAGTTTTGGGTTTTTCTTTACTTTTTTTTTAGTAGCTATTTTTTATTTAATATATAATTATAATATAAAAATCCTTCTTATATATTTATTATTTTCAGTTATTATTGTTACAAATAAGACAGCAGTAAATTATTATCAAACCTATCAAGAATCTAAAAAGTCACTTGGAGCTTTAGATAGCCGGACTGAAGTTTGGGAGATGAGCATTGACGAAATTAAGAAATCACCGATGTGGGGAAGTTATGATTATGAACCTAAGGATATTCCTATTCAATATCAAGAGGAAGGCGACTTCGGATCACATAATATATTACTAGAAATCTGGCGAAGAGCTGGAGTTATTTCTGTATTAATCTTTTTAATTTTTTATTTTATTTTGCCAATTTTAGATAATAAATATTCCTCATATCAATCAACTTTAATCATGGTGGCAACTTTATTTTATTTTCTCATATTACATTTTTACTCAAATAAAGTGGCGCTAATAGCATTGTTATTAATTTTTTATAGCAAGAAATTAACTACAATTGGTATACAAAATAATAAGATGTCATAAAAATGGAAAAATACGATCTAATTATTTTAAATAATTGTCCTTCATTCTATAAAATTAATCTGTATAATGAAATCAATTTAAAAAAAAAGATTTTCGTGATTTTTTTAGGATACTCGGAACATGTTATTATTGATGATACATTTGATAATCATATAAATTTTGACTACGTAGTTTTAAATAAATTTCAACTTGAAAAAAGATCTTTTTTTATAACCTTTTTTAAAATATTACACATACTAAAAAAAGTAAATAGTAAGAAAATTATTTATGGTGGTTACATTGAAAAAGAGTTTTTATTACTTTCTTTTATTAATTCAAAATCAAAAAATATTCTTCAATCCGAATCTGCAGGTGAATCGGTAGTAACAGGATGGAAGAGATATATAAAAAAAACACTCCTATCCAGATATGATAAAGCAATAGTTTCAGGTAAAAGACACCAAAAAGTTTTAATAGATTTAAATTTTAAAGGAAGTATTGTTATATCGAAAGGTGTCGGAATTCTTAGGAAAAAGAGAAAAGGTGAAAGGTTGTTAAAAACAGAGAGTATAAATGATAATGCAGGGCTTCGTTTCCTTTTTGTAGGCAGGATTATTAAACTTAAAAATGTAGAGTTGTTAATAGCTGTTTTTAATGAATTAGGCCTATCCTTAACAATAGTTGGCGATGGGACTGAAAGAAAAGAATTAGAAAGAAAATCGAAATCTAACATCATTTTTAAGGGATATTGCTCTAATGAAGACATACATAAGTATTATAAAGAAGCTGATGTTTTTATATTGCCTTCATATTCAGAAGCTTGGGGACTCGTTGTTGAGGAGGCGTTATATTATAACTGTGCCTTGTTATTGAGTCAGGATGTTGGCTGTTTGTCCGAACTCTTGCTTGATCCAAAAACGGGTATAAGCTTTAATCCGTACAGTAAAGAAAGTCTGAAAAATTCTATTATGAAATTGGTTGAAAATTATGAGTATTACAAAGCTAATGCAATTGAATTTGATATTGACAATAAAGACAGAGAGCAAGTACAATCATATTTAAATTTACTAAATGATTAAGGTGCTATATTGCATTCCATCACTATATAATCCAGGGGGGATGGAGAGAATTATTACTGATAAAATAAATTCGTTAGTTGAAGAGTATAAATATGAAGTTACTTTGGTTACAACAGATCAAATGGAGAAAAAAATTTTTTTCAGCTTACATAATAATATAGACGTTATACATCTTGATTTGGACTTTAATAGCACTTTTAATTTGCCACTTTTGAAAAAGAGATTGGAGATTAAAAAACGCAGTATTCTTTATAAGAAGAAATTAGAAGAAATAATAGAGACAAAACAAATTGATATTTGTATTTCAACTGGAGGTAAAGAACTTGAATTTTTAAATTTTCTTAAAGGAAATTGTAAAAAAGTATTTGAGAGTCATTTTTCCAAAGATTACAGAAGGCAATTTCTTGTATCACGCAGTCCTGGCTTGAAGTCCGAAATTATTGGAAGGATCAGATCTCAACAACTGATTAACCAAACAAAAAAGCTAGATAAAGTTATCGTTTTAACCCAACATGATCTGGAAGATTGGAGTACATCCCATAATAATGTAGTACAGATATATAATTTTTGTTCTTTTTCATCCGATAAAATTCCAGACTATAAAATAAAAAGAGCCATTGCAATTGGAAGGCTTGATGCGCAAAAGGGATTTGATATGCTGATAGATTCATGGATGATTAATAAAGATAAATTAGCGGAATGGCATCTTGATATTTATGGGCAGGGCGAATGGGAAGATATGTTGAAACAAAAAATTATTGCCAATAAACTAGAACAAAATATTACCTTAAAAGGAGTTACAGATAATGTAAAGACTGAATTACAGAATAGCTCTTTATTTTTGTTTTCTTCCAGATATGAAGGATTTGGTTTGGCTATTATTGAAGCAATGACTGTTGGCTTACCTGTTATATCATTTGATTGTCCGCAAGGGCCCTCTGAAATGGTAAATATGCACAATGGTTTTTTGATAGAATTAGGTGATTTAAAGGGATTTAGCAATGCCATAGTTAAAGTTACATCCGATTATGAATTAAGAAAAAAATTGGGTGAGACTTCTAAAATAAATTCAAATAAGTTTTCAAAACCTGAAATAATGAAAAGTTGGGATTTGGTTTTTAAAGATATTATAAATAGAAAAAATGAAATTAATCATTGACAATTCGAATCTATTTGCCGGAGGTGGTCTACAGGTTGCAGCCTCTTTCTTAAGAGATTTGAAAAAAATGAATTGTACAGATGATTTTCATGTAATACAATCTGTGAATTGTGCAAGTACAATAGGAAACGAATCTTTTCCGGGTAATTTTACATTTTATAATTTAGACCGGTCGGAAGAAAGATTTAAGGCAAAAAGGATTAAAAGCGTTAAAAAAATAGAAGATGCGGTGAAGCCGGATTGTATTTTCACCTTATTTGGTCCTTCTTATCATAAAAGCAGGTTCCCGAAAGTAGTGGGATTTGCTATTCCGTATATTATTTATTCTGAATCGCCATTTTTTAAACAGATTTCCTTTAAGGAAAAATTATACTATAAATTTCTGTCGGTTATAAAAACCTATAGCTTTAAAAAATATTCTGACACACTGATCTTTGAAACTGAAAATGCCAGAAAAATATTTACAGAAAAAAAACATTTCAGGAAAGACAGTTTTTCGGTAGGAAATACACTTAACGAAATTTTTTTTAAACCGGATCATTGGGTTGATTTTGAGAATTTGCCCTCAGGCCCATGTAATATTTTGTTTTTAACAGCAAACTATCCACACAAGAATATGGCAGTTCTTCCTGAGGTAATTAAAATTCTAACGGAAAAATTTCATTTAAAAGACTTTAAATTTTTAATTACTTTAAATAAAGGGGACTTAATTTTCCCGGAATCATGCAATAGCTATATTCAATATCTGGGAAAGGTAGATCTGGAAAAAATTCCATCACTATACAAGCAATCAGACATAGTTTTTATTCCAACGCTGTTAGAGGTTTTTTCAGCGACCTATTTAGAAGCAATGTTGATGAAAAAACCGATAATCGCATCAGATTTAGGATTTTCTCGTGATATTTGCGGAGATTCTGCTTATTTTTGTGAACCCGTAAACCCTGAAAGTTATGCGAATGCTATTTTTACATTGATAAATGATGAAAACCTAAAAAATGAGCTTATTAAGAAAGGTACTGAAAACCTGAAAAGATTTGGTTCAAGCATGGACAGAACAAAAAAATACCTAGAAATTATTAACAAATTAGTTACGCAAAATGAAAATTCAAAATAAAACACTTTTGATAACCGGAGGTACCGGTTCTTTCGGAACTGCAGTTCTAAATAGATTTCTGCAAACTGATCATTTCAAAGAAATCCGTATTTTTTCTCGTGACGAGAAAAAACAGGATGATATGCGTAATCTTTATAAAAATGATAAAATAAAATATTATATCGGTGATGTAAGAGATTTTTCCAGTGTGGAACCGGCAACGAGAGGGGTGGATTACATCTTTCATGCAGCCGCTTTAAAGCAGGTGCCTTCCTGCGAGTTTTTTCCGATGCAGGCTGTAAAGACCAATGTTGAAGGTACACAGAATGTAATCCGTGCAGCGACTGCTAATAAAGTACAAAAAGTAATTTGTCTTTCTACCGATAAAGCCGCGTATCCTATCAACGCCATGGGGATTTCCAAAGCGATGATGGAAAAAGTAGCGGTGGCAGAATCCCGGAATACAGCGGAGACGGTAGTTTGCCTTACCCGTTACGGAAATGTAATGGCATCCCGAGGTTCTGTAATTCCATTATTTTTGAGCCAGATCCAGAAAGGGGAACCTATTACCATTACCGATCCTAATATGTCCCGCTTCTTTATGTCTTTGGAAGATGCCGTTGATTTGGTTTTATTTGCTTTTGAGCATGCGAATCCTGGAGATCTCTTCGTCAATAAAGCTCCTGCAGGGAGTATAGGAGATTTGGCAAAAGCTCTAATTGAGTTAACAGGGAAAGAAGTTCCTGTAAAAGTAATAGGAACCCGTCACGGAGAAAAACTGTATGAAACACTCTGTACGCGTGAGGAAATGGCAAAAGCTGAAGATATGGGAGACTTCTACCGTGTACCGGCAGACAATCGTGATCTGAATTACGCACAGTATTTCTCCGAAGGAGAGGAAGAAGTTGCAGAGATCGAAGATTATCATTCTCACAATACGGAGCAGCAAGGAGTAGAAGGTCTTAAAAAACTGATTTCAACTTTGCCGTTAATCCGTAAAGAAGTCTTCGGAGAAAATGTCATGCAATATCCTTATTAGAAAGCCCAGATAAAAAATCCAGATAAAACGTAATAGCTAATGCTTTTAGAAGGTAAAAAACATCAGGACGAAAGAGGAATTATCACATTCAATAATGATTTTGATGCTTCAAAGATCAGGCGGATTTATACAATAGAAAATCATTCTACAGAATTTATTAGGGGTTGGCAGGGGCATAAAATCGAGCAGAGATGGTTTGCCTGTGTAAAAGGAGACTTTGAAATTTCTGTCATTCAGGTAGATGATTTTACAAAACCCTCAAAAGATTTAACAATGCAGAAATATCTTTTGACAGATGAAACATTAACTTACTTGCATATTCCTGCAGGATGTATTACTGCCATTCAATCTAAAAAGGAAAGCAGCAAATTGCTGGTATTAGCAGATTACGGATTGGGGGAAATTAATGATGAATATAGATTTGATTTAAACTATTTTAATAAAATCTATAAGAGATAAAACAAAATACATGAAAAAAATTGGTATTACCGGTCAGAATGGTTTCGTAGGAAGACACTTATACAATATTTTAGGCTTATTTCCTGAAGAATTTGAACGTGTAGATTTCAAGAAAGAATATTTTGAAGATCAGAACCAGCTGGATCAATTTGTAAAACAGTGTGATGTTATTGTACACCTTGCTGCAATGAACCGTCACGAAAGCGAACAGTTGATCTATGAAACGAATGTGGGGTTAGCTCAGAAACTGGTTGATTCACTAAAACGAACAGGTTCAAAAATTCACGTGATGATTTCGTCTTCCACACAGGAAGAAAAAAACAACCTGTATGGGAAATCAAAAAAGGAAGGGAGAGAGGCTTTAGCAAATTGGGCTCAGGAAAATGGCGGAAAAATTACAGGATTGGTAATCCCCAATGTATATGGGGCTTTTGGCAAACCTTTCTATAATTCATTTATTGCGACCTTTTGTTATCAGTTAACGCACGGAGAAACTCCTACAATTGCTATAGATGGTGAAGTGAAATTAATTTATGTTCAGGAATTGGTTGATATAATCATTTCGGAAATAAGAAAAGGAAACAGTAAACCTGAATTTTTAATTGAGCCTACCGCAACAAAAAAAGTTTCTGAAGTTTTAGCATTATTAAATGATTACAAAACAAAATATTTTGATGGCGGAGAGATCCCTGTGATCAACGATTCATTTGAGCATAATTTGTTCAATACCTATCGTTCCTATATAAATCATAAAACGCATTATCCGGTAAAATTTACACAACATACGGATCCCCGTGGAGCTTTTGTTGAAGTAATCCGTTTAGGAATTGGCGGTCAGTGTTCATTTTCCACTACCGTTCCCGGGATCACAAGAGGCAATCATTACCATACAAGGAAAATAGAGCGTTTTGCAGTGATCAAAGGAAAAGCGCTTATTCAGCTTAGAAAAATTGATAATGATGAAGTTCTTGATTTTTATTTGGATGGCACCGAACCTGCATATGTGGATATGCCGATCTGGTATACGCATAATATCAAAAATATAGGAGAAGAAGAATTGTACACTATTTTCTGGATCGATGAAGCATTCAATCCTGAAAATGCAGATACTTATTTTTTAGAAGTCTGAATTATTAATTATAAAAATTATGCTGGAGGAAATAGTCAGAAGCTTGTAACCAACAGCCAACAGCCATATGAAAAAACTAAAAGTAATGACGGTCGTAGGAACCAGACCGGAAATTATCAGATTATCAAGAGTATTGGATGCTTTGGATGCTTCCGGAGCAGTAGAGCATATCATCGTTCATACCGGACAAAACTACGATTACGAACTTAATCAGATTTTCTTTGAAGATTTAGGACTTCGTAAACCCGATTATTTCCTGGAAGCGGCAGGGAAAACGGCAACTGAAACCGTAGGAAATATTTTAATTAAAATAGATCCTTTACTGGAAGAATTACAGCCGGATGCATTTTTGGTGTTGGGAGATACCAACTCTTGTTTGTGCGCCATTCCGGCAAAGAAAAGACATATTCCGATCTTCCATATGGAAGCGGGAAATAGATGTTTCGACCAAAGGGTTCCGGAAGAAACCAACCGTAAAATTGTAGACCATACCGCAGATATAAATTTGACTTATTCTGACATTGCGAGAGAATACCTTTTGCGGGAAGGTCTTCCTGCAGACCGGATCATCAAGACGGGTTCTCCGATGTTTGAAGTTCTGAATCATTATTTGCCGGAGATCAATGCCTCAAATGTCCTTGAAAAGCTTAATATTAAAGATGGAAAATTCTTTGTCGTTTCATCGCACAGAGAAGAAAACATCAATTCTGAAAAGAATTTCCGGGGATTAATGGCTTCTTTAAATGCAATAGCTGAAAAATATGAATATCCAATTATTGTTTCGACACATCCGCGTACGAAAAATATGATCGATAAGATGCAGATTGAAATGCGCCCTGAAATTCAGTTCTTAAAACCTTTGGGTTTCCACGATTATAATGCCCTGCAGAAAAGAGCCTATGCGGTACTATCTGATTCCGGAACCATTTCGGAAGAATCTTCTATATTGAACTTCAGAGCGTTAAATATTCGCCAGGCACATGAAAGGCCGGAAGCGATGGAAGAAGCAAGCGTAATGATGGTAGGATTATCCCCGGAAAGAATTTTACAGGGCTTAACACAGGTTTTACAACAAACAGTAGGAACCGAAAGAAATTTCAGAACGGTTTCAGATTATTCAATGCCTAATGTTTCGGAAAAAGTGGTAAGGATTATCATTTCTTATACGGATTATATTAAAAGGACGGTTTGGTCTGAAGAAATTTAGAAGTGAATATTTTAATTATTACCCAATATTTTTATCCGGAAAACTTCAAGAGCAATGATCTTGCTTTTGAACTGAAAAATCGCGGACATCAGGTAACAGTCTTGACTGGGTTACCAAATTATCCTGAAGGCAAGATATTTGAGGGATACGGCTTTTTTAAAAATAGAGAACAGACCATCAATGGCGTGAAAGTAATAAGATCTTTGCTTTTGCCAAGAGGAAAAGGAGGTGGCCTGCGTCTGTTTGCCAATTATTACAGCTTTGCCTTTTTTGCCTCTGTTAAAGCGTTTTTCTTAGGATTAAATAACCGCTTTGATGCCATTATTGTGCACGAACCCTCTCCGATAACGCAATATTATCCTGCTTTATTAATGAATAAACTCTGGAAAATACCGGTGTATTTCTGGGTAATGGATTTGTGGCCTGAAAGTTTATCGATTGCTGGAGGCGTTAAAAATAAATTTGTTCTCAGCTATTACACTAAAGTTATTAAAGGCTTTTACAAAAACTCAGAAAAAATATTAATAACATCAAAAGGTTTTAGGGGGGCGATCAACGAAAAAGGGGATTTTAATAATAAAATTGTATATTTTCCAAATTGGGCGGAAGATTCTATTTCTGAAGGCAGTAAAGATTTTCCGATTCCTCCGATGCCGGAAGGGTTTAAAGTCATGTTTGCCGGTAATATAGGAGAAGCTCAGGATCTGGATAATATCATGAGAGCAGCACTTCAACTGAAAGAGAAGAAAAATATTAAATTTATTCTGGTAGGAGATGGAAGAAAAATGCCATTTGTAAAAGAATTCGTAGAGCAAAATGATCTGCATGATACGGTCAACATAATGGGAAGGTTTCCTGTAGAAGCGATGTCCAGTTTTTTTGATAAGGCCGATGTTATGCTGGTGACATTAAAAGACGACCCCATCTTCAATCTGACGGTTCCTGCAAAACTTCAGGCATACATGAGTGCTTCAAAGCCGGTCATAGCAATGCTGAACGGAGAAGGTGCGGATAATATCCTTGATGCCGGCTGTGGATTTACAGTGGATGCAGGAGATTATTCTGCTTTGGCAGAAACCATCGTTAAAGCATCAGAATTATCTGGTGAGGAGCTGCAAAAATTAGGCAGCAATAGCAGAAAATACTATGCAGAAAATTTTAAAATGTCGGCATGCATATCGAATTTAGAAAATATAATCTCAAAGAAAGTGTGACTTTTCATACGATAAACTATTTTTAATGAAAATAATCATCACAGGCTCATCCGGTTTTGTAGGTAAAAATCTTTCATATTTTTTACAGAGTAAAGGGTATATACTAAACAATCTTTCTTTAAGAAATAAAGATTGGAAAACCCATCTTCCAAAATCCGCTGATGCCATCATTCACCTAGCCGGCAAAGCGCATGATACAAAAAACACCTCAAATCCTGATGAATATTACAAAGTAAACCGGGATTTGACCATAGCGCTTTTTAATGAATTCTTAAATTCAGAGATCAAAGAATTTTTTTATTTCAGTTCGGTTAAAGCTGCTGCGGATTCTGTGAGTGGTATTTTAACTGAAGATGAAAATGCCAACCCGATGACGCATTATGGAAAATCGAAAATAGAAGCGGAAGAATATATTTTAAACCAGAATTTACCAGAAGGAAAAAAAGTATATATCATTCGTCCCTGTATGATTCATGGCCCTGGAAATAAAGGCAATTTAAATCTCTTATACAAAATAGTAGAAAAAGGGTTGCCCTGGCCGCTTGCCACATTTCATAATCAAAGGTCATTTCTTGGAATTGATAATTTAAATTACCTGATCTGGCAAATGCTCTTAAACAAAAATATGCAGTCAGGAATTTATAATTTCGCAGACGACAAGGCCCTTTCAACCAACGAGTTGATACAGACAATAAATAAAGCTTTAGGTAAAAATGCCAGATTTTGGAATATTTCGAAAAGCTTGCTGGAAAGAACGGCTTCTCTAGGAGATGCATTAAGATTACCTTTAAACTCTGAAAGATTAAAAAAATTAACCGAATCTTATGTGGTCTCCAATCAAAAAATAAAAGCAGCGCTAGGAATTGAAAAACTTCCTTTTTCAGCCGAGGAAGGTTTAATTAAAACTATTAAAAGCTTTCAAAAAGAAAAGTAACATTTCACTTTATATAATTTAGTACAATATGATACGCATATTCGACTTTCTTTTTTCATTCTTCGGACTTTTATTCCTTTGGCCAATCCTGGTGATATTGTACATTATCGGTCTGTTCGATACAGGTTCCCCAATTTTTGTGCAGGAAAGGGTAGGGCGGTATAAAAAGCCGTTTAAGCTGATAAAATTTCGTACGATGCCGGTTAATACAAAATCAGTAGCCACCCATCTCACTCAGAATGTACAGATAACTAAATTCGGTTCTTTCTTACGTAAATCAAAATTGGACGAACTTCCGCAATTAATTAATGTTTTAACAGGGGATATGAGTCTGGTAGGTCCAAGGCCTAATTTATTCAATCAGACAGAATTAATCGAAGAACGGGACAAAAGAGGCGTTTACAATGCGGTTCCCGGAATTACAGGTTTGGCACAAATTAATGAGATTGATATGTCAACGCCTGTAAAACTAGCTGAAAAAGATGCGGAAATGCTTCAAAGCCTAACCCTTTCCGATTACTTTAGATATATTTTTTCGACTGTCGGTGGAAAAGGGCAAGGAGACAGGATTCAAAAATAATTTTTCAGATTGTTCTATATCATTTAAATTTACTTTCAGTTAGAATAAAATGAAAGACAAAATATGGCTCTCACCACCGCATCTTTCGGGCAAAGAAAAAGAATTTATTGAGGATGCCTTTGAAAAGAATTGGGTAACATCAATGGGTGAAAATATAAATGAATTTGAAAAAGGCCTTCAGGAATTCCTCAAAAACGATGTTGATGTATGCGTTCTAAATTCTGCAACATCGGCGATTCATCTGTCATTGATCATGTTAGGCGTCTCATTTAATGATGAGGTGATTACTTCTGCATTTTCATTTATTGCTTCCGCGAATCCAATCACCTACTGCGGAGCCACCCCAATTTTCATAGACTCTGAAAGAGATACCTGGAATATGTGTCCTGCTGCTTTAAGAGAAGCGATTGAAGACCGGATTTCTAATGGCAAGAAACCCAAAGCCATCCTCGTGGTTCATCTGTACGGAATGCCTGCAAAGATGGATGAGATCTTAAAAATTGCAGAAGAATATGATATTCCTGTTATTGAGGATGCTGCCGAAGCTTTAGGCTCAAAGTATAAAGGAAAAGCCTGCGGAACCTTTGGTCGTTTCGGTATTCTGTCTTTCAACGGAAACAAAATTATTACGACTTCAGGAGGAGGAGCTTTGGTCTGCCATAATCAGGAAGATAAAGATAAAGCGGTTTTCCTTTCCACCCAGGCAAGGGATAATGCGCCTCATTATCAGCATTCTCATATTGGGTATAACTATCGCATGAGCAATATTGTAGCTGGGATCGGTCGTGGACAAATGGAAGTTCTAAATGATAGGGTGGAAGCGCGCAGAAAAATGCATGATTTTTATGTTGAGCTTTTTAAAGATATTGAAGGAGTAGAGGTTTTTTCCGAACCATCAGGAGATTATTTTTCCAATCACTGGCTGTCTGCCATCATAGTCAATCCTGAAATAACTCGTAAAACGCGGGAAGATTTAAGGTTGGCCTTTTTAGAAGATAACATTGAATCAAGGCCTTTGTGGAAACCGATGCATTTGCAGCCGGTATTTGCTGAAGCACCTTATTATGGAACAAATGTATCGGAAAAGTTATTTGATAACGGCTTGTGTCTGCCTTCAGGTTCCAATCTTTCTGATGAAGACCGGCTAAGAATTGCGATGGTGATAAAGAAAACTTTTTTATAAATTAACCATATTTAACGGGTATCTAACTTGTTTTCAGTGGCTTAATTATTAAATAAACTAGAAAGTCGGATAGTGATCAGGAATTTTGAATAGATTTACCGTTACCGTAATGGAAAAATAATCATTTGATAATTAAAATCTGTACTGTATTATTGAAGAAAAGCTTCCAGCATCCAGCATCCTTCTTCCAGCTTTTCACCTGGTTTTATTTTGTACTAATGCCTAAATTAACCCACGTTAATAAAATTTAAATATCATTACTGCAGCTCGCTTTTCATGAAGTAAGCTGTTTTTTATGTTTAAGATTTGAGATAATTATTCGATCTGTGAGTCCACAATCCACATCTTTCGCTATCTTTACCGGGCAAATTTTTGAAGTGAAAAAATATCCCTGGTGGAAGGCAATGATGGATTACGGTATCGTCTTACCCGCAACCATGCTACTGCTCCCTGTTCTTCTTGTTCTTTTTCTGGTCGCATCTTTAGATACGGGTTTTCCCGGCATTTTCAGGCAGGAAAGGATTGGGAGATACGGCAGGATTTTCATCATCTATAAATTCAGGACCTACCATTCGGTAACGCATACAAAATCAGCGGTAGGAAAGTGGATGAGAAAATATAAGTTCGACGAATTGCCTCAATTAATCAATATTCTTAAAGGAGACATGTCTTTGGTGGGCCCCCGGCCGGATATCCCGGGATATTATGATTGTCTGGAAGGGAATGACAGGATGATTCTCGAGTTAAAACCCGGACTGACCAGCGAGGCCGGAATTAAATACAGGGATGAGGAAAAGATATTAAGCCAGCAAACTCATGCCTTAAAATATAATGATGAAGTTCTCTTTCCCGAAAAAATAAGAATGAATACTTACTATTACCACAATCTTTCATTTAAGAATGATCTCAGGATATTGCTCAGTACTTTATCCGTTTTGCGCCGATAGGGACTTGGAAAACAATGAAACGAATGACGGTTGAATTTACCGGAATAGAATTTAGCATTTATTTTCAGAAGAATAAGGATGGTATTTATCTGTAAAGTCTGATCGTGATAATTATTTAAAGATATTTTCGTTAATTTAACGAAATCTTCCAGGACATCTTTACTGGATATTCTCTTTTAGAATAAATAAAGTTCTTGAAGATGCCGTTATAATGATTAAATAAGTATTCTAGTTTGTAAATTATAAATATATTTGCAGGGCTTAAAATAAAAAAGTAAAAGAATTTCAAATTTCAATATCATCCAATATGGATAACAAGACCAGTAAAGAAGTTAATATTAAAGAATTGATAAGTCCATACCTGAATAATTGGAAATATTTTGCAGGAATGATTTTTCTTATGGGAGTGGTTGCAATTTTTTATATTAAATCAAAAGTTCCTGTCTATAAGGCTCAAACTTCGGTTTTTATTAAAGATGCCAAAAAGATGTCTGCAGCAGGAGATATGAGTATGCTTCAGAGCTTAGGAGGGCTTACAGGAATGGGAACTAACAGTATTGAAAACGAAGTAGGTGTGTTTGAATCCAGATCGATTGTAGCGGATGTATTGAAAGAACACAATTTTCAAATCACACTCTATTCAAAACAAGCATTAAATAATGTAGAGCTTTACGGGGAAACAAGTCCTTATATATTTCATGTTATTCAGGAAAAAAAGGATGAGGAACTTCCTAAAAAGCCAATCTATATCAAGACAAAAGGCAATCAAATAATTTTATCATCTAAAGAATGGAAAAAAGATATCATTACATCTTTTAATAAAACCATAAGTTTACCGTATGCTATCATCATAATAAGCAAAAATCCTTCCTTTGTTCCGCCAAAGAAAGTAGAGATGTCTGATCTTTTTTTTACTTACAGTGATTTTGAAAGTACCGTAGATAATTATCAGGAAAGCTTAATGGTAGATTTATTAGATAAGGATGGTACCATTATAACGCTTGCAGCTAATTTTGAAAATAAAAGTAAAGCAAAGGATTTTTTGAATGCCCTTGTAAGACAATATAATATTTATTCGATTAATGATAAAAATATAGAATCAAAAAAAACCAAAGATTTTATTGACAGGAGAATAAGCATCATTTCAAAAGAGCTGGGAGATGTAGAAACACAGAAAGAAGGATTTAAGTCTAGCAAGAATATCGTTGATCTTCCTTCGGAGGCAAGAATTAATCTTCAAATGAAGGAGCAAAGTAAGGCTGGTCTGCTAGAGCTTGGAACTCAGATAGAGCTTAACCGAATTTTACAGAATACCCTCAACAAAAAAGGAACTGGGGATGTTTTACCTCTGAATATCGGTTTGGATAACGATGCGGCTGCAAAAGCGATTCAGGAGTACAATGCGATGGTATTACAGCGGAATAAACTTCTGAACGAAGCAACGCCGGATAACCCGGTCGTAAAAGATATTAATAAGCAGATTGGTGAAATGAAATCTGCATTGGTTCAGTCATTACAAAAGAATGTTACTTCTTTGGAGCTGGCCAAAAGAAAAGTGGAAAGCCAGCTTGGTGGATCCGAGAGCATGATCAGTGAAATTCCAACAATGGAAAAGCTCTTCAGAGGTATTGAAAGGCAGCAGCAGATTAAAGAAAGTCTTTACCTATTACTTTTGCAGAAAAGAGAAGAAGCTGCAATAAGCATGGAAATTACGGCTGAAAAAGCGAGGGTAATTGATAAGGCATTTGTTTACAGACAGCCTGTAGCTCCGAAAAAATTCTTTATTCTGGGCATTTTCATTTTAGCGGGAGTATTAATTCCATTTGCAATCATCTATTTAAGACAGCTTCTGCAGAGCACAATAGTTACAAGATCAGATATTGTAAAGCTTACAAAATTGCCTGTGATTGGTGAAATTCCTAGGCTTAAAAACAAAGATAATCCTTTGGTATCCTTCAATGATGTATCGCCAATGGCTGAAGCATTCAGGATATTTGTGACGAATCTGAAATTTTTGTTGCCGGCAAAAGAGACATCCCATGTCATCATGGTTACTTCATCTGTAAAGGGGGAAGGAAAAACTTTTATCTCTACGAACTTGTCTATCATATTGGCTTCCCCGCGAAGTAAAGTTTTAGTAATAGGTGCTGATGTCAGAAACCCTCAGTTACAACGCTATAATCCATCTATGAAATCTTCTAAAGGCTTAGCGGAGTTTATGAGCGGTGAGGAATTGGCATTACATGAAATTATTCATCCAAGTGGGTACAATGAGAATTGTGATTTTATTTATTCGGGTGCCATACCTCCAAATCCGACAGATTTATTGCAAAATGGTAAGCTTGATGAGCTTTTAGCAATGATTAAAGATCTCAATCGATACAAATATATCGTATTGGATACCGCTCCTTTATTGCTGGTTACGGATTCTTTCCTTATAGCCGATAAAAGCGATGCCATTGTATACATTACAAGATCGGAAATAACGGAAAGAGGTTATTTCGATTTCCTTAATAGATCTGTTGATGACAAGAAGCTCAGAAATGTCGGGATTGTGATTAATGGTATAAAAGATTCGAATTTTGGATATGGAAATAAATACGGCTACGGCTACAGTAGAGAAGAAAAAAAATGGTGGCAGAAATATTTTTAATTGATATTGATGCTGGTACAAGGGCAGGATCGCCGCAGAGATTAAGTTTTAACAAATGATGATATGAATTTTTCTTCAAAAAAACTTACCGTAAATGCTATTTCGGCAGTCGTTCAGGTTGTCTTTACCGCATTGTTGTATTTTTTTCTGTACAAATATCTGATAAAGAATATAGGAGTAGAGCAATTGGGCATTTGGTCGCTTATTTTATCATTTTCCTCTATAGCCAATCTGGCTAATCTTGGATTGACTTCCGGGTTGGTTAAATTTGTAGCTGAATATCTCACTGCACAGGACAAAACAAAGCTTGGCAAACTTATTTTCACTTCTGTCCTGTCCATGACAATTTTATTTATCGTCTTGAGCCTGATTATTCTCCTGGGGGCTGAATTTTTTCTGAAGTTTATTATTGACAAGAAATTTTTACAAACAGCACTTGAAATTTTGCCTTACTCCCTGGCCTCACTCTGTATAAATGCTGTTGGAGGTGTTTTTACTTCTGTTTTAGAGGGGCATCAGAAAAATTACATCAGAAATTTCATCTATATATTTTCCGGGATCGTGATGTTTGGAGGTGTAGTTTTATGGACACCGAAATTACATCTGGAGGGCGTAGCATTGGCCCAGCTTATGCAATCTGTGTTCATACTTTTGACAGCCCTCATTTTTGTTTTAAGAATAAATCCTGATAATAAAATCCGTCATTGGAAATGGAGTTCAGAGTCATTTAAAGAACTGTTTAATTATGGATATAAATTTCAGGTGGTTTCCATAAGCCAGCTTTTATATGAACCTGCAACTAAGCTACTGTTGAGTAAATATGGCGGGCTCGTACTTCTGGGGCATTACGAGATGGCTACCAAAGCGGTGAACCAGTTTAGAGCATTACTCACTAATGCAAATCAGGTGGTCGTACCCGTGGTAGCTGAAAAAGCAAAGGTTCAGGGCACCTCTTTTCTCCAGAATTTTTACATAAAAATGAACAAGGTATTACTTTTATTCAATTTGCCCTTCTCTACAATACTTCTGGTGGCAACGCCTTATATTTCTTTACTATGGATTGGTCAGTTAAACTATGACTTCATCTTTTCAATGTTTCTGTTAATAGTTTCAAATTTTATCAATATTATGTGCGGACCCGCATACTTTAGTTCTTTGGGAGAGGGACGGCTCAATATATTGGTAATTGTCCATGTAGCTATGGCGATAATTAATATTGTCTTGGGTCTATTATTAGGAGTTCTTATAGGAGGGTATGGGATCATAGCAGCATGGGCAATTGCTCTTGCAATCGGATCCATCTGTGTAGTTGCAAATTATAATAAATCCTTACATGTAGGCTTTTTTGATCTCTTTAGAACGGATGAAAGAAATTTACTATGGGTGAGTTTAATTATCATATTGATCAATTTGGGTGCTTACTACTTTATATCAGCCGATAAAATAACAATTAAGATTGCCGTAAGTATATTTTCGTTATTTTTATATTTAATTACTGTTTTAAAAAATGAGAATGTAAAGCAAGTAATTGAACAAATTAAGAAAAAGTAAAAGTATGTTTGATAAATCTTATTTGCAGAATCCTTTTTCTGAATACTTAAAATGGATTGTTACAAAAATAAAATACCAATCCAGGTTTAAATACTTTAAGCTAGGGTATTTATCTAAATTGATAAATGTGGTTTTTGGAAGATACAACTGGGTAGGAAATCATGTACTGATTATTAATTCTTCATTTGGAGACTTTTCTTATATTTCTGATAATTCCGTTATTTGCGAAACAAAAATGGGTAAATTCTGTTCAATAGGCCCAAATGTAAGGATCGCACCGGGTAAACATCCAACGCATACTTTTGTAAGCACCCATCCTGCAATTTATTCTAACCCTGCTTATTGTCTGAAAAATTTTCAGAATAAAGACCATCATAATCCCACCAGAAAAGTCACTGTTGGCAATGATGTTTGGATATGTGCGAATGCTGTAATTGCTGATGGCGTAAAGATCGGGGATGGAGCAATAATCGCCTCAAACTCTGTTGTAAATTCTGATGTGGAACCTTATACAATTGTTGGGGGTGTACCTGCTAAACTTATTCGAAAAAGATTTAATGACGAGCAGATTGAAGTTCTTAAAGATACCGAGTGGTGGAATAAAGAATATGACTGGATCGAAAAGAATTCTCATCTTTTCTTAAATATAGATGATTTTCATAAATATCATACATAGAAGATGGTATCACTGTATATAATTAAGCAAAGAATACTTTTTAAATGGTTCAGATTTAAAACAATTTTCTGGTATAAGCGATTTTTTAATCGTATCGGGAATCACTGTATAATTGTAAAGCCAACATTAATCACACCGGAATCAATAACCATGGGTGATCATGTTTCTATAGGCTGGAGGGCAAGAATTGAGGGCGTAAAACAGTATCAGTCAAAATTTTTTAGTCCGAAAATTATTTTTAATGATGGAGTTACTGTTCAACAAAACATGCATTTGACTTGTGCTGAGTATATAGAAATTGGAAAAAATACCGCTATTGCGGCTCATGTTTCTATAACAGATATTCATCATCCCTATGAAGATATTAATATCCCCATTGAGCAGCAGGAAATAACAACAAAACCTGTACTTATAGGAGAGGACTGTAAAATTTACAACAATGCTGTTATTATGCAGGGAACAAAAATTGGGAAACATTGTACAGTAGGAGCTAACAGTGTTGTCTCCGGAGAATTCGGAGATTTTTGTGTGATTGTGGGTACACCTGCAAGAATTATAAAACGATATTCATTTGAGAAACAAGCCTGGCTTAAAACAGATGATAAAGGCAATTTTATTGAGATATGAAAAATATATTGATTACAGGAGGAGCAGGCTTTATCGGTTCCAATATAGCACTTAAGCTCGTAAATAAAGGGTTTAATGTAACGGTTTTAGACAATCTGTCTCCACAGATTCATGGAACTGATCCGAAATGTACTTCGCCTCTATATAAAAGTATTATAAACAAAGTTAAATTTATCGAGGGTTCCGTTACATCCAGAAAAGATTGGGAAAAAGCTTTGGATCATCAGGATGCGGTAATACATCTGGCTGCGGAAACAGGAACCGGCCAATCAATGTATCAGATTCAGCACTATATTGATGTAAATATCGGAGGAACGGCAATTATGCTGGATATTTTGGCAAATGATACGCATCATATTAAAAAAGTAATTATTGCATCTTCAAGAGCCATCTACGGAGAAGGAAAATATTATTGTGGAAAACATGGAATCGTTTATCCTACAGAAAGAGAAGACCGTGATTTGAAAAATAGGGATTTTTCCTGCAAATGTCCTGTATGTAAAGAAAATGTAGAATTATTGCCGACTTCCGAAGACAGCAAAATTCATCCGACTTCAGTATATGGGATCACAAAACAGAACCAGGAACAAATGGTTTTGACGGTCTGTAAATCTTTAAATATTGCCGCGGTAAGTTATCGGTATCAAAATGTTTACGGTCCGGGGCAATCCTTAACGAATCCTTATACAGGTATATTATCAATATTTTCTACCCGTATTAAAAATGATAATGCCATTAATATTTTTGAAGACGGAAAAGAAACCCGGGATTTTGTTTTTATCGAAGATGTTGCCAAAGCAACTATTTTAGGTTTAGAGAAAGATAATGCAAATGGACAGGTATACAACGTAGGAACAGGTGTTGCAACTGATGTAATGACGGTAGCAAACACATTGGCAAAATACTACCAGCATGAAGTATCCATTCAGATTTCCGGGAATTACAGATTGGGAGATATCAGACATAATTTTGCAGATATTTCTAAAATTAACAGAGAATTAGGCTTCACGCCGGAATGGAGTTTCGAACAAGGCATCCGGGCTTTTACCGAGTGGGTAAACCAGCAGGAAATACCTGATGACAAATATGAACTGTCAATCGCAGAAATGCAGAATAAAGGTTTGTACAAATGAGCAGGAAAATAGGCATTGTAAGTGTTTTGTATAATAGTGAGTCTGTTCTTAATGAATTTTTTGAAACCTTAAGCAAACAGACTTACCGTGATTTCATTTTATATCTGGTAGATAATTTATCGCCCGATAGCTCTTTGGAATTGGGCAGAAAACTGAGCTCCCGTTATGATTTTACAACAGTCATTATAGAAAATGATGCAAATTACGGGGTTGCTAAAGGAAATAATATAGGAATAAAGAGAGCTTTAGAAGACAGATGTGATTTAATATTACTCTCTAATAATGATATTGCCCTGGAAAATACGGCTATCGAAAAATTAGTTATGGGGCTTGACAGGCATCATGCAGATTTAGTTGTTCCTAAGATTTATTTTTACGGTACAAATAAAATCTGGGCGGCAGGCGGAGGTTACAAGAAGCGTAACGGCCTTACGGTACAATATGGTCAGGAAGAAGAGGATATGGGCCAGTTTAATGAAGATAAAAAGGTCGATTATGCTCCTACATGTTTTATGCTGATGAGTAAAGAGATATTTAGCAGCGTCGGATTAATGGATGAAAATTATTTCGTTTATTATGATGATACGGATTTTGTTTATCGTGCTTTAAATGAGAAACAAAAAACACTTTGGTATATTGCAGATTCTGTCATTCAGCATAACGAATCTACGTCAACAGGAAAGATGAGTGATTTTTCGGTAAGGTATCTATGGAGAAACCTGATTTATTTTTCACTGAAAAATTACAATTTTCTGTATGGACTTTATGTAGTACTGTATAGTTATTTATATATCAACCTAATTCTTTACTTCAAATATTCAAAAAAACAGTGGATTATTGCACGAAAAGCATATAAAGAAGGATTTAATCTGTATAGAAAAAACAACCGATAAAACCCACAATTTTATAATCCTCATCTGCTTATATACTGAATAATATTCGTAATTATGATAACTGACTTCCATTCTCTTTCTATAAGGTTGATGGTAAATTAATCAAAAAATAATAGTTAATGCAACCAACATTCAGCGGTACCTATTCTACTCCATACATTATTCTTTTTTTGATATTTTTCATTTTGTTTTTATGGGAAAATAGGCTGAGAAATAAACAAAGTGATATTAAGATTGTAAGATATCTGGGAATGCTTGTATTCTTTGTTTTTTTTGGTTTCAGAGGATATTTAGATACTGATTTCGCGGTTTATTATCCCCTGTTTGAATCGGCTCCTACTTTATTTGATTTTAAAGCAGTTGCGAATTTTTTTTCACATACAAATGAAGATTATTTGTTGAAAATTGAGCCGGGATTTAAAGTTCTCTTAATTATTTTAAAAACCATCGTTCCCAATTACTTCTTTCTTCAGATCATATCTTCTTTAATAAATGTACTGTTTCTAAATTATTTTTTTAGAAAATACTCTCCACAATATATCCTTAGCTTTATTATGTTTCTGATCTTTTCAGGATTAGTTATAGAAATTAACCTTTTAAGAAATTCTAAAGCAATATTTTTATTTCTTTATTCTCTCCGGTTTATTAAAGAACGTAATATAGCCAAATATTTCATTTGTAACGGAATCGGCCTTTTATTTCATACCTCTGCCATTTTTTATTTTCCGCTGTATTTCTTTTTGCATAAGAAAATTAATCCTGCTTTCGTTTGGGGTACATTTATTTTGGGTAATGCTCTATACTTGGGACAAGTAAAATTTATTACTCCGGTCGTTGTTGGAATAGGTAACCTGATAGGTGGAGTATACGCTGGAATTGCAGAGTTTTATTCAAATAACAGTTTGTATAGCAGTGGCTATGGTATTACCATAGGCTACCTTGAGAAAGTATTGACATTTATCATATTTTACAAATCATATAAAAAAATTGGTGAGTATGTAAAAGATGAAAATACATTGAATATTTTTTATAATTTATTTTTTATTTTCACGGTTGCTTATTTATACCTCAATGAATACTCGGTTTTAATTGACAGAATCACCACACTCTTTGCCGCTTCTTATTGGATTCTATTTCCATATTTTTATGCGTTTCTTGATAAATCAATGAAAATGGTTTTTACCTTTGTACTTTTATTATTCGGTATTTTAAAGATGTATAAATCAAATAATTTTATCATCAGAAGATACGAGAATATACTTTGGAATAAGCCTTCAATTGCAAAGGCATATTATATTTTTAATAAACATATGGATAAAATCCTGAATCCAGATAAAAAGTAACGGTTATGAAAGTTGCCTTTTTATCCACATTTGCTTTAGATGCCAATATTTCTTTAATCAATGCGCTTAAGGAAAAATGTGATATTTATTTCTTCACCGAGGCACTTTACGAAATCTATAACTTTATAGATGGTTCTAAACTGAAAAAAACAATTACAAGGGGCGATGAAGTTGAAATGTTGCAACGTTTTGGTAATTTAATTCCCTTAGATAAAACATTTGTTATAAAAGGTACGCGAAATGCTGATATTTTTAGAAAACTTTTTATTTCATATAAAATACATCAGGCGCTGAAAAAAATAAATCCTGATGTGATTGTTATTGACAATTATATGCTGACTTATTTTCTTACCACATTATCGTGGCGGAAAAAGATGCTGATGATTGTTCATGATCCTTTTTTACATTCCGGGGAGAATTTCGTTATTGATCGTTATCTTCGAAAAATTCATTTTAAGCTTATCTCTTATAAAATATTATTGAATTTTAACCAGAAAAATGATTTTGTAGATTATTACGGTGAAGATTCGTCGAAGGTTTTCACATCATTTCTAAGTGTATATGATTATTTGAGATATTATGTTTCAGGTTCATATAAGCCGGAGAACGAGTCCGGAAACTTTAATGTTTTATTTTTTGGAAGAATATCTCCTTATAAAGGAATTAAATATCTCCTCGATGGTTTTGTAATGATGATCGATACAGGACATTACAATAATATTTCACTAACGATTGCGGGAAGTGGTAATTTTGATTTTGATATCAATCCGTACAAAAACTATTCTCAAATCACCATTCTTAACCAATTTATTACACCTTCCGATTTAGCCGGTCTTATTTCTAAGTCATCCGTTATCGTATGTCCTTATACGGATGCTACCCAAAGTGGTGTGGTAATGTCTGCTTTTGCCTTTCAAAAACCGGTTATTGCTACGAATGTCGGTGGATTACCTGAGATGGTCGAACACTGGAAAACAGGTGTAATTATACAGCCAAAAAGCTTAGAATCTATTTATAATGCATTAAAGGAACTGTACATAAACAAAGACTTATTGAAAGTGATGTCTCAAAATATAGAAAACACTTATTTTTCCGGTGAGAAAAGTTGGAGAAATTCAGCCGATCAATTTATGAACGCCATTGAAAAAGTAAATAGATTATGAAAATAAGCATATGTATAGCTACTTACAATGGTGAGAAGTTTATATCTGAACAGATTGATTCAATTTTAAAACAGATAAAAAATCATGATGAAATAATAATTTCGGATGATGGATCCATTGATAAAACACTGGAAATTGTCGAAAGTTTTAACGATAAGAGAATTAGGATCATACATAACCGGGGTGAAAAAGGCTACACTCCTAATTTTCAAAATGCTTTAAAACAAGCAAGTGGCGATATTATATTTATTTCCGACCAGGATGATGTATGGTTACCGGGAAAATACAATGCAGTAATAGAAGATCTGAAAAATTATGATTTGGTGGTTACCAATTCTAAAGTAACCGACGAAATACTGAATGTTACGAATGAGTCATTTTTTAATATATATAATTCGGGAACAGGATTATTTAAAAACTTGATCTGTAGTACATACTATGGATGCTGTATGGCATTCAACAGAAAAGTTCTTACCTATGCCATGCCATTTCCTCGAAATACAGAAGTTTCCGTAGATCTTTGGATTGGTTTGGTAGGAGAGGCAGTAGGGAAAGTTAAATTTATAAGAGAACCTTACCTGTTATACAGAAGAACAGGAAATAATGTAACTCAGCTTGGAAGTTTAATGTCCAGAAGTACAAGGCCACTTCACATGAAAATCTATAAAAGACTGATCACTCTATTTTTTGTATTAAATTTAACAATTAAATACAAACTCGGAATAAAAAGTCATCAATAATCAGCAAGCCAAACTACACGTTTATGAAAGAGCTTTTAAAAAATCTTAACATTCTACTGATGATAACATCTGTTTTCATTTGTAATAATGCTAAAAGTCAAAGAATAAAAGATTCCGTAAATGTAGATATCAATTTCGGAAATAATGTAAAAAATGTAAAATCGATGTCTGGATTTTTACATTTCGATGACGTAAAAAAGCTTGAAAAAAGTATTGTTGCCCTGCAGCCGAAATATTGGCGGATCGGATGGTCATATAAATCAGTTCATGATGTAGAATATCTTAGAAGATTTGGGATTACCCCTATTTTGGTTATATCCGACAGGTATGGTTATCCGGGGAAAAAAAATAATAAAGAATGGCCTCACCCACTTACAACAGACCGACTTACAACAGTAATTACTGCCGAATATCATAAATTCAGAAATAACGTTATTTATGATATATGGAACGAACCTTTTCATCAAGGTGGATTTGGAGATTTTGACAAAGATGAATATTATAAGATTTTTAAAAAAGCACACGATATTATTCGTTCTTTACCGGGAGGTCAGAATGCGCTCATAACCGGTCCTTCTTTTGATCGTTATGACGAGCGGGAAATGGAGGATTTTTTAAAATTTTGTAACGCAAATAAAATACGCGTGGATATTTTAGCCTGGCACGAATGGAGAGACGGCATATACGAAGAGGCTTTTTCAAAGGACGTAAAAAAACTGAGGAATATTATACTGCCAAAATATCCAAAAGTTGGCGTGAAAAAAATTGTTCTTAACGAAATCATTAACCAATACTCCCAATTTTCACCTTCAGAAGTTTTACAGGTATTTAAAATGCTTGAGGATAATAATATTGACGGTGCCTGTAAAGGTTGCTGGGCAGAAAGCGATGGTGTTTTCAACTGTAATAATTCTATAAACGGATTATTGGATACAAACGGAAAAACCAGATCGGTCTGGTGGGCTTATAAAATATATAATCAGAGCACTAAAAACAGAGTATTTCATACAGCGAATTACGATAAGTTATCTGTTTTTGCATCATTTGATGATAAAGGAGAGTATATTATTTTAAATAATAACAGTGGAAACAAAATAGTCAATTCAAAAGTTACATTAAACAAATTATACAGCCTTTATGGAAAAATGTCTAATGTGGACTGTAGAATATATGAAATTTCCGACAGTGGCGAATTGCCTTTAGAAAATTTGGTTATTAAACAGACACAAAAGCTTGCCGTAAATAAAAACGCTTCAGTAATCAATATTCCTGAGATGAAGCCCAAAACGGTCTATTATCTTTCGATTTCAAAATAATAAAAACATCGGAAAGCAAATAAACCTAAATCTTCTGTAGATTTGCACAAAATAAAAATTACTGATTAGATTGGAAAGAAAAATTAAAATAGTTCAGTTTGTAGAAGCGTTCGGAGGTGGTGTTTACACTTATGTGAAAGATTTAAGTAATTTTTTGGCTACAAATCTATCAGATATTTGTTTTGAGGTTCATTTGGTTTACAGTCCCAATCGAACAGAATTTGATAAGGAGCTTTTTCATAAAGAAATCCATCCGGATATTTTTCTTTACGAGTTGGATATGCAAAGGTCTGTCAATGTATATAAAGATAAAAAAGTAATTTCTGAGACCCGAAAGATTCTAAAGAGAATAAAACCACATATTATTCATCTTCATTCTGCCAAAGCAGGCGTTATTGGCAGACTGGCTTGTTGGGGAATAATACCTCAGAAAAATGTATTTTATTCCCCTCATGGATTTTCTTTTGTTCAGCAGAATATTGCAAAGCCAAAAATTTTATTTTTTAAGATCATAGAGTATGCCATGCCATCTTTATTCGGCGGAACTATAATTGCTTCGGGAGATACAGAATATGAAATGGCAAAAAAAATTGGCAAAACCATTCTTATTAGAAATGGTGTTGATTTTGAATTGCCTCAAAAAATATTTTCACCAGCTTTCAATCCTCGGTTAACGGTGGGCACAGTAGGCAGACTGACTCCGCAAAAAAATCCGAAATTTTTTAACGAAATAGCCGCCGCATTACCTGACGTTAATTTCATCTGGATAGGGGATGGAGAACTTATCCATGACATAACATCCTCAAATATTCAGGTAACTGGTTGGGTAAGGACGAGAGAAGAATTATTACAAAAAATAAACTCCCTGGATATTTATATGCAGGTATCTTTATGGGAAGGTCTTCCGATTGCTATTCTGGAAGCCATGGCCATGCGGAAACCTCTTGTGGTAAGTAATGTCATGGGCAATAAAGATACTGTAAATGAAAGTTATAACGGTTTTGTTTTTAATAGTAAAAAGGAAGCTGTAGAAAAGATTCTTTATTTATCCGATCTGAAGGTCAGAAACCAGATGGGTAACAACTCATACGAAAAGGTATTTAAAGAATATAATAAAAATACTAATTTCTTTAGCTTGCTCGATTTCTACAAAAGAGTTGTGAGATAGATTTCATAGCAATAAGTATTTTTTTATCTTTGCCCAGTTCTTGATATTTTTTATACAAAGAAAAACAACAATTATGAAAATTAAAGAAAGCCCACTAAAAGACTGCTACATTATCGAGCCCACAATTTTTGAAGATGACAGAGGTTATTTTTACGAAAAATTCAATGAACAGAAATTTGAAGAACTTACCGGTATGAATGGCCATTTCGTACAGGATAATATTTCAAAATCAAGTTATGGCGTTGTTAGAGGGTTGCATCTACAAAAAGGGGATCACGCACAGGCAAAATTAGTGTCCTGCCTGGAAGGTAAGGTTCTTGATGTCGCAGTAGATCTGCGTAAAGATTCCCCTACATTCGGAAAATGGTTTTCTTTAGAACTTACGGGTGAAAACAAGTTACAGCTTTACATTCCGAGAGGTTTTGGTCATGGTTTTTCTGTACTGAGCGAAACAGCCATATTTTCTTATAAGTGCGATAATTTTTATGACAAAGCTTCAGAAGGCGGAGTGCTGTGGAATGATACGGATTTGAATATTGATTGGAAGCTTCCTGCTAATGATATTGTCTTATCAGAAAAAGATAAAATTTTACCTCCATTTGTTTTAAAAAATTTTTAGTATTTAATAAAAAATGAAGATTTAATGACTGTTCGCCTGTGCTTACCGAAGAGTAATCATCAAATCAGCAAATGGTGTTTTTTATGTTAGTTTATTTTTTTAAACATTTGCCAAGGATTTTTCTGATAATTGATTATATTACAATCAATTGTCTTTTCATTTTCGGAAAATTATTTTTTTTTGAGTTTAACTATAAAGATTTTGCTCAGGAATACAGGACACAATTAATTCTTATTAATATTTCTTGGTTTATTATTACAATTATTACAAAACCATATAAGAGCTTGAAGGTTAAAGAATCATCGCTTCATTTTAATGCTTTAAGTAAAGCTTTTATTCTGTTTATCCTAGCTTCGGCAATCTTTCCCAGCCTGATTTTTTCTTTTAAGATTAATTATAGAAATGTTATCGTTTACTTTCTGCTGCTTGGTTTTTTAATAACATTCACAAGATTCTTACTCTTCTTGTACCGGAAAAGAAACAGGGTAAAGTTGGGACGAAGATTTTATTCATTTGATACTGTTCTTGTCGGTGAAAACAAGTTTTCCACTTCATTGATATCAAATAGCCATCTAAGAAGATTGATCGGGATCAGGGGAACCTACACACCGCTAAGTAAAGAGACTAAAAATAAATATTTAGGTGGTATCGATCAGCTATTCTATGATCTGGAAAATACCAAAATAAACAACATTATATTTTGTGATGATAATATTGAGGTGGATATTTATAAAAAAATAGTAGATATTGCAGAACAGAAAATGATTAGGATTTATATGGTCCCTGATTTTAAGTATGCCAATTTAGGGCCTAATTATTTTGATGTTATTAATGAAATTCCTCTAATTAAACTTATAAGAGAACCTCTTTCCAATTCTAAAAAACAACTCTTAAAAAGGTCCTTTGATATTGCTTTCTCTTTATTTGCAATAATATTTCTATTATCTTGGTTAATACCTTTAGTGGCTTTAATTGTGAAAATTGAAAGCAATGAATCTGTCTTTTTCGTACAGAAAAGATCAGGACTGAATAATGTGCCATTCAACTGTTTGAAATTCAGAAGCATGAGAAGCAATAAAAATGCGGACCTTCAAACTGCAAAAAGAAATGATGTACGGATAACAAAATTCGGTGCGTTCATGCGCAAAACGAGTATTGATGAGCTGCCGCAATTTATTAATGTCTTTTTAGGGGATATGTCGGTGGTTGGTCCTAGACCCCATATGTTGTCACAGACGGAAATGTATTCCAAAATCACAAAGAAATACATGACGAGGCACATCGTAAAACCGGGAATCACAGGGTGGGCACAGGTAATGGGAGCCAGGGGGGAGATATTTTCATTAAAAGATATGGAAAAAAGAATAGAAAAGGATATTTGGTATATTCAGAACTGGTCTTTCTTCTTAGATATGAAAATTATTTTTCTCACTTTATATAATATTGTAAAAGGAGACGACCAGGCTTACTGATACTGTTCTGTTATTTGTAATAACTCTAAATAAAGAGCCAGATCTTTTGGTTCTTTTTTTATGCGTAAATTTGCACCCACAAAAATTACTGATTACTAATTACTTATTATTCAATATAAAATGCGCACGAAATCTGTAGGTAAAAAGAAAATTAATGTAGTAACACTCGGATGTTCCAAGAACGTTTATGATTCCGAAGTGTTAATGAGCCAGCTTAAAGCCAATGGCAAAGAGGTGGTTCATGAAGACAGAGGAGATATTGTGGTGATCAATACCTGCGGATTTATCGATAACGCAAAGGAAGAATCTATTAATACCATTCTCGATTATGTAGAGGCTAAAAACAGGGGTGAGGTTGAGAAAGTTTTCGTTACCGGTTGTCTTTCCGAAAGATACAAGCCGGATCTGATCCGCGAAATTCCGGACGTGGATCAATACTTCGGAACAAGGGACCTTCCGGTTTTGCTGAAACATTTAGGCGCCGATTATAAGCATGAATTGGTTGGTGAAAGATTGACTACCACTCCGAAACACTACGCATATCTTAAAATATCCGAAGGCTGCGACAGGCCGTGTTCCTTCTGCGCGATCCCGCTAATGAGAGGAGGGCATGTTTCCACGCCAATCGAAAAGTTGGTGACTGAAGCTCAGAAACTGGCAAAAAAAGGCACTAAAGAATTGATTCTGATTGCTCAGGATCTTACCTATTACGGTCTCGACATTTACAAAAAACGTGCATTAGGCGATTTATTAAAAGAACTGGTGAAGGTGGAAGGAATTGAGTGGATCCGTCTTCATTATGCTTTCCCGAGCGGATTTCCGGAAGATGTGCTGGACATCATCAGGGAAGAACCCAAAGTCTGTAATTATATCGATATTCCTCTTCAGCATATCAATTCGGAATTGCTGAAATCCATGAAAAGAGGAACCACCCACGAAAAAACGGATGCCCTTCTGGCTAAATTCAGGGAAAAAGTTCCGGATATGGCCATCAGGACAACGCTGATCGTAGGGTATCCAGGCGAAACGGAAGAAATTTTCCAGGAACTGAAAGACTGGGTAAGAATCCAGAAATTCGACAGACTCGGATGTTTTACCTATTCCCACGAAGAAAATACCGGTGCTTACGTATTGGAAGACACGATTCCGCAGGAAGTAAAAGAAGCGAGGGTAGAAGAAATCATGGAAATCCAGTCCCAGATCTCATGGGAGAAAAACCAGGAGAAAATCGGCCAGGTCTATAAATGTATCTTCGACAGAAAAGAAGGCAATTATTTTATCGGAAGAACGGAATACGACTCTCCGGATGTAGACAACACCGTCTTGGTCTCTGCCGAAAACACATATATTTCCATCGGCGAATTTGCCAACGTAAAAATTACTTCTGCTGAAGAATTTGATCTTTACGGAGAGTTGGTGTAAAATCTATTTAATAAGATACATTAAGATCTGTATATAACGGATTATTGAAGCAATAATAAACCGCCGGTGAATTTTCACCGGTTTTGCTTTTATTAAAATGCAGTTCAGAACTGTTCTACAAGCTGGTTAACAGGAATTTTTATATGAATAAAGATTTAATTTTAAGCTTTGTGAAAATATTTAACATATTGATTATCAAATCTAATATAGTGTTAAAATAATGTTAATTTCAATAATTGAGTTAAAATTATTAACGTTTGGGTATTTTTTTTAACATATTTTAACAATAGGTCTTAAAGTAGCTGATAATAGGAAGTTACAGGGTGTTTTAAGATAATATTGGGTTTTTATTAACGTTTGTTAACAGATAAAATAGGCTCGTTAAAAGAATCCTTATAGATTTGCCCCTGTCAAAACCAATAAAAGTTCAACATGATGAAAAGATTCATTCTCGTAATCATAATGATGATTTCAACCCTTGGTATTTATTCTTTCAAAATAAATGCCACAGATGCGAAAAAAACAAGTTATGCATCGTACTACCACGATAAATTTAACGGTAGAAAAACCGCCAGCGGAGAGATCTTTGATAATGCAAAGTTCACTGCGGCAAACAGAACGCTTCCTTTCGGAACAAGTATTAAGGTTACCAACCTGAACAATGGTAAAGAGGTAATAGTGAAAGTAAATGACAGAGGGCCTTACCATTCATCAAGAGCTTTGGATATGTCTAAAGCAGCGTTCGATGAAATCGGGGATACCGGCAACGGTACCATTCCGGTGGAATATGAAATTGTCGATTAAATTTTATGATTTAAAATTAAAAAGCGGCTGTCTCACTTTTGAGACAGCCGCTTTTGCATTATTTAAAGGCTCAACTCCACCAAGGCCGGACAATGATCCGAATGAACCGCTTCCTTCAAAATAACGGCTCTTGTAAGCTTATCTTTTAAGCTGTAGGACGTAAAGTTGTAATCCAACCTCCAGCCTTTGTTTTTTCCTCGCGCACCTTGCCTGTAACTCCACCAGGTGTAATGATCGGGTTCATTATTAAAAAACCGGAAACTGTCGATCAGTTCACACTCATTGATGAAATCCGTCATCCATTCCCGTTCCATTGGAAGAAACCCGGAAACATTCTTCAGACGCACCGGGTCGTGAATATCGATGGCTTCGTGGCAGATGTTAAAATCCCCTGAAATAATGAGATTTGGGATCTCTTGTTTCAGATTTTTGATATAATCTGAAAAATCACGGCAGAACTGCATTTTAAAATCCAGCCTTTCAATATTGGAGGCGGAAGGCACATACACCGAAATAGCGGAAAACCCGTCGAAGTCCGCACGGATGATTCTGCCTTCGCTGTCATAGCTTTCGATACCGCAGCCGTATTCCACATGGTTGGGTTTGATTTTAGAGGCGATTCCGACGCCGCTGTAGCCTTTTCGCTCCGCCGAATGCCAGTAGCTGTGATAACCCAGCTTCTCCAGGCTTTCGATATCGATCTGATCGTTTCCGGCTTTGCTTTCCTGAATGCAGATTACATCCGGATCTGCCGTCTTCAGCCACCCTAAGAAATCTTTCGTAAAAGCCGCCCGGATTCCGTTGACATTGTAAGTAATTAATTTCATGCCTCAAAAATATTAATAAAAAAGGAGCGGAGAAAATCTTTGATTTCCTCCGCTCCTCATATCATTTAAACAAATATTATTTCGGTTCCAGAACACTGATCGGAATGATGCATTCTTCCAGTGAAATTCCTCCGTGCTGGTACGTTTCCTTATAGTAATTCACAAAGTGATTATAATTTTTAGGATACGCCAGGAAAATATTATTTTTTGCGAAAATATATTTTGAACTTAAATTTCCTTTCGGTAAAAACAGTTTCTCGGGATTGGTAATTGCCCACACATCGCTGTCATCGTACGTTAAGCTCTTTCCGGTTTTGTAACGGATGTTGGTAGATGTTTCCCGGTCGCCCACCACTTTACTCGGTTTTTTTACGTAAACGGTTCCGTGGTCGGTTGTAATAACCAGTTTAAATCCGCTTTCTGCCGCTGATTTGATAATTTTCAATAATGATGAATTTTCAAACCAGTTCAGGGTGAGAGACCGGAATGTCTTATCATCCCGGATCAGCTGATCGACAATGTGGTTGTCTGTTTTCGCGTGAGACAGGATATCGATAAAATTATAAACGATCACCAACAGATCATTGTTTTTATGCTGGTTGAAATCGTCATAAATCTTTCGTTCAAAATCTGCATTCAGGACTTTCAGATACTTCATCGATTTGGATCCGAGCCCGATTCTTTTCATCTGGTCTTCCAGGAAATCACGCTCATACTCATTTTTATTCCCTTCCTCATTATCGTTGAACCATTTGTCAGGAAAACGTCTTTCGATCTCTGAAGGCATCAGTCCTGCAAAAAAAGAATTTCTTGCATATTGGGTAGCGGTTGGAAGGATACTGTAATAATAATCCTCCGAAATTTTATTGTAATATTTGGTAAACAGCGGCTCAATCACTCTCCACTGGTCATAACGAAGGTTATCTACCATCAGCAGTAAAACTTTATCCTTTTCCACTTCCGGCTTTACTTTTTCCTTAAAAAGCGTATGGCTCATCATCGGTTTATCGGAGTCATGCAGCCAGTCTTCATAATTTTTCTCGATAAATTTTGCAAACTGGATATTCGCTTCTTCTTTCTGTGATTGCAAAAGGTCTGCAAACTCATTGTCCGTTACTTTATCGAACTTTATTTCCCAATTGAGGATTTTCTTATAATATTCTGCCCATTCCTGATACGTTCTCAGGTAAGAAAGCTCCATGGACAGGTTTCTGAATTCCTGTTGGTATTGAAGAATCGTTTTCTGCTCTACCAGATTATCTTCCTGAAGATTTTTCTTAAGTGAAAGTAAAATCTGGTTAGGATTCACGGGCTTTAGAATATAATCGGCAATCTGTGAGCCGATCGCTTCTTCCATGATGTGTTCTTCTTCGCTTTTGGTTACCATCACGATCTTCAGGGAATTGTCTTTATCCTTGATCATCGGGATCGCTTCCAGACCGGAAATCCCGGGCATGTTTTCATCGATCAGTACCAATGCGAATTTTTCAGAATCCATCAATTCCAGGGCCTCATTTACATTATTTAAAGGGGTTACCTGGTATCCTTTTTTTTCGAGAAAAACGATGTGAGGTTTGAGTAAATCTATTTCATCATCTATCCATAATATCTTTTCCGACATAATTAATTTTTTACACGGTTATTGTATCAAATTGCTGACCATTTAATGGTAAAATCTGCCAAAATGCGCAGATGTAAAGTTAAATATAAGTTAATGAAATAGCCGAATATTTTTGCTCTTTTTAAATGCCTGTTTTAGATTTTGATTCAGAAAACTTTCCGTCATTACTCTTAATTTACTAAATTAAAATAAACACCGTTTATTCTTCACTTTAATACGGCGAAATATTTTGCCTGATAAACTCATTTTCAATGCATAGAATGAATGACATTGAACAGCCAATCAGTTGATTTTTAAGCTAAAATACCTTAATTTCTTAGTGGTAAAAATAAACGTTAAATTTAACAGGCTTAAAAGCGATCTGCAAAGAAATAGTTTTTAATTTACAATCTTATTTATATACTGCTTAGCGGTGAACAGCAAGGCCGTTTTAATGAAATTTAATCGGATCTGAAATTTAAAATCCCTAAATTTGTTAGAAATACGGACGTTTCCCATGCAGAACAAGCTAAAAATCATCAATGATCCCGTTCACGGATTTATTAAAATTCCCCACGAAATTTTATTCGACATCATCGAGCACCCTTATTTTCAGAGGCTGAGAAGGATAGGGCAGACCGGGCTGTTGAACCTCATTTTCCCGGGAGCCACACACACCAGGTTCCACCATGCCCTGGGTGCCATGCATCTGATGTTTACGGCTTTGGAGACATTGAAACAGAAAGGCGTCAGCATTTCGCCCGAAGAAGAAAAAGGAGCGATGCTGGCTATCTTAATGCACGACATCGGCCATGGCCCGTTCTCCCACGCCCTCGAATGTATGCTGATGGACGACTGGCACCACGAGAAACTTTCTCTGCTGCTGATGAACCGTCTGAATAATCAGTTCAACGGGGAACTTTCCTGCGCCATTGAAATGTTTCAGGGAAAATACCACCGGAAGTTTTTCAATCAGCTGATCTCTTCCCAGCTGGATGTCGACAGGCTGGATTACCTGAAACGTGACAGCTTCTTTACCGGTGTTTCCGAAGGCAATATCAACACCCAGCGCATTATATCCATGATGAATGTTTGCGATGACGGGGAACTGGTAATTGATGCCAAAGGAATTTATTCCATTGAAAACTTCCTGACGGCCAGAATGTTTATGTACTGGCAGGTCTATTACCATAAAACCTCTGCGCTGGCCGAATTTATTTTGGTTAAAATTTTAGAAAGAGCGAAATATCTCGTCTCTCTGGGAGCCGATCTGCCGGCGACCGAAAATTTAAAGTATTTCCTCTGCCGTGAAAAAAGCGCAGCCACCGATGAAGATGTGGAAAGATTTACCCAACTGGACGATAACGACATTATCCAGGCCATGAAAAGCTGGCAGCATGCCGATGATATGATCCTGTCATACTGGTGCAAGGGAGTGATCCGCAGGAACCTCCCGAAAACCATCATTTCTTCCCATCCCTTTGATAAAGAATTTATTGAAGGAAAAATAAAAAATGTAAATGAATTTTTCGGAATCGATAACGGACATGAGCTGGTACATCAGATTGAGAGAAAGCTTCTTCCTTATGATACTGAAAAACAACCGATCTACTTACTGCAGAAAAACGGGAAAAAAATAAGGCTGGACGAATCCGAAGACCAGCTTCTGTCGGGGCTGATGACTAATAAAACAAAGCGGTATATCCTCATGTTTCCGAGAGATATGGAAGGACCGGTTTCTTAAAGAATATTAAAATTTCAAAATCCGAAAATTAAAAAATGTTTGCGAATTACAGAATTTCTTATCTTTGCAGAATATGGAATTTACAGCTTCGCAAATTGCAGGTTTTATCGACGGAAAAATAATAGGTGACGAGAATGCGCTTATTACTGGGGTTTCACCTATTGAAAGCGGGGAAACAGGACATCTTTCTTTTATAGCACAGGATCGGTTTGCCCATTATCTGGAGACTTCAAAATGTTCCGTCATCATTGTTTCGGAAAATCTTTTATCAAAAGATGCTTACGCGTCTACCGTTATTGCTGTAAAAGATGCTTACCTTTCATTTCAGATCTTAATGAACCTGTATCAGGAGATGCAGGGCCGGAAAAGCGGTATCGAAGATGGCGCTTCCATTCATGAGACGGCAGCAATCGGGGATAATGTTTATATCGGAACTTTTACCTATGTTTCCGAAAAAGCCAAAATAGGTGAAGGATCACAGATTTATCCGCAGGTGTATATCGGGAAAGGCGTAAAGATCGGTAAAAACTGTAAGATCGACAGCGGTGCTAGGATTTACGACTATTGCATTATCGGAGATAACTGTGTGGTTCATTCCAACACGGTAATCGGTGGGGACGGGTTCGGTTTCCAGCCTACACCGGAAGGTTTCAAAAAAATTCCGCAACTTGGAAATGTTATCATTGAAGATGATGTGGAAATCGGTTCAAACTGCAGCATCGACCGGGCGACCATCGGTTCTACGGTAATCGGTAAGGGAACCAAGATCGATAACCTGATCCAGATTGCCCATAATGTTAAGATTGGCAAAAATAACGTCATTGCCGCACAGGCGGGAATAGCAGGGTCCACTACTATCGGCGACTGGAACCAGATCGGAGGACAGGTGGGTGTCGTAGGACACATCAAAATAGGAAACCAGGTGAAAATTCAGGCACAGAGCGGGGTAAATACCCATGTGAATGATAAAGATACCGTATACGGATCTCCTGCTATCAGCTATAATGATTACCTCAGAAGCTATGTCCATTTCAGAAATCTCCCTGAAATCGTAAAAAGAATAAATAATCTCGAGAATAACTCAAAAGATAAAACTAATGAGTGATATGCAAAAAACACTTCAGCAGGAAGTGACACTTTCCGGAATCGGACTTCATACTGGTAAAGAAGTAAAATTAACCATGAAACCTGCCAGGGAAAATACAGGTTTCGTTTTTGTAAGAACCGATCTGGAAGGACACCCGCAGGTGGAAGCAGATGTAAACTATGTAGTGGCAACCGAAAGAGGGACAACCCTGGAAAAACTGGGTGTAAAAATCACTACCTGTGAACATCTTTTGGCCGCTCTGGTAGGATGTGATATCGACAATGCTATCCTGGAAATGGATGCTTCCGAACCTCCGATCTTAGACGGCTCATCAAAATATTTTGTTGAAGCAATAGAAAGTGTAGGCGTAGTGGAGCAGAATGTTGCCAGAGAATACCTAGTGGTAAAAGAAGTGCTTACCTACAGCGATCCTGCTACAGGATCCGAAATTACGATTATTCCTTCAGATACTTATGAGGTAACGACAATGGTAGACTTTGGAACCAAAGTATTGGGAACCCAGAATGCCACACTAAAAAATATTTCAGAATTCAAGGATGAGATTTCGTCAGCAAGAACGTTCAGTTTCTTACACGAGCTGGAAATGCTCTTGGATCATGGTCTGATCAAAGGCGGGGATATATCCAATGCGATTGTTTATGTGGATAAGGATCTTACCCCAGAGACGACAGAAAAACTGAAGAAAGCTTTCGGTAAAGACAATGTGTCCATCAGACCGAACGGAATTCTTGATAATCTTAATTTAAACTATCCCAACGAAGCGGCAAGACATAAATTACTTGATGTAATCGGTGACCTTGCTTTGGCGGGAGTGAAAATAAAAGGAAAAGTAATTGCCAACAAACCAGGGCACTACGTAAATACCCAGTTTGCCAAAAAACTGAACCGTCAGTGGAAGCTTCAGAAAAAGAAGAACGTTCCTGATTTCGATTTGACCAAAGAACCGGTATTCGATATCAACGGGATCATGAAGCTCATGCCTCACCGCCCGCCGTTCTTACTGATCGATAAAATCCTTGAGCTTTCCGATTCCCATGTAGTTGGACTGAAAAATGTAACGATGAACGAACCGTTCTTCGTCGGACATTTTCCAAAAGAGCCTGTAATGCCAGGCGTTCTGCAGGTGGAAGCTTTGGCACAGACCGGAGGAATCCTGGTATTGGCAAGCGTTCCGGATCCTGAAAATTATTCTACCTATTTTATCAAAATCGATAAAGTAAAGTTCAAAAGAAAAGTAATTCCGGGAGATACGCTGATCTTTAAGATTGAATTGATAGAACCGATCAGAAGAGGAATTGTTCATATGCAGGGATACGGCTATGTAGGAGATACGGTAGCAGTAGAAGCGGAACTTATGGCCCAAGTTGCAAAAAATAAAGTTGATTAAATGATTCATCAGTTAGCAGCCGTAGACAAGCGTGCGAAAATCAGCAAAAATGTAATCGTAGAACCATTCACTACCATTGCAGGGGATGTAGAAATCGGGGAAGGAACCTGGATCGGCCCTAATGTTACCATTATGGACGGCGCCCGGATCGGCAAAAACTGCCGGATTTTTCCGGGAACGGTAATTTCTGCGATCCCTCAGGACCTGAAATTCGATGGCGAAGATACCCAGGTGATTATCGGTGACGAAACCACCATCCGGGAGTGTGTTACGGTAAACCGCGGAACAAAAGCATTGGGCTATACCAAGATCGGTAAAAACTGCCTGATTATGGCAACTACCCATATTGCACACGACTGTGTTATCGGCGATCATGTGATCATCGTGAATGGGTGTGGCATCGCAGGACATGTGGAAATCGGTGATTATACAGTGATGGGAGGCTTATCTGCCGTTCACCAGTTCGGAAAGATCGGAAAGCACGTGATGATTTCCGGAGGAACACTGGTAAGAAAGGATATCCCGCCTTATGTAAAAGTAGCCAGAGAGCCGATGTCTTATGCCGGAATCAACTCCGTAGGGTTGAGAAGAAGAGGATTCACGAATGAGAAAATTTTTGAAATCCAGAAAATTTACCGTGCGATTTTCCAGCTGAAAATGAACGTTTCCCAGGCATTGCTGTATATCGAAAAAGAAATGCTGCCGACGGCTGAGAGAGATGAAATCCTTCAGTTTATCCAGAACTCCCCAAGAGGGATTGTAAAAGGGTACGGAACAGGAAAGGAACGGGAATAATCAATGAAATAATAACCGGATGAAAATTATAGCTTTACTGATCATGTTTTCTGCCGCATCATCTCTGTCTGCCCAGCAGACGGAAGGACTGAAAACGGAGAAAACGGCTAAAACTTCAATTCTTGAAAGAAGAATTCCTGAAAAGTCCAATGACAGTATCGCTAAGAAAAATTTAAGCGACATCCTTAAGCAGAATACAGGTGGTAATTCTATCTTAGGTACTGCCAGTCCGTACAGTTCTGAAATTCAGACCAATGTCAACCGGTTGAATAATAATGTGAATTCATTTAATAGCAATATGTTCGACAGGATGCAACAGACTCAGGGACGGGGCATACATATTAACAAAAGAAAATAATTATATACAATACTAATGGCAACAAGTAACGATATCAGAAAAGGCCTGTGCATCGAGTACAGCAATGATATTTATAAAGTAATCGAATTCCTTCACGTAAAGCCTGGTAAAGGGCCTGCTTTCGTAAGAACAAAACTGAAGTCGGTAACGAATGGAAAAGTAATCGACAATACGTTCTCCGCAGGTCATAAGATCGATGAGGTAAAAGTAATCACCAGAAAATACCAGTACCTCTATGATGATGAGAACGGGTTCCACTTCATGAACAACGATGATTTCTCTCAGCTTTATCTTAACAAAGAAATGATCGAAAACTCCAACCTGATGAAAGCGGGAGAAGAAGTAACGATCATCCTGAAGGAAGCTGATGAAACCCCTCTCTCTGCAGAACTGCCGCAGTCTGTTTATCTTGAAGTTGTGGAGGCGGATCCGGGAGTAAAAGGGAATACGGCGACCAATGCCCTTAAAAACTCGATCGTTGAAACAGGAGCAAGAGTAATGGTTCCTCTGTTCATTGAGCCGGGAGACAAAATCAAAGTGAGCACGGAAGACGGTTCTTACCTTGAAAGAGTAAAAGAATAATTTTAAATAAAATTTACATCAATTCGGTTTGCGTCTGCACTCCGAATTTTGTTTTATAAGAAACCAATTTGCTATGAGATTCCATTCTCCACAAAAACTTAAAACCATTGCCGCACTAATCGGGGCGAAAGCTGTAGGTCCCGAAGATTTTGAAGTACTTGGCACCAATGAAATCCATAGGGTGAAGCCTGGGGATATCGTTTTTGTCAACCATCCCAAGTATTATGATAAAGCATTAAATTCTGCGGCCACCATTATTCTGATCGACAAAGAAGTGGAATGCCCGGAAGGAAAAGCATTGTTGGTTTCGGAAGATCCCTTCAGGGATTTCAACAAGATCAATACCCATTTTATCCGAATATACAACTTTACGGAAGAACTCCATGATGTGGAAATCGGCGAAGGAACGCACGTCCACCATTCTGCAGTGATCGGCAATCATGTGAAGATCGGAGAAAATACCCTTATCTTTCCTAATGTAGTAATCGGAGACAGAACGGTAATCGGTGACAATGTTGTGATCCAGGCCAATACGGTATTGGGAGGAGACGCTTTTTACTACCGTAAATTAAATGGGAATTTCGACCGCCTGATCTCAGTGGGAAATGTGGTAATTGAAAATAATGTAGAGATCGGTAACGGATGTACCATCGACAGAGGGGTTACCGATTCTACCGTGATCGGGGAAGGTTCCGTACTGGATAATCAGATCCAGATCGGACACGATACGGTGATTGGTAAAAAGTGCCTTATTGCTTCTCAGGTCGGTATAGCAGGATGCTGTATAATTGGAGACGAGGTAACGCTGTGGGGACAGGTGGGCATCGCTTCCGGAAATAAAATCGAGAGCGGATCCGTATTGCTAGGCAAAACCGGAGTCAACCGGGATCTTGAAAAAGGGACTTATATCGGGATGTTTGCAGAAGATTTCAAAACCTACCTGAAAAAAGAAGTGAAACTGAGAAATCTCAAATAAACAAATTGTTTAGATTTATCTTTAATCAAAGAAATTTAATTAAATTTGTCTGCATTTAAAAAGTAATAAATAAATTAAATAAATAATAAAATGTCAATTTTAGTAAACAAAGATTCTAAAGTAATTGTACAAGGATTTACCGGGAACGAGGGTACTTTCCACGCGGGCCAGATGATCGAATACGGAACCAACGTAGTAGGTGGGGTTACTCCGGGAAAAGGAGGCAGCGAGCACCTTGGGAAGCCGGTATTCAACACGGTAGCGGATGCTGTGGAAAAAGCCGGAGCCAATGTAAGTATCATTTTCGTACCGCCTGCATTTGCTGCTGATGCCATTATGGAAGCTGCTGAAGCGGGGATTAAAGTAATCGTATGTATTACTGAAGGGATTCCTGTTGCGGATATGGTAAAAGTAAAATCTTACATCGCCGACAGAGACTGCAGATTAATCGGTCCGAACTGTCCGGGAATCATTACTTCTGAAGAAGCTAAAATTGGAATCATGCCTGGATTCGTTTTCAAAAAAGGTAAAGTGGGTATTGTTTCAAAATCTGGTACCCTTACTTATGAAGCGGCAGATCAGGTAGTAAGAGCCGGTTACGGTATTTCTACAGCCATCGGTATCGGTGGAGATCCGATTATCGGAACAACAACGAGAGAAGCTTTGGAATTATTCATCAATGATCCTGAAACGGAAGCGGTGGTAATGATCGGAGAAATCGGTGGTGGTCTTGAGGCGGAAGCGGCAAGATGGTACAAAGCCAGCGGTTCTACAAAACCGGTTGTAGGCTTCATCGCAGGGCAAACGGCTCCTAAAGGAAGAACCATGGGCCACGCAGGGGCAATCGTTGGGGGTGCAGAAGATACCGCTCAGGCTAAAATGGAGATCATGAGAGAAAACGGAATCAACGTAGTTGATTCTCCTGCTGATATCGGTGCTACCGTTGCAAAAATTCTAGGATAATTTTTAAAAACATAACCATATGAAAAAATTTTTATTAGCCTCGGCATTAGCCGTTTCTGCCATGTCTTTTGCTCAGATCGACTTCGGCAGCACAAGATTCGGTATTATTGCCGGGGGCAACTATTCCGGGGTAAAAAATGCGCATAATCCTTCAGGTCCGAGATTCGGATTTCAGGGCGGAGTACTGGCCTTGGTCCCTATAGGTTCCGAGAATCAGTTTTTCTTACAGCCGGAAGTAACGTACTACGGGGCAGGAGAAACAGGAAAGGATAAAAATGCGAAAGGAATAGACGGCTACAATGCTGTTTACGCTAACAATTACCTTAGCGTTCCGATTTATTTTAAAGGGTATTTTTCAGAAGCAGAATCTGAATTCTTCGGAATGATCGGTCCCAGATTCAATTTTTTAATGAGCCAGAATGTGAAGAACGTACCGGTAATAAGACCTTATTATGACCCGAATTTCGTTGATCCTGCATATCCGGAAGTAAACGGAAAGGCGAATAAATTTAATTTTGGATTAGGAATAGGTGTAGGATACAGCTACAAAAGACAGCTTGAGCTTGCGGCAAGATATGATTTCGGATTAAGCAATACCTATCCGGGGCTTGATAAAGAACCGAAGGGTACTACCAAATCAAAATCTGAACAGGTTCTTAGCGTAACTTTAAGTTATATCTTCAACTAAAAATTTATTTCAGGTTGAAACAAACAAAAGGCTGTCCGGAAAGGGCAGCCTTTTGTTTTATAAGGTATTTAAACCTAACGGGCTTAAACCCGTTAGGTTTTATTATTTATTTTTACACATTAATTATTCTTAACTCAAACACTCATTGATTATCATATTAAAGTATTCTCAGACAAAAATTTGAAAAACCTGCGTGAGATCGTTGGAATCATCCCTTGATCCACTTCCAGATCTCCTTTAGCGTAGCCTTATTTCCATACATTAAAATGCCTACCCGGTAAATTTTCCCGGCCAGGAAAATCATAAAAATCGTGGTTCCTAAAAGTAACGTAATCGATAAAGCGATCTGCCATGCCGGCACTCCGTACGGGATCCTTGCAATCATAGCTACCGGCGAAGTGAATGGGATGATGGAAAGCCAGAATCCAAGTGGCCCGTCCGGATTGTTCATAAACGTAAAGCTACCGTACATGCCGACCATCAAAGGAAGAATGGCGAACAAGGTAAACTGCTGCGTTTCAGTTTCGTTATCCACAGCAGAGCCGATCGCAGCATAGATAGAGCTGTAAAAGATATAGCCTAATAGGAAGAATACGATAAATACAAAAATAATCAGCGGGAAATTAAGTTCCAGCAGGCTGTGCGAAATCTGGGTTCCGATCTGCAGAAGATCAAATTTACCCATCATCTCCTCATTGCCACCCGGAATATTCTTTGGAATCGATGAAAAGCCTGTATTAAGCACTAAGGCACCGATGACGGACATCGTGATCCAGACCACAAATTGTGTCAGGGCCACCATCGTTACCCCAAGGATTTTACCCATCATCAGTTCAAAAGGCTTCACCGAAGAAATAATGATTTCCACCACACGGTTATTTTTCTCCTCCAGCACGCTTCTCATGACGCGGACGCCGTAAATGATAATGAACATAAAAGTAACATACATCAGAAGCATGCTCAGAACGCTTTTCACGCCGAATGCCAAATCAGAATCTTCCTTGTTATTCTCAGAAACATTAATGGTTTTTAAAGTAAACCCTTTATCCAGATCATCCAGTTGGATTTCTGCAATACCTAACTTTTTGATCTTTTCTTTTTTGATCACTTCACTAATATCCGAAACAATCTTCTGCTTCGTATCGAAGCCGATCTTATTATTGATGACCAGTCTTGTATTCTGCAAAAGCTGATCGTAATTTCCGTTTTGCAATTCCGGAAGAATAAGAATCCCGTCCAGCGATTCATTGTTTTTCAGATTGTTCATTTTAGACTTCTCATCGGCAGCAGGCACAAAAACATAATCCAGCTTATCGGTTGATTTCAGATGGTTTTTAAATAATCCGGTTCTATCCACCACTTCGATCACGCTATGCGACTCATTGGCCTTGAACATCAGCCCGATCACGCTTCCGAAACCGATCAGCAGGATAGGAGCCAGCAAAGTCAGTATAATGAAGGATTTCTTCTTAACCTGTGTCAGAAATTCCCTTTTGGTAATTAAAAAAATATTATTCATCATTAAGAATTGTTGCTTACCGCATTAATAAAAACTTCATTCATGCTCGGGATCTTTTCGTCGAATGACCTTACCTTGCCTACGTTGACCAGGTCCAGAAGAATAGGGTTCTGGTCGGCTTCGTTTTTCAGATCGAAAGAAAGAAGATTGTTCTCATGGGTAATATTGAAAATTTCATATCTGCTTCTAAAAGCATCCAGCTGCAAATCATTTACATCAGAAAGCGTAATCCCGAAAATATTTTTCTTAAATTTTTCCCTCACATCAAAAACCCGTCCGTCGATAATTTTTTTAGAGTTATTAATTAGAGCGACATAATCGCACATTTCCTCAACACTTTCCATCCGGTGTGTAGACAGGATGATCGTGGTTCCGTTGTTTTTAAGGTCAATGATCTGGTCTTTGATCAGATTGGCATTCACAGGGTCGAAACCAGAAAACGGCTCGTCAAGGATCAGCAGATGCGGACGGTGAAGAACGGTTACCACAAACTGGATTTTCTGAGCCATTCCCTTGGAAAGTTCAGATAGCTTTTTTTTCCACCATTGGTCAATGTGGAGTTTGTCAAACCATTTCTTAGCTTCCTGGAGCGCATCGTTTTTTTTCATGCCTTTCAGCTCGCCGAAATACAGAAGCTGGTCGCCAACCGTCATATTTTTATACAGTCCCCGTTCTTCGGGCATGTAGCCAATGTTTTTGATATGGTCTGGGTTGAGATTTTGACCGTTGATTTTTATTTCTCCGGAATCCGCCTGGGTGATCTGATTGATGATGCGGATGAAAGACGTTTTTCCGGCTCCGTTCGGACCAAGGAGACCGTATACGCTTCCTTTCGGTACATGGATGCTGAAATCATCCAAAGCCACCTTCTTGCCCGCATTGTAGGTCTTTTTTATATGTTCGGCTTTTAGCATTAATCTGTTTTTATAATTAGTATAAAAATGTTCCGAAAGTTACGGAATAATTAAGCCAAAAGAAAAAATCCTGATGATTATCAGGATTTAATTTATTGTTTTACAATTTGCGTGACCTTCATTGTATTGTCACTCAAAATATACCGGATTAGATATTTTCCCGGTTTTAATTTTTCGATATTAATCTCCCCGGAGTTCATGTTTACCGAGTAGCTTGCGACCTGTGTCCCCAGAATGGAATAAAAGATTACACTTTTGATCTTCAGGTTCTGGTCTTTTGCCTTTACGATAAGAAAATCCTTGGCAGGATTGGGATAGGCTACCAGTACCCCGTCATCAGATTTCTGGGAGAATGCAGCTGGCTCTTTTATTTGCGCCTTCATATTGTTGGAAAATCCAACAAAACCGGCTAAAAAGATTAACAAAAGTAAAAGTTTTCTCATCAAATTATAATTTCTTAGGAATATTTGAACAAATCTAACTAATTCTACAATGCTGTGCAATAGTTTTTTATATTAGTTGTAGTAAATTTGCATTAAATTTTGTTCAAAAAGTATTCCAAAATGATACATTCAAGAAATAGAAGGCTTAGGGTAAACGAATCCATGAGAAGTCTGGTAAGAGAATGCATGCTCACTACCAACGATTTTGTAATGCCGATCTTCGTAATGGAGGGCGAAAATAAAGAAGAACCGATCCCGTCGATGCCGGGAATTTTCAGGAGAAGCATAGACCTGACGGTAAAGGAATGCAAGGAGCTGTTTTCACTGGGCGTAAAAGCCGTAAACCTGTATATGAAAGTTTCAGACGACCTGAAAGACAACACCGGTAAAGAAGCATGGAATAAAAACGGACTTATGCAGAATACCATCAGGGCCATTAAAGATGCTGTTCCGGAAATGATCATCATGCCGGATGTGGCACTGGATCCTTATTCAATTTACGGTCATGACGGAATTATTGAAAACGGAAAGATTGTAAATGATGCCACCAATGACGCACTGGCCAGAATGTCGGTGTCACATGCCGAAGCAGGAGCTGACATTGTGGCACCCAGCGATATGATGGACGGCAGGGTTCAGGTCATCCGCGAGGCATTGGAAGGCAGTGGATTTACCGATGTCGGGATCTTAAGCTATGCGGCAAAATACGCCAGTTCATTTTACGGACCGTTCAGAAGTGCTCTGGACAGTGCTCCGAAAGACAATATGGAAATTCCGAAGGATAAAAAGACCTATCAGATGGATTTTCACAATTCCCGCGAAGCGCTCAATGAAGTATTCAAGGATATTGAAGAAGGTGCCGACATTATCATGATCAAACCGGGGCTTCCGTATCTGGATATCGTAGCTAAAGTTCGTGAAGTTATTGATCTTCCAATTGCAGTGTATAATGTAAGCGGAGAATATGCCATGGTAAAAGCGGCTGCCCAAAACGGCTGGCTGGATAATGACAAAACCATCATCGAAAGCTTAACCTGCATTAAAAGAGCAGGTGCTGATATGATCTTTACTTATTTTGCGAAGGAAGCAGCAATGCTTTTAAACGGATAATCTCGTTAGACATAAACAATAGAATCGGCTGTACTGATCATCAGTACAGCCGATTCTATTTTAAACCTCACAGGTTTTCAAAACCTGTGAGGTTATTGAGCAGATATTTTCATATTAACCGAAGCACGCATTGTAATGCGGACTTCCCGGAACAATCGGGTTCTGGCCGCCATTATCATAAACACAGATATTGGACGGACACAGGTACCATCCTGAAGGACAATTTCCGTTAGCATCCGGCGGACGGATGTTTCCACCGCTGATTCTCATTAGATCTTTTTTCGTTAACTTTTTCATGATAAATATTTTATTGGATTAGAAACCTAAGGTAATAAAAATTATCACACAGTTTGGAAATAATTTATTTACATGATATTAAAATCTTTCCCTTTGGTAAATTTTGCCGCAAAAGGGGCTTGATTCCCGGTATATTTTAAAGTGAAATTCTTCTTGGTATCCGTATTTACATTTGCCTTCACCTCAACATTCTGTGTCTGGAAAGTAACATCAAGATTTATCCCGGATGATTTTTCGAGATTGATTTCTACGCTTTCTGCGTAGAACAGGGAAGCACTTAAAAAATTAAATTTGATATTTTTTCTGTACGACCTTGATTCATTCTGAGTAAATTCCGAATATTTCCTCAGAATTTCGATGCCTGGAGAATCGATATTCGTAATCCTGGATTTCGTTACGCCATTCACCTTAATCGAAAAGTCTTTAGCATTATTAAGGTCCCCTGTGATTCCTATGTTAAAAAGCGAAGGCAGGGAAAACCCGAATTCCGCCATACTGTCTTTTGTAAATTCGAAGTCCGGGATCATCGCAGGAAATTTATGCACATTCATCAGCTGGTTTTTAACGGTGCTTAGCTGATCGCCCGAAAAAAGGTAGCCGATCAGGTTGTTATTGGTCGTCCGCCAGTTTCTTCCGTTCCACTCGTAGATTTCGCAAAGCAGCGTATCTGTGGAAGAGTGGGGAAGAAGATCCATGTCCTGCCACTTGAATACTTCTTTGGCATAAGGCCTTCTGTTGATAATATTCACCCCGAGATCCAGGGCCAGAAGCTCGGTGAGTTGCTGGTTATTTTCCATATGAATAAAAGTGTTGGTTTCAGGGTTAAATTTAATTAAAATTGTTTGTTTAAAGACGAAAAACTCCTGCAAAGTAAGATTAAAAGTCTGTATTAAAATATCATAAAACTTTATGTTCCGGTTTTTAATCTTTAATATCCAATTCAAAAAAACTTTATCTTTGCCCTTATGATTTTACGCGGAGAAAACTTAATCAAAGAATACGGTCCTAAGAAAGTTGTAAAAGGCGTTTCTGTACAGGTTCAGCAGGGAGAAATTGTGGGATTGCTAGGTCCGAACGGTGCCGGAAAAACCACTTCGTTCTACATGATTGTAGGATTGGTTAAGCCGACTTCCGGGAAAATCTTTCTCGATAAACAGGAAATTACCACGGATGCGATGTACCGGAGAGCGCAGAAAGGCATCGGCTATCTCGCGCAGGAAGCTTCCGTTTTCAGAAAGCTTTCGGTAGAGGAGAACATCATGGGGGTATTGCAGCTGACGAAACTTTCAAAGCGGGAACAGCAGATCAAATGTGATGAACTGATCGAAGAGTTTTCTTTACAGCATGTCCGTAAAAACCGCGGGGATCTTTTATCCGGAGGAGAAAGAAGGAGAACCGAAATTGCTAGGTGTCTGGCTACCGACCCAAGCTTTATCCTCCTCGATGAGCCTTTTGCCGGGGTAGACCCGATTGCCGTGGAAGACATCCAGAAAATCGTGAGAAGCCTTACCGATAAAAACATCGGAATCCTGATCACCGACCACAATGTTCAGCAGACCCTGGCAATTACCAATAAAACCTACATCATGTTTGAAGGAAGGATCCTTAAAGAAGGTCTTCCGGAAGAACTGGCCAACGATCCGCAGGTACGGGAAGCCTACCTGGGAGAAAACTTCGTTTACCAGAGTATTTTTGATAAACCGAATAAAAAAAGCTATGCCTACAATATCTGGGCGGGAAATTTTGAATCCAAAACCCAGATGCAGCAGTTTGTGGATGAAAACTTTGCCCAGTTTGATGACCTGAGACTGATGTACGGCTTTGAAGACATCAGTTTTGCATCCCTTGCGAATTCGGAAATCGAACATATTTTCAATGAAGTAGTGGATAAAAATGCCAACAACGCTTTTGTATTTCAGAAGAAAGAAATCAATTCCCTGTATTCTCTGGAAGATGCGAAAGCAGAATCCAAAGCGGCAGGCAAGCCGGAACTGCATTATCTGACGACTTATCTGTTTGAAAACTAATAATACCGTTCGTTTAAATTTATTTAAAATAATTTCAAGGCTTTTATTTAATCTGTTGCATTTAATGACTTTATTTACAAGAGATTGATTTAAATAATTAAGAAGAATATTTCTTTCTTCCTTATTGTTAAAAATCTGAACAATTTCTGAAACTCCGGAGCAGAATCATGGTCTGAAAATAGAATAAAAACGTACCTTTTCTCTGTAAAACGGTACGTTTCTCATTTAACATTATTTCCATGGCAAAACCTTTTAACAGAACGCTTACTTTATTCGGAATCTATAAACAGCTCGTTCCTTTTATCCGGCCTTACCTGCTGATGATTTACGGAACGCTGTTCCTGACTTTTTTAGGCGCTCTTGCCGCACAGGTCAATCCGCTGGTACTGAAATATACGGTGGACGAAGTCACGAAACTTACCCATCTTCCGCATCCGATGTCCGAGGGCATCCATGTGTTGGTTGTTATTTCCGTAATCCTGCTGGGAAAAGAGCTGTTGAATATCTTTATCAATTTCGGACAGAAATTTTACGGCGAAAAAATCAGGATCAATGTCAGTTCCGTATTAGCACAATCGGCGATTGATAAAATCCTTACCTACCGGGTCGCCTATTTTAATGATGAAAACCACGAATCGGGAAAACTGCAGATCCGGATCGACCGGGGGATTGAAAGTTTAACACGGCTGGTTCAGAACTTTTTCATCGATATGCTGCCGCTGTTTTCCAACTCCATTATCGCATTGGTTATTATGTATCTGCAAAACGTTTATGTAGGAATTGTTTCCACGATCATTGTTCCGATCTACTTTTATGTAAGTTCTTTGCAGGCTAAAAAACTTAGTGGAGTAAGAAGGACACTCCGAAACCAGCGCGAGCAGAAGACTTCGGGATTGCTGAATTTAATTAATTCCATTATGGTCATCAAAAGTTTTGTCCGTGAAAAATTTGAAGGAAAAAAGCAGTACGACCTCCAGATGCAGCTGATGGAAAGCCAGATGTTCACCAGGAAGACGAACTTCATTTATGACGGACTCAAAACATTTATCGAACAGTTCGGGGTTGTTCTCATCATTCTTCTGACAGTTTATCTGGTGCTGGATCAGCAGATGACCATCGGGGCGATCATGCTCCACATTATGCTGTTCAACAACGTTTCAGCACCGATCCGCCAGCTGCACCGTATTTATGACGATATGAACGATGCCATGATTTATGCGGAAGGGTATTTCGATATTTTAAATGCAGACGACGAAAAGGAGCCGAACGGAAACTTTATTGAAAAAGAAATCAAAGGGAATTTTGAATTAAAAAACATCAATTTTACTTATCCGAACGGAACACAAGCCCTGCATGATGTATCCATGATGATCGAGAACGGAAAAACCACAGCCCTGGTAGGCCTGAGCGGTGCCGGGAAATCCACCGTCATTAATCTGCTGTGTAAATTTTACCTTCCGGATTCCGGGGAGATCCTGCTGGATCAGGTAGATCTGAATGAATACAACAACACTTATCTCCGTGATGATCTCGGGCTGGTGCTTCAGAAAAACCATATTTTCCAGGGAAGTATCGAAGACAATATCCGGTATGGAAACATGAATGCCTCTTTTGAAGAAATTGAGGAAGCCGCCAAAAAAGCGTATCTTCACGGGCAAATCCTGGATTTGCCGGACGGATACAGGCACGATGCCACACAACTTTCCGGAGGGCAGCAGCAGAGAATCGCCATCGCACGGCTGTTTCTGAAGGATCCGCCGATCATTTTCCTTGATGAACCTACCGCAAGCCTCGATGCGATTGCTACCGAACAGATCAAAAATTCTCTTGATGCCATCAAAGCAGGGCGGACGGTCATTATCATCTCGCATTCCCTCTCGCAGATTCTCGATTCGGATAAAATTTATGTGATGAAAAAAGGAAGGGTCGTCGAGAGTGGGACCCATGATGAACTGGTACAGATCGACGGAACGTACCGGGAAATATTCGATGCCTCCGCAAGAAGCCTGAACCTTGATAAACTCGTCAACAGCCTTAAAATGTAACAATTTATCAGTGTAACAATATAACAATATGACAGTCCAATAATTATTACCTACTTCCCCCATTACTCATCAAAATGAACGATCATTATCTCAAAAAACTCGACCGGGTAACCGCCATTCTTACCCAGCTGCAATCCAAACGGGTGGTGAGGGCGCAGGATCTGGCCCAAAAATTCGAGGTGAGCATCCGGACGATTTACCGGGATGTAAAAACACTGGAGAATGCCGGCATTCCGATCATCGGGGAAGCCGGAAGCGGATATTCCCTGATGGACGGCTATAAGCTTCCGCCCGTTATGTTCACCAAAGAAGAAGTGCTGAGTTTTATTACGGCTGAAAAACTGATGCAGAAATTTTTGCATGAGAGTTTAGGGCACCATTACCAGTCGGCCATGGAAAAAGTGCGTTCGGTGTTAAAATATTCGGATAAAAGCCTGATTGAAAATATTGAGAAGCAGATTGACGTCTTTAATTATCAGCCCAAAACGGAAGACCGGATCAGGAATATCATCCCGATTATTCTGGAAAGTATCGCCGAGAAAAAACAGATTACCCTGGAATATGAGACAGTGGATGCAAAGGTTTCAACCAGAACTATTGAAGTGGTCGGTGTGTTTTTCGAATTCAATTTCTGGTATATCATGGCATTCTGTACCCTGCGGAATGACTTCCGGCAGTTCCGGGTAGACCGTATTTTAAAGATTTTTAAAACCCAGAACCCGTTCTTGCAGGAATACGGGCAGATCAACGATTACCGGCAGAACCCGAACGGCAATAAGACAAAAGTCCGGCTCCTGGTAGATAAGAGTATCATCGGACATCTCTGCAATTCCAAAAAATATTACGGTCTGGTAGAGGAAATTGAACGGGAAGACGGCGTTGAAATGATCTTTGAAACCGACTGGATCAAAGAAGGTTTTCCACGCTGGCTGATTACTTTTGCAGATTATGCCGAAATACTGGAACCGGAGTTTCTAAAAGACAGCCTGAAGGATTTACTGGAAAAGATCTCGTCAAAATATTAAACCTAAAAAAAGCCTTCAGAAATTCCGAAAGCTTTTGAAATGAATGTTTTAAGTTGAGTTAGAAGGAGAATTATTACATCACCGGAAATCTTTCCCAGAAGAAAGGCGGTTCGATGCCTAAAGCCCGCAGATAAACATAGCCCTGCCCGCGGTGGTGAATTTCGTTATCGATAAAATAAAGGATATTCTGGTACACCGGGAATTCATACTGCCCGAACAGATTAAAACTTTCCTGAAATCGCTCTGTAGAAATTTGGGCAAAATACCGGTTGATTACCTCCGTTTCCTCATCCCATTTTTTCAGAAACTCTTCTTTTGTTTTGGGTTGAAATTTTTCTTCGTCATACGCTTCCATCTGGTTTTCAACAATTCCTTTTACTCCCGGTCCGCCGATGCTGATCAGTTCAACGGCGAGTTTTGCGAAAGGTCTCATCCCACCTATGGAGAACTCAAACAGGTCTTTCTCCGGAAAAGCTTCAATTACTCTTCGGGTCAGATTACGGTGTCCCTGCCAATGTTCCAATATCTGTTCTGCGGTCATGAATTGTTTTGTGGCTGTTGCTGTTGTGGTCATAATTTTACTGTTTTTGGTTTTGTTTGATACAAAGGTAAAACAGGACGGTGACAACAGTTTGTCAGCAGGAATTTAGGAGCTGAAAATATTTTTTGTTTTTTAAAATAATTAGAGGTATTTCTGCGTTAAAGGCTCATACTTAAGCAATGTTAGGTAGATAAATAATTTGAGAGTGGCCGGTCTTTCGGGGCCGGTCATTTTTATGGTGATCATTTTATTTGATACTGATTTGTCTACCATACACGAAATTAATTAACGCAAAGTCTGATCGTCGCACCGCCTGTTTTCAAGCAAGCAAAGCCGTTTAAGGAGCAGGCAAATAATGCGTCCGCTTCATCAGATCAGCCAGCTGATCCTTTCTTGGTTTCCTTACATTACACATCAGCAAATAAAACTTTGCGTTAGAAAATGATATAATGAATCTGGAAATAGGAAGATACATTAGATTTTATAAGCGTTCTATTTGTCATCCCGTAGGGATCTAAACATAGTATTAGAGGAAAGCATAGAAACATTTAGTTTAATTTCTACAGACACCATTATCAAATCTTCCTTTCCAAAATTTGCCTCCTTTAGTTTAAAAAAGTAATTTAGTCTTATGAAAATTTATACGAAAACGGGCGATAAAGGCCAGACTGCCCTTTATGGCGGAACCCGGGTATCAAAAGCCAGTGCAAGAGTAGACAGCTATGGGAATATTGACGAACTGAACTCATTCATCGGTATTGCCAAAAGCCATATTGAAGATGAAGAAGTATTAAGACAGCTGAAAAAGATACAGTTCGATCTATTTACGGTGGGTTCCGAAGCGGCAACGCCTGTTGATAAGCTGATGCTGGCCAATGGGAAATCCCGTCTTTCATTGGTAATCTCCGATACGGAAATTGAAGAGCTTGAAAACTGGATGGATGCTTTTGATGAAAAAGTGGAACCGTTGCAGTATTTTATTCTTCCCGGCGGCGGAAAAGCGGCTACGTTTCTGCATGCAGCAAGAACCATCTGCAGGAGGGCAGAACGTTCCTTGGTGTTTTTAAATGAATCGGAGGAAGTTCGTCCCGAGCTGATCAAATACCTGAACAGGCTTTCCGACTATCTTTTCGTATTGGCAAGATACATTTCAAAAATCAATAACGAACCGGAAGAATACTGGAACCCGAATGAAAGATAAAGCATTGCTCTTCATCAACGGCAATCCTCCTGAATCTTTCCCCGATCCTGAACAGTACGGTCTCATTGCCTGTACCGACGGTGCCTTTCACTACCTGAAAAACCTGGATTTCTCTTTGGATAAGCTGGATTTTATTTCCGGCGATTTCGATTCGCATTCGGGAAAGGAAGAAGGGATTTACGATGAAAGGTTTATTTACACTCCGGATCAGGACAAAACGGATTTCCAGAAAGCACTGGAAATCATTACAGACAAAGGTTTCCGGAAAGTGGATGTTCTGGGAGGAAGCGGCGGCGAGCAGGATCATTTTCTGGGAAATCTTACCGTAGCTTTCGGATATAAGGATCAGCTGGAACTGAAATTTTACGACGAGTTTTCAGAATATTATTTTATTCCGAAAAGTTTTACCGTACAAAGCGTTAAAGATAAGATGATCTCCCTGTATCCTTTTCCGTCTGTGGAAAATATTACAACCCATGGATTGAACTGGCCGCTGACCAACGGAAATTTAAGCATCACTTCCAGAATAGGAACCCGGAATTTTGCCATAGAAGATGAAGTAAGCATTGAATATGAACAGGGTAATCTCATGATATTTATCGGGAAAAATTATCTATAATATCAATAGAAACGGGCTTTAGCCCGTTTACAAATAAGTCCAATCCAATCGGCTTTAGCCGAAACCTAAATACCTGCAATTCTATACGAAATCCATGGTTAAATAAATATGAGATCCATCCTAAAAATATCTTTCTTCTTGCTCGTTTTCATCAGTGTGTTCTCCTGCAGAACGCAGCAAATTTCCGAACCGGAATACGGACAAAATACCGCTGAGGCTGATTTTAAAATTAAAAAGGTCCGTAACTTCCGAACAGTCACGAATATTAAAAATAAGAATGGAAGAACTTTGAAAGAGGGAAAGCTGTACAGAAGCGCTAATCTTTTCAAACTCAAAAAGAAATCTTTTAAAAGAATTGAAAACCTGGGAATACAGGAAATTATTGATCTGCGGAATTCAAAAGAAATCGCTAAAAAGCCGGATCGCCTTCCGGAAGGAATTGCCTATGAGAATTATTCTGCATTTGAAGATGAAGGCGACCAGTTGGATCAGGCGAAAAAACTGGTGCTGAAAGGAAAAGTAAACGGTGCCGATGCCGAAAAGAGAATGCTGGATTTCTATAGTAATTATGTAACGGAACATCCCGAAGTCATCAGAAAAATCATCACGGAAATTTTAGACTCCGATACACCTATTTTGTATCATTGTACTGCCGGAAAGGATCGTACAGGAATCATCACTGCTCTTGTTTTAACCATTTTGAAATTTGATAAGGAAACTATTTATAACGATTATCTTTTATCCAACAATTACAGGGGAAAATTAGTGAAGCGGCGTCTCAGCCTTGCCCGGAATTTACATTTTATATATCCGAAACTGGACATCGGCGTACTGGAAAAACTGAGCTGGGTGGAAACTTCTTACCTCGATGCCGCTTTTAATGAAATTGATAAAGAATATGGTTCAGCCGACCAATATATTCAAGAGGTATTAGGAATCTCTGATAATAAAAGAGAAGAATACATTCGTAAGTTTACATATTGATAATCCGGTATTGTTTCAGGCCGGAGAAGCGATCAAAATTTAAATAATTTTAACGTTAAAAAACCAAACTTTTTTAGCAATTTTGCATTCTTAATTCACTTGTTTAGAAATGAAAATAAAGTACTCGGAACTTATTGATCAGACATTGTATTTTCCTACCGAGGAATTCAATGTTTCTGAGAACAATTTGTTATTCCACGATATCCCTTTGATGGAAGTAGTGGAAAAATTCGGCACTCCGCTTAAGCTTAGCTACCTGCCGAGAATTTCTCAGAACATCCAGAAAGCCAAGAGCTGGTTTAGGGAAGCCTTTGAGAAAACCGAATATAAGAAGAATTATACCTATTGCTACTGTACAAAATCAAGTCATTTTAAATTCGTACTTGAAGAAGCCCTGAAAAATGATATTTCCATAGAAACTTCTTCAGCCTATGATATGGATATCGTGAAGTCGCTTTACACCGAAGGGAAAGTAACGAAAGATATAGAGGTGATCTGCAACGGTTTCAAAACCGACGATTACCTGGCTAAAATTTCAGAGATGATCAACAGCGGTTTTGAAAATATTACGCCAATCCTGGATAATTACCGCGAATTAGATAAGCTTACGGAAAGCATCGATACCACTTTTGATATAGGAATCAGAATCGCGTCTGAGGAAGAACCGAAATTCGAATTTTATACCTCAAGATTAGGAATCGGGTATAAAGACATCATTCCTTATTACAGCCAGAAAATTGCAGAGCATCCGAATGCAAGACTGAAAATGCTCCACTTTTTCATCAATACCGGAATCAAAGACACAGCCTATTACTGGAACGAATTGTATAAATGTCTTCGTGTATATGCACGTCTGAAGAAAATTGCTCCTGAAGTAAATTCACTGAACATTGGTGGAGGTTTCCCAATCAAAACATCGTTGCAGTTTGATTACGATTATCAGTATATGGTTGAAGAAATCGTTTCCCAGATCAAAAAATTCTGTGAAGAAGAAGGGGTTGAAGAACCAAATATTTACACGGAATTCGGAAGCTTTACAGTAGGAGAAAGCGGTGCAAATATTTATAAAATCATTTCCCAGAAACGTCAGAACGACAGAGAAAAATGGAATATGATCGATTCTTCTTTCATGACGACACTTCCCGATACATGGGCGATTTCAAGACACTTTATCATGCTTCCTTTAAACCGTTGGGATGATACGTATGAAAGGGTTTTCTTAGGCGGATTGACTTGTGATTCGGATGATTATTATAATTCCGAGCAACATACCAATGCGATTTATCTGCCTGTTTTCAGCGATACGAAACCTTTATACATCGGATTTTTCCACACAGGAGCGTATCAGGAAACCATCGGTGGTTACGGCGGAGTTCATCACTGTCTGATGCCGCAACCGAGACATGTTCTGATTCAGAAAGATGAAAATGGTGAGTTACAATACGAGATTTTCCGTGAAAAACAGGAACCTGAAGATGTACTGAAAATCTTAGGATACAAATAAGATTGAATTTAAAAAGCATACCTTTCATCAAATAGGAACGGGCTTTAGCCCGTTGAACCCGGATTGATATAAAATCGGCTTTAGCCAAACTTATACCAAGAGGCTGTCCAAAATTTGGGCAGCCTCTTGGTATTATGGAATTCAAACCTCATAGGTTTCAAAAACCTATGAGGTTTATCAATTTACATCGGCGTTAACCATATTGATATAAAACAGGCTATCCCTATTTTGGACAGCCTGTTTTTTATTTGTAGAGTTCAATCAAAACCTCATAGGTTTCGAAAACCTATGAGGTTTAATCAAAATAATGCGAGATCTTATCGATTTCCAGATCCGAATAATCCGAAACCACCGTATCCGCCAGTGTATAGTCCTGGTTTTTGGAATGCGGACTTCTGTACGCCGCGCAGAAAATATTGGCCCGGTGCGCTGCCAGGATTCCGTTGGTAGAATCTTCGATCACCATACAGTTTTCTGTCGGTTCTCCGGCCATTTCCGCAGCCAGCAGGAAAACTTCGGGATGCGGTTTGGATTCTTTCAGATCCGCTCCGCTGATTTTTCCCATGAAATATTTTTCCAGCTCAAATTTTTCAAAAACCATATTGATGGTGGTCATCGTTGCGGAAGAGGCCAGAATCAGCCTGATCCCGTTCTCGGAGTAATGCTGGATCAGTTCCTTCACGCCCGGAATGAGGTTGAAATCCTCATCGTGATAGAAATAATCTTTAAAGTAATTTCTCTTGATTTCTGCAATCTCCTCGAAGGTATGTTGTAAATCAAATTTCCCGATCAGGGTGTCGCATACCCGTTTTGTAGAAGCCCCGGTAAAAGACGTATATAAGTCTTCCGGAACATCAATTCCCAGTTCTTCGAATGTTTTAAAATAAGCTTTTCTGTGCAAAGGTTCCGTATCTACAATCACGCCATCCATATCGAACAGCACAGCTTTTAACGCCATATCTGAATTTTTTTTTACTAAAATACTAAACCTTTCAGAATTACAGAAAGCATTTCGCCATTACTTTTGCATTTCCAGGATCCAGCCGCTCATATTATTCATTGCAGCAAGGGAGATCGTTTGTTCGATGTCTGCATATTCGGTAAAAGCTCCGGTTTTCGCTTCCTGAAACAGGTGGTTCAGGCCGGGCAATTCTTGCGTTTTAAAATCGGGATTACCTGCTTTTTTCAGTGATTTGCTTATAGCATCCAGGTTTTCTTTCGCCGGAACCTGGAAATCGAGGCTGCCGTTCAGGGCGAGTACCGGAATTTTTATTTTGGAAAGGTACTGGTCGGGATTAAATTTTACAAAATACCGGAACCACGGGCTGGAAGTCTGCTTCTGAATATTCTCAATGGCATTTTCACCAAGCTGGTCCGCAAAATTCTTGTTTAAAAACTCTTGAAGGTCTTTGTTGTAATTGTTACCGGAATAGTTTTTAATAAAGCGGTAAATCTCCGAATTGGCTTTCTTATTCTGTTCGATCACAAGATCACTTTGCCCCATCAGTTTCCCGCCTTTCGCATTCTGCTCGATCAGCAGCTGCTCGATCGGTGTTCCCGGAGCTGCCATCAGAACCAGGAATTTTACCTTTTTATTCATCGTGGCGACCATCGGTGCGATCATGCCGCCTTCCGAATGGCCGAGCAGACCGATATTCCTGTATCCTTTGGAAGCGAGATAATCGACAGCGGTGTTGATATCTGTAGCAAAACTATAGGATGTATCGTTTGCCGTGCCTTTTGATGAGCCGCCGATGCCTCGGTCATCAAGCCGTAAAGTGGCGATTCCTTTTTTCGCAAAATCATCGGCGATCACGGCAAAAGGTTTATGCTCGAAGAGCTCTTCATCACGATTTTGCGCTCCGGAACCTGTGATCATGACAAGAACAGGTTTGTTTTTATCAAAATTTTCAGGCTGTGCGATGGTTCCCGCCAATGTGTTTTTGTCTATCGGATTTTGAAAAGCAATGTCCTCCGTATGATAGGAAAACGGTGGTTTAGGAGTTTGCGGACGGTTAAGGGCAGAGCTGTTTCCTGTATTCGGCATAAAGGTTAGCGGCAGCTGCATGCCGTTCTGGGAAAACGTTCCTTCTATTTTTCCGTTGGTCAGTTTTCCTTTATAAGTGGCACCCAGCATTTTCTGTTCAAAGGAAAGCTCATTGTTCAAAAAATCCGTTTTATCAACAGGAATGTCTTTGGCTCCCTGTTTCGGACTGTCTACCGTAGAGGAATAGAGGTTTCCGTTTTTCTTAACGTTTAAAATAAGGGGCAGCTTCATGTCCTGCAGGTCAAGTTCGCCTTTCCAGGATCCTTCAATGGTCTGAGCCTGTAAGAAGCAGGTGAAGAATAATGATACAAGTACAAATAATGTTTTTATTTTCATGATTAAAGGGATATTAAAAGTTTGGAAATAATTTCGGCGATGATCAAAGCAGCGGCAAAAGCTACAAAATGCTGCCATTTTTTAGCATTGACGGAGGTTTTAAAACCATTTACCAAGAGAACAATGTAGTAAGCCGTAATTGTTAAAAGAAGCATGCTGATTGCAAAAAGCAGGACAAGATCCAGCGGACTGATGTTCAGATGCTGCAGGTCGCCCTGATGACGGATGATTTCATCTCCGATTCTTGTCAGCAAAGGTATAGCAGTAATAATGCCACCGATGTACATGGGAAACCGCGCTACCATTGAAGTATTGAGGATATCGACCGCTCTGGTTTTCCCGTTGATGAGTTTACCTACAGTAAAAAGCATCATGAAAATACAGGCTACATTAATACCGTTTTCTTTCAGGCTGGTTATGAAATCGGTTTCATTCTGATGAATGTCCAAGACGCCGTCAAAACTAATGTTTAAAACAGCACCTAAAAGCGAACCCGTCAAAGTGATCAGGATACCGGCCACAAGAAGCTGCTTTTCGCTATAGATACCGAAAGGGTTAAAGAGTAATTTCCAGTTCATGGGTTATTTTTTAAGGGTTTCAATTTTTCCGATCAGGTCATCCATCTTGTTTCTCATCGTTGGATAGGAAAGGCCTGCCTGTTTTGCCATTTCCTTAATGCTTCCGCTTGAAAGAAAAAAACTGAGGATAAATTCCTGCTCATCACGGGTAAGCTGTAAATAAAGAGGAAGCTCATAGTTGCCGTTAACCGTCGTTTCACAATGGCTGCATTTCATCTGGCTAACCTGCAAAGCCGATTCGCAACTGGGACAAAGGATAGGTAGTTTCATTGCTAATAATTTATACAAAAGTAAAAATTATTTTAATAAAGTTAAATAAAGTTTTAATTAAATTTAAATTGATGTAATTTTTGTGTATTAGCAAATTTAAAAAGAATGTTTTGTTTGAATCTTTTTATTAGAAAAGGACATGAAAATATACGCAGGAACATCTAAGTGAAATTGCGTTTTAAGAAATTAATTTTAGAATGATTTTGTTAGAATATTTTTAATTTCTAAGGATAGGGTAATGGTTTGGAACTTGCCTTAAGCAAGGATTTTTTAGTATAAAGTTCAATAAAAATATTAATGTTTAACGTGCAAATGTCTAATCGCAGCTGTTTAGCTCCGCTTTTAGCAAATCATTATTAGCTTTATTTTTTTATTATTTCTTCTCAAGTATTTTCTGAATGTGATTATCAAGTAATTTATTAATTTCAGCATTTATATTTTTGAAGTTTTGATTAATAATATCTAATTCTATAAATTCATATTCAAAAATATTCCAATTAAATCTTGTGTCTAGATCTTGTTCATTCCAACTTTTCTTTATATATGAAGTAAGAAACCAATAAAATCTTATTTTTCGGTCGTTAGAAATGAAAAAAATTGAACAATTAAATGAATTTAGATTAGGATATTTACTTTTGACATCAATCCTTATCTGCTCAAATGGATATTTTGCATTAAGATAATAACCATTTATTTCTTTTCTCGTCTTTGTAACGGTAATAGGTTGATTATTAAAACTTGAAAATATGGAAGCTGGTCTATTAGGAGTTTCAATGCTTTCATATTCAACATTTTCATAGGATGCTTCTGCAAAATATCCTTTATTTTTGGAAAGATAATCTCCTATACTTGCTAAACTTTTAGGAGAATTATTATGTGTAAGAAATGAAATTGCCAAATCATATAAGTTTTTGTATTCTTGATTTATTTGAAAATTCTTAATTGTTTCTTTAATATTTTGAAAAAATTCATTCACTTTATCATTACTAAGATTCTTTTTCGAATCTAAAATTATTAGTTCTTCAATTGATTTTGTATGAGAGTTCACTTCTTCAATAATTTCTTTAGAATCTTCAAAAGTATTTGGAATACTATTTAAGAAACTATCTAAAATTTTATTTTTTGTACAAAATATCTCGGTAAAGCTCGCTTGCGTAACAAAAAATGGTGTTTGAATTGAATTTTTGGAAAATTCATCTGAAACATAATCGATAATATTTTTATATCTAACTTTTTCGTCAGAATGATTTTTTATTGCATTTAAAATACTAAGAGTAAAGAAACTAAAGTCTTGATTTTGATATGAACTTTGCGCATTAAGAGAAGAAAATAAAAAATAGCAATTTTTAAAATTTCCTTTCGTTGATTTAATATAATTATCAATTGAATCTAAATCCTTTATATATGAAAATCCTGATTGACAAGCATCAACAAATTTAACTACAAGTTTTGGATTTAATGTTTTTAACAATGAATCCAGTTCAGAATTTTGTAAACTGGTTTGAGTCTTTCTACTTGAATCAAAATCAGAAAGTATATAGTAAAATTCTTCTTCAACATAACTTCCATGACCCGTAAAATAAAAAATTACTTCATCAACTTCCTCATCCTTTGAGATATTAATAAAATCAATAAGTTGATTTTTTACAGATGTACTATCTGTTTTTTCCGAAATCTCTAGAATCTTTTCAAATTTTTCAGTTTTATGAATTAATTCTGAAATTGATTTTACATCATTCTTACATCCAGGAAGTTTTGATAGGGTTTTATACTCTGAAACACCAATTAAAATAGCTAAGTTCATATATACTTGGGTTATAAAATTATGGCTAATTCAAATATTGACACATTGCACCAATATAAATTATAACCATCAAATATAAAAAAAGTAACTCGTTTAATAATTATGGTTTTCCGTAAATGGAGAATTTTTATTTACAAAATTAAAAGATAATTTGAAATATTTTTCTATCATTATAACTTCATCAAATTGTGCTAAATACATTTTAATATCACTGTATCAGTCAGAATCCATTTTGTTATCAGGAGTGATAATAATTTTATTTTTCTTATGACAAACAATTACAGATTCTCCACAATTGAACCCCATGTCCTGAAGCCATTTTCCGCAAAGCCGGATTTCGGGGAAAATAACATACCGGTGATATGACCGTGAAATGTATCTCTGATGTACTTTCAATTGTCTTTCTCTAAACTTTTTAATTTTTTTTTCTTGTTTCATAAATGTGATTTATTGATACAAAAATATAATAAATTATATTTTAAAGAAAATAAAATATCATTAAAATATAATTTATTGCTTTTGTGCTATGATTTTCAGTTCTTTGTGATTTTACGATATTTGCATAAGAAGTCAATAAATTAGTGTTGTGTCTAAAGTAAGTTTAAATAGGATAAAGTCTGTTCTGGTTGAAAAAAACAAGACCAGTAAGGAGCTGGCCCGTCATTTGGGTAAAACGGAATCAACGGTTTCCCGTTGGTGCACGAATGAGGTCCAGCCGTCTGTAGAAACGCTTTACGAAATCTCAAAATTTTTGAAGATTGATATCCGGGAGTTACTGGTATCAACACTATAAATTGGTGATTAATCCTTATCGGAACTTAAAAATAATTCTGATTTGAAGACAGATGATTGTCTGTAGACTGATCAGACTATTTGATGGATGAGTTCCTTTTTACCATCCATCCCCATCTCCAAACTTCTTCGTATCTTTGCCGAAATCATTTAATTCTACACGAAACATGAAGACATACGCAGGAATTCCTGAAGAAAATGCATCATTGGAAAACTCGAAAGTAATGCTGGTAACCGTTCCTTACGACGGAACCTCAACCTGGGGAAAAGGGGCTGACAAAGGCCCGGAATTGTTTCTGGATGCTTCCGAAAACATGGAGCTTTACGATATCGAAACGCAGACGGAACCATACCTTGAAGGGGTTTATTTGGCAGGAGAAATTTCTGAAAATTCGACGCCGGAAGCGATGACGGAAGCGGTCTATCAGAAAACAAAAGAGCTTTTGAATAATGACGGAAAATTATTCACGCTTTTCGGGGGGGAACATTCCGTTTCAATCGGTTCGATCCGTGCCGTAGGGGAAAAGTTTGAGAACTTAACCGTTCTTCAGCTGGATGCGCATACCGATCTCCGTCCGGAATTCCACGGTTCTGCTTCCAATCATGCGTGTGCGGTTTTTGAAGCCAATCAGAAACATAATCTGGTACAGGTGGGAATCCGATCCATGGATGTTGAAGAGGTTGAATATCTGCCGGAAGGAAGGGTGTTTTTCGCTCATGAAATTGCCAACAACGAGAATTGGGTAAATGACGTTCTGGAAAAAGTTTCAGGAAACGTATATATTACCATCGACCTTGATGCCTTCGATCCTTCGCTTTGCCCGTCTACGGGGACTCCGGAACCGGGCGGTTTACAATGGTATCCGACATTGGAGTTATTAAGAAAAGTATTTGAAAAATGTAATGTTGTGGCTTTTGATATTGTAGAATTAATGGATTCTCCGATGGCAAAACCAAGTGCATTCCTGGCGGCAAAGTTATATTACAAAATGCTGGCGTACTACCATATTTATAACAACAACTAAATTACGCAGGAAACGGATTTTTTCTTCCGTCTGTTCTTCGGAAATTTGTGAGGTAAATAAACGAATATGTCCACACAAAATCAGATCGATTACGAAAGAATTGCCAAAGCGATAGATTATATCCGGAGCAATTTCAAGCTTCAGCCTGGTTTGGAGCAGGTAGCGGAAGAAATCAGTTTGAGTCCGGCCCATTTTCAGAAGATGTTTTCCGATTGGGCGGGTACGAGTCCGAAAAAATTTCTGCAGTTCATCAGTCTTGAGCACGCTAAAAATTTACTTAAGGAGGAGAAAGCGAGTTTGTTTGATACGGCTTATGAGACGGGACTTTCGAGCACGAGCCGGCTGCATGACCTGTTTATAAAAATCGAAGGCATGTCTCCGGCAGAATATAAAAACGGGGGAAAAAGCCTTAGGATCAATTACAGTTTTTCCGGAAGCCCGTTCGGAAATGTGATTGTAGCTTCCACCGAAAAAGGAATCTGCTATCTGGCTTTTGAGAACGATCAAACCAAAGCATTGGGAGATTTACGGGCTAAATTTCCCAATGCTTCTTTTTTTGAACGGAAGGATAATTTTCAAAAAAACGCATTGTCTATTTTCAATAAAGACTGGACGGAGCTTACCACCATTAAGCTCCACCTTAAAGGCACCGATTTTCAGTTGAAAGTCTGGGAAAGCCTGTTGACCATTCCTATGGGGAAATTATCGACTTATGGAAAGCTTGCTGAGAAAATCGGACACTCCAAAGCCTCAAGAGCAGTAGGGACGGCAATCGGCAGTAACCCGGTAGCATTCCTGATTCCCTGTCACCGGGTGATCCAGTCTTCCGGGAAACTTGGCGGCTACATGTGGGGAAGCGAAAGAAAGCAGCTGATGATCGGATGGGAGAGTTCCAGGGTTGATCCCGATTTTAAACACGAATAGCAAAAATTTTTGCACGAATTAATACAGTTGTTTCAGTGTCTTAAAAAATAATGGAATTCGATTGCGATCAATAAGTAGATAACATATTAACGAACTTAAAATATTAATTTTCTCATAGATTGGTTGATTACTCAGATTTATTTTATCGCAAGGTTAAACAAAGATTACATTTATTGAAATGCATATAAAAGATAAACGAAAGGCGTTTCACTTAACCAGGTAATACAAATAACGCTCACTTTGTATTCAATTCGTTTTAATTACAACCGTTTTCTATAAAATCTGAATTCTAATTTCTTTTCAGATTTCTGTAAAAACATCAAACATCAAAACCTTAAACTTTTATGCTCAGCCTGTTTGAAGATCCATCGGAAAATCCTGCCAACCTGCTTCCAAAAGACGGAACCGTCCATTATTACGGGAAAATTTTTAATAAGGAAAAGTCGGATTTTTATTATGATTATTTATTCCACCACATTCCGTGGGAAAATGATGAAGCGATTATTTTCGGAAAGTTGATTATTACCAAGAGAAAAGTGGCCTGGTTTGGGGACAGACCTTTTGAGTATACCTATTCCAAACGGACAAAACATGCAAAATCCTGGACGCCGGAATTACTGGAACTGAAAAGGAAGTGTGAAGAAGTTACCGGAGAAACCTACAACTCCTGCCTGCTGAACCTGTACCACGATGGAAACGAAGGGATGGCCTATCACAGCGATGCCGAAAAAGACCTGAAAAAGCATGGGGCGATTGCTTCATTAACGTTCGGTGCCGAAAGGAAATTTCTGTTCAGGCATAAAACGGAAAACGAAAAGGCAGAGGTATTTCTCGAAAACGGAAGCCTGCTGGTGATGAAAGGAAGTACCCAGGACCATTGGCTGCACCGGCTGCCCACGACCACCAAAGTAAAATCACCAAGGGTAAACCTGACGTTCCGGACGATTGCGGAGTAATTTTTTAACCACAAAAGGTGCAAAAGCTTTTAACGCATGAGACCCATAAGATTTTCATGTTTTCTGCTTTGCGCCGTGGACTTTGCGTTCATCATTAACTCCAAAGTTTTAAAATCTTTGATTTTAACCTTATATGTTCTAAAATATTTTCAAACTATTCAAATCTTCTCTGTGACTTATGTGATAAAATAAAGCAGCATCATCTGTGAAAATCTGTGCAGATCTGTGGGAGATTCTCTTACTATCAATAGCCAAATTTTTCCGTTATTTCTCTAATACTAAGTTTAGATTCCCTGCGGGAATGACAGATTCGACGCAGTCAATGACAAACAAAGTGCTGAAATCATGACTCAATATAATTCTAAGGAATATCTTTCCGGTGGCTAAGCGGAGTCGAAGCCATGTTATTAGTACATTTCCTCCCTGGACTTTGCGTTCATCATTAACTCCAAAGTTTTAAAATCTTTGATTTTAACCTTATGTGTTCTAAAATATTTTCAAACTATTCAAATCTTCTCTGTGACTTATGTGATAAAATAAAGCAGCATCATCTGTGAAAATCTGTGCAGATCTGTAGGAGATTCTTTTACCATCAATAGCCAAATTTTTCCGTTATTTCTCTAATACTAAGTTTAGATTCCCTGCGGGAATGACAACAGCACGCTTAAAACAAGTAATTTGTTACTGATTATATCAAACCTTCGATTTTCTTACGAATTTCAACGCAAATTTTTCCGTTATTTTTTAGATTCCCTGCGGGAATGACAACCGTTTTGTTTAATATTAAAAAGCGTAACCTAATTGAAAGACCTGAGCCATCTACAGAAATCTGTGGGAGACAAAAAAGGTAGCTTCGAGACCCTCAGCTACCTTTTGTTTTATTTTAAAACTTCCACTTCAATCGCACTGTCATCAAATACTTTGATAAAGGCTTTCGTGTAATCCTCTTTCGTGGCGAAATTCGGATTGTCCATAAATTTTTGCGGATTGATCGCGAAGAGCGGGAACCAGGTCGAAGAAATCTGGATCTGGATCTTATGCCCTTTCTTGAAGGTATGGACCACATCCTGCAGCCTGAAATTCACAGCGGTTTTCTGATTCGGAATTAAGGCTTCCGCTTTTTCCCTGGAATTTCTGAACCTGGCCGGCATAATTTCGCTTCGGACCATCTGGTGGTAGTTTCCGTAGATCACACCCTCTTTCTTTTCAGCAGGCTTGAAATCTTCAGGATAAACGTCGATCAATTTCACTGCAAAATCGGCGTCGGTAGAGGAGGAGGCAATGTTTAGTTTAGCCATAATTTCACCGGCCAATGTAAGATCTTCTGCCAGAACGTCCGTGGTGAAAGTCAGTACATCCGGCCGGCCTTCTGCGAAACGCTGGTCTTCCGACATGTAATTTCTTGGAGTGAAGCCATTGAAATCTTTTAAATTTTCAGAGCTTAAAACCGGATTGTCCGGGTCGCTGTAATATTCTGAAAAACCTGGCCCAGCTATATTTTTCAAGGTACCGCCGGACAGGTAGAAGTTTACTTTTGTCGCTTCTTTCGGCGGGTAAGAGGTGAATTCCCTCCATTGCTTTGCACCGGTATCATACATCATGGCTTCCGGTAAACCCGCATCCTGCCTGGTATTTCCTTTTAAATAATGGTTAAAGAATTTCGTTTCCAGGTTTTTCTGGTAATAAGTGGCAATGCTGTCGCCGAAATAGATCTGGTTGTGGAAATGTTTTCCCTGTTCATAAGCCCAGGCTCCGTGGGAAAAAGGCCCCATAACGATGGTATTTTTCGCTTTCGGGCTCGTCTTTTCGATGGTTTTATAGATATTCAGCGGTCCGGAAAGGTCTTCCGCATCAAACCATCCACCAACGGTCATTACGGCATGGTTGACGTTTTTTAGATGAGGCAATAAACTTCTTTTCTGCCAGAACTCATCGTAATTGGTGTGGTTCATAATCTCCGTCATGAAGAAATTATTTTTATAATATTTCTCGTAGCCATCCTTTAAAGTTCCCATATCGCGGTAGAATTTCAGCCCGTCTTCAGAAGTGGCTTTAATCATCGAATCATTGTACCAGGCTTTATTTTCAGGCCTGGTCTTCTGAACCCCGAAAACGGGGAACGTCCTGAAGTAGCCCAGCATAATCTTTCCGTTGTGCAGGAAATCGTCGTTCCAGAAATCGGAGATCGGGGCCTGAGGCGAAGAGGCTACCAAAGCCGGGTGCTGGGCAAGCACCCCTGCCGCCGTGTAAAATCCGGGATAGGAAGTTCCGTATTGTCCTGCTTTTCCGTTATTGTCTTTGATGTTTTTTACCAGCCAGTCGATGGTATCGTAGGTATCGGTGCTTTCATCGACGTCTTTTTTCGTTTTATGGTCGACCTGCGGTGTCATATTGGTGAAGGTTCCTTCGCTCATATACCTTCCGCGGACATCCTGGTAGACGAAAATATATTTGTCGTTCATCAGATACGGATTCGGGCCCAGCTTGGTCCGGTATTCGTTTTCACCGTACGGCGCCACGCTGTAGCAGGTTCTCTGCATCAGGAACGGGTATTTGTTTTTGCCGGAAATATCTTTGGGAATATAAACGGAGGTAAAGAGTTTCACCCCGTCACGCATCGGAATATAAATCTCTTTTTTAGTAAAATTATCCTTTACAAAAGTATCGGGCTGTTTATTCTGCGAAACTGCCAAAACAAACAGGAAGGCAAACCACATGGAAAAATGTCTCTTCATTGTCTAAAAATTTGATGCTAATTTAATCATAATTGTTTTCGGTTAAGAATTCAGTTAATTAAAATGATAAAAAAGGTGTTTTCAGGAATCTTTGATAAGATTGTTTGCCGGGTGAAAGCTTGTACGACGGCTCAGGGTCACATTTTCTTTCCGCCGAACTTATTCAATTTAAAGGTAAGGGAAAGCATAACGTATCTTTTCAGAATCAGGTCTTCACGGTCTTCCACATAAGAGGCGGCAATGGTTCTCCGGACGCTTTGGTTTTGGTTTAGGACATCATAGACTTTTACTCTCGCCGTGAGCTGCTTTTTATAAAATGAATAGCCGATGCCCGAATTCAGGAAATAAAAATCCCTTTTGAAGCCCGGCGCAATGTTTGAGCTGGTATTGTATTCAAAATCGTTTTCAAAGATCAGGTTTGTTTTCAGGAAATAATTGGTGAGCTCTACTCTGAAGGTCTGATAGGTATTTCTGATGCTTTCCACGCTGTAATTCTGATAATCGGAAAAAGAATAATTCAGCGTATAAGACGGTTTTATATTGATTTTATCCTTTTTATCATACGTCACAGTGATTCCGGGATTCAGGACGTAAGAATTCCCGGTAAACAGCTGGCCATTGATGAAGCCGCGGTTGTACCGGTAGCTGAGGCTGGTTCTCGGGCTGATCGTGATCTTTTCATCCTTCCATTTAAACGTTTTGCTGAAACCGCCCGAAAAATTGGCACTTTTATTCCCGCTGATGTTGGCATAAGTAACAAACTGCTTTCCCGAATCATCATAATAGGAAAAGGCTGTCGTATCGTTGCTGTTGTAAGTAAAAGACAGGTTAACGTAATAATTAATATTTTTCGGAACATTGAAATTGCTGAAATAAAGACTCGTTCGGTTGTTCCAGGCGTTCTTCAGGCCGGGATTCCCCTGGTAGGTTACCAACGGATTAGATTCGTCCACATAAGGGATCAGCCGTTCCGATGAAGGAATGGTAAAGCTCGCCGAGTTATAGAGGTTTAGCCTCGAATTCTGCGAAAGCTTATATTGCAGGCCTGCATTGTAATCCGGCAGAACAAAGTTTCGGTGAAGTTCAAAATGTTGCCCGTTAAATAAGGCATTGTACTTCAGGTCGGTAAAATCCACATTTGCCGAAGCCCAGATATTGAATTTCTGTTTGTTGAGTTCAACAGTAACCTGTGGCGAAAGCTGGTGGTTCTTTTCCTGAGCGCTGTTCGATAAAACTGAATTATAGCTTGAATACTGTCCGGTAGCCGGATCAAAATCATTCACCAGTCTGTCATTAAATGCATTGGTGGAATTATAGTTCAGTCCGAAATTGATATTCAGGGAATCGGAAACAGGCTCCGAATATTTTGTATTGAAGCTGTAATTGTTGTTTTGCGATTTGGTTTGGATCAGCTGGTTCCTCAGATCTCTTTTGGCAGGATCTTCAACACCATTCTCATAGAAAAAGGTCCGGGAATCGGTAAGGTTCTTATTTTTATTCTGCGTAATCGATGTATTTAAACTGGAATACAAAGACCGTCCTTTTTTACCGAACTTTCTCGAATAATGGATATTCGGATTAAACGAGTTGCTTTCCGAATCTGAGCTGCCGGAAGAATTGCTTTCGTTTAAAAGAACATCATTCCGGAAACTGGATGAAACCGATGATCGGGAACCTGTTGTTCTAGAATGTGAAAATGCCGGAGAAAAATAAATCGTGCTTAGCGTATCCGGTTTTATTTTCGCTGCCGAATTGAAATTATACTGCTCGGAACCGCTATCCGCCCGATTTTCGGAATCGGTTTTCAGATTATAATCCGGGAGGAAGGTGGTTCTTGAAATTTTTGATGCTGTCTGGAGGTCTGTTTCCGTCCGGGTAAGCCCAAAAGCATCGAGATCAATTTCCCTGTTCAGCTTATCGGAGTAATTTACGCCGATGGTGGTCGATTTCTGGATTCCTTTCATACCGTTTCCGGCTTGAGCATTACGCGAACTCCTGCCGCCATCATCTCCCGTATCTCCCCGCGAATTGACGTTGTTGGAAGAAAGCACGAGGCTGATTTTGCGTTTATCCTTAAAATAACTCAGGAATCCGCTGCCTTCATATCTTTTACCTGAGCCGTAGCCAGCGGTAAGTCTTGATAGGAACCCTTTGTTTTTCTTATCGTCAATGGTAAAATTGATGGTTGTATTTTCGGATTTAGGCGTTTTTCCGGTAAGCTCTTCTTCCCGGGTTTTGGTAGTTGTAAACTGGATATTTTTAATGATGTCCGCAGGAATATTCTTTAAAGCAATTTTTCCGTCCTTATCGAAAAAAGGCTTTCCGTTGATCATGATCTGGTCGACTGTTTTTCCGTTTGCCGTAATTTTCCCGTCGCTGTCGATTTCTACGCCGCCGATGTTTTTCAGGAGTTCTTCGATATTGCTGTCGGGACGTACCTTTATCGCAGCGGCATTAAATTCAATCGTATCCTTCTTGATTTTGATGGGTGAAACAGTAAGTTTCACTTCCTCAATATCGGTTATCCTGTTTTTATGGAGTTCAATGGTTCCGGTATCGACGGATTGGCTGATTTCCTTGAAAATTTTGGAGTAAGAAATAAAATTTTCCGCATCCACTTTAAGGATGGACGATTCTTTCACTTCGCCGGTTTTTAATAAAAATTTACCTTCTTTATTGGTGGAGGTATAATTGATAATGGAGGAGTCTTTTTGTTTTAAAAGATATACCGTTGCATTTTCCATCGGCTTCTTCTCAGAATCCACAACTTTCCCGTCAATGCTGAGCTTCTGTCCGTTCAGTATTAAAAATTGAAATAAAAGTACCAGTAGCCACAGGATCTTCTTCATACTCATCTTTTGAACGTGCTAAAATATAAAAAAACATCCCTCGGAAGGGATGTCGGCAATTTAAAATAATTTTAAATCTATGGGGTTTGTGTTTTGTTGCGTGCAAATTTGTTGAGCTTCATCGTTAAGGAGAACATCACGTATCGTTTCAGGATCAGATCGTCCCGGTCCTCAAAATAGGTATTTGAGTCATTATCGATCTGCACCCCGGGAATCTGCTTCAGGAGTTTCTCAATTTTACTGTCCGGCCGTACTTTTATGGAAGAAGCATTAAACTCGATGGTATCTTTTTTGATTTTAACCGGTGAAGCGGTAAGCTTAACCTCCTGAATATCGGTTACCGAATTTCTTTCAAGCTCTATTTCTCCCAAGGAAATAGACTTCCCGATATTTTCAAAGTTTTTGGAATACGAAACCATTTTTTCCGCATCTACTTTCAGGATGCTGGGCTCTGCAAGTTCGTCGGTTTTTAATGAGAAATTTCCTTCTCTGTTGGAGGATGTGTAATTGATGATGGAAAAATCTTTCTTTTTCAGAAGATAAATGGTAGCATTTTCAACAGGTTTCTTTTCAAAGCTCAAAACTTTTCCGCTAAGGTTTAATTTTTGAGCATCGAGTGTTAGAATATTCAGCAATAAAACCAACAGCAATAAGCGTTTTCCCATGAGTTTTTATGATTATCAGTGCTGCAAAATTATAGGAAAAAAGAGATGAAACAAATAGTGCCGGCGTTAAATAGCGTTAATATTTATGTACTGAAATTGGGTTAACTGTTAAGTTTATCCAAAAAAATAAAACACCTCTTAAAAAGAGATGTTTTTGTTATTGAAATCAGATTTAGATTAAGCTCTTAAATATCTTGAATAAGCATAACCTTCCTGTCCGTCATCGGTTTTTACCTTCCACCAGTCGTCGGATGTCTGCTCAATCAGCGTTACTGAAGATCCTTTAGTAGCTTTTCCTACAACAGCTGCTTCCGTAGAGGGCTCCTGTCTGATATTTAAATTGGATTCATCGGTTGCTACGGTAAGAGCTGTACCTGCTGAAAGTCCTGAAACCTGTACATCGATGTTGATGTCTGAAGCAGAATAGGTAGAATCGATAGCTCCTAAAGCATTCCATACCGCATCTTTAGCGGCTGTGCTGGATGCACTTCCTGAAACATAAAGGATTCCGTCCTGTTCCTGAACCTGAAGACCCGAAATTCCCGCAGACTGAGCTGCAGAAACCACACTTGAATATTTATCCTGTAATGTGCTCATGACTGATTATTTTTTTACGGTATAGTTATAATTTACTTTTCCTACTTTCAGGGCATCCACCGATTCTTTCACTTTTCTGGCATCGGAAGAAGAAATGTTCCCGGTAAGCGTAAGTTCCCCGTTCACTACTTCCACCTTCACACCCGGAATGTCTTTTACGGCATCCTGTACTTTCTGCTGCACCTCCGGTGCTACGGCAGATTGTGTTTCGATAGCAGGAGAAGCTGTTGCAGCAGGTGCTACAGTAGCCATATCCATTACTTCTTTTACGCCATTGATAGCTTTTAGCTGTTTGATCATGGCATCTTTGGCTTCCTGGGTTTCAAAAGTTCCGCTCAGATGAGCAACGCCGTCTTTTACTTCTACGGAAGCGTTAGGATTGGATACTACGACTGTTGTAGCCTGCGTCTGAAGATCGGCATCAGAAACTTTTTTCTTACAGGAAACAGACCCGAAAGATACAGCGATAGCCAATGCAGCCATTGCAATAGATTTTTTCATAGTTGTATATTTTTTAATGTTAATACAAGTAAAGATAATAGTAAAATGTATACCAAAATATAAAATTTAAACAAAATTTTACAAAATTTATACGGGATCTTCGGAATCGGGAAAATCACTGAATTTTCCGGTTATGAAATATAATACCGCAGAGGACATTATGCGGGCTGAAGAAGTGGAGTCATATCTGCTTAAAGAGAGGTCAATTCACCGCGAATTCCACTCGTCCGTTGTTTAGATTATCTCCTTTGATGTTGGTAATAAGAGCAATATACAAACAGATCCCTTCCTCTGATTCCCTTTCCTGAAAAGTGGTAAATGAACTGATGGAATAGGTTCCCTGCTTGTTCAGGATAATATCGATTTCAGATTCGTAGCGGTCTGTAGTACTGTTGTATACCGCAGATACTTTGTTTTCCGCAAGTTTGTTACCCTTGACAAACGTAACGGCATTGTCTTTAAAAAGTTCGGAGACATCAATGGATAAAATACCTGAATTCCTTTTTGTACTCTGAAAAATATCAATGGATTTGGTGTTGACTTTCAGTTTTGATGAAACGGAAAACTTTAGTTTCAGGGTTTCCCCTTTCTGAAAATTCTGTTTTAAAGGCGATAAGGTAACAAGGTCCTGTTCATTGGCATAATTGGTATACGCATCACAGGGATTTTCTCTTCCATCGCTACACTGCATCATAAGGGGAGCAAACAATATTGATAAAAATAAATTTAAAATAGCTAATCTGAACATCTGGTTATTATTTAGTTAAATCCTTAAAGTAGGTGTCTTTTAACAGAATTTGCAATTGTCTTATTAATTGTAAAAACCGGGCAAATATAAATAAAATTATGATTGTAATGTATATCAATTGATATTCGTATATTAATTTTAAGTAAAATAACATTAATTGATAATATTCAAATTGAACTGCTATATTTTAATTTTTTTAGTTAGGAAATGTTTTTTTTCCATAGTTTTACGGCTCAAAAAAATTAAGTAAACATGAAAAAAACGCTTTTGTTATTTACGCTGTTATCAGCCTTTACGATTTCTACTGCCCAGGAGACCGGAAGCAGGCAGAGAAAAAATGATATCCTGGCAGATCCTGTATTATTGATTGCAGTTCCTATGGCTAATATTTCTTATGAAAGGCTACTTAATGAGAATATGGGACTGGGGTTAAATGCAATGGTAACCCTAAGTTCCGATACGGAGAATTTTAAACAGTTTTCCCCTTACTTCAGATATTATCTCGGAAAAAAGTATGCTGCAGGATTTTTCCTGGAAGGATTTGTTCCGGTAACCATGCAACAAAACGAGATCTATAATTATAACTATGATGACGTTACCAACACGATGAGCTACCGTAATAAAGTGGTCAGCAATTTTACGACAGTCGGCATCGGTTTTGGCATTGGGGGTAAATGGGTTATTAAAAACAGGCTTGTTCTGGAGGCAAGCGGGGGAATCGCCAGAAGAATCGGTGATGTAGACAATGATGAGGTAGGTCCTGTTACGGGTAAGATTATGGGAGGAGTCGGCTACAGATTTTAGATCTGTTTGTTTGCCAACTGTAAAAGATTGTCCTTTTAAGGGTTTAATTCATAAGTCTATCATCAATTAACTTCTATTACTTGTATATGATGAATAATGTGCAGGTTTTTCTTTTTTAAACATCCTGATTCAATAGCTGAAACAACCGATGCCTTCAAACCGCATAATGGTGTATTAAACCCATTTTAAAATATTATATTTGCGAAACTTGAATTATTGATATGAAAGGACAAAATAAACTGTTTATTGCCATTGTCGTTGCGCTGATCCTGGGCGTAGGAATTGGTGGACTCGTGCATGTAAGCTATCCTGAAAGTGCAGAACCTTTTTCCAAAAACATCAAACTTTTGGGAACGGTTTTCATCCGCCTGGTGCAGATGATCATCGCACCGCTGGTTTTCACAACGCTGGTGGTGGGAATTGCCAAGATGAGTGATATTAAAATGATTGGAAGAGTAGGAACCAAAGCCATGCTGTGGTTTATTTCCGCTTCTCTGGTTTCGCTTTTTATCGGGCTGATGCTGGTTAACTGGCTGGAGCCGGGACATGTGACCAAGCTCCCGATCCAGGACGCGGCCTCTGCCGAAGAGCTGCTGAAAACCAGCAAAGGGTTTTCCATGGAAGATTTCGTAAAGCACATCATCCCTAAAAGTCTTTTTGAAGCATTTGCCACCAACGAAGTGTTGCAGATCGTTGTTTTTTCCATCATGTTCGGGATTGCCCTGGCCAATATGGGGGAAGAATATTCGCAGCCGGTGATCAAGTTATTCGACATTATTGCCCATGGAATTCTGAAAATGGTAGGCTATATCATGTGGTTTGCTCCATTAGGCGTCTTGGGGGCCATTGCTGCAGTCGTGGCTACCAACGGTTTTGAAATATTTAAAGTATATGCGATCTATTTAAGAGACTTTTTCTTTGCCTTGGGGATTCTCTGGCTGGTCCTTCTGTTGGTTGGCTACCTGATTTTAGGAAACCGTCTTTTTGAATTATTGCGAAGAATCAAGGAACCTTTGTTAATTGCATTTTCTACGACGAGCTCCGAAGCGGTTTTCCCGAAGCTGGTGGAAGAGCTGGAAAGATTCGGGTGCAACAACAGGGTTGTGTCCTTTATTTTGCCGTTGGGCTATTCTTTTAATCTGGATGGAAGTATGATGTACATGACCTTCGCTTCCATTTTTATTGCCCAGATCTACGGAATTGAAATGACCGTCGGGCAGCAAATAACGATGCTTCTGGTATTGATGCTTACGTCCAAAGGCATTGCCGGTGTACCGAGAGCTTCTCTGGTAATTATTGTAGCCACCTGTTCCATGTTCGGGATTCCGCCGGAAGGCATTGCTTTGATCTTACCAATCGATCATTTCTGTGATATGGGAAGAAGCATGACGAACGTTCTTGGAAATGCCCTGGCTACCTCAGCCGTTTCCAAATGGGAAGGGCAGCTCGATAACCACGGCGGAAACTTGTAAAGGTAAATTACAGCTCATACTGGTGAATGGTCAATAGTGAATTTTTATATTTCATTATTGACCATTTATCTTTAGGAGCTGTTTCCTGCTCTCACTACTCGCTTTTTTGTGTATTTCTGCGGCGGCTTTGCCGCCGCAGAAATACACAAAAAGAGCTCAAACATGCCGTTCGATCAGGGCTAGAAAACCCCGGTTAAATATTCTTAATTATTGAAAGAAATCTTTGCATCTTTGCCTTTAAAGATATTTTCCGGAATAAAACTATAAAAATGAATTTACAAAATCATAAAGATTCAATACAAGAAAAAGGTTTTACGATAATCAACTCTATTTTTTCAGAGGAAGAAATTGAAAAAATCAGTGAGGTCATTCAAAATATTGATACTTCCAAAGAAACCTTCAGGAAATCGGAAGACCTTTTTGCTATTAGGCAGTTCCTTAAAGAAATTCCGGGGGTGAAGGATTTAATCTTTAATGAGAATATTAAAAACATAGTGAAAGATATTTTCGGGAATGATTATTTCGTAGTAAAAAGTATTTATTTCGATAAACCTGAAAAATCAAACTGGTATGTGGCCTATCATCAGGATCTCACCATTTCAGTAGATAAAAAAGCTGAACTTCCGGATTTTGGACCCTGGACAACCAAGCAGAACCAGTTTGCCGTTCAGCCACCTTTGGATATTTTGGAAAACCTATACACCATCCGGATCCATCTTGATCATACGGATGAAAACAACGGTGCCCTAAAAGTGATTCCCGGATCCCATGCCAAAGGAATTTACCGGCCCGAGACAATCGACTGGACCATCGAGACCGAAGAAATCTGCCCCATTGAAAAAGGCGGAATCATGATCATGAAGCCCCTGATCCTGCATGGCTCCAACCGCACAACCAATGGAAAAAGAAGAAGAGTCGTCCACATTGAATTTTCAGACAGGCAATTGCCGGATGGATTGAATTGGCCGGAAAAGATGGTGTTTTAAATTAAATTTTTCGCTATTCTATTTATCCTTCATGATTAATCGTTTTTGCGGGCACAACAATGTCATTAGGTTTCACCCAATACTGATGATTTTGCTCTTTTAAATATTTCAGTTTGTAAGATTAATAGCAAATATCAAAATCGATTGCTCTGAAAATGATATTCTAAAATTGAAAAGCTATATAAAGCCCTGAAAGGGCGCGATCACCAGCATTGGATGAAGCTCGGATGTACAAATTCAATACGAATGTAAAAGAGCCCTGAAAGGGTGAAATCCTTAAAAACCTCTTACAAAAATAAGCCCTCCGGAATTTCCGGAGGGCTTATTTTTGTTGGGTAAAATCAGATTATTTCACTGAAATCTCATCAATAAAGATATAGGCCTCGCCACCCGCGCCCTGGTGCCAGTCCGGAAGTTTGCCGAAATGATAGGCTTTTACTTTCACATAACGTGCCTGGGTCGGCAACACATCGGTGGAGAAATCTTTTACCTGAGGAGTCTCATCTTTCGGATCCAGCGTGTTGTCTACGGTTTTCAGCAAAATGAAATCCTTTCCGTTGTTGGAAACATAATATTCCACTTTTTTCGGCATTAAAATCCATGCTCTGCTGTCCTGAAGATAAGTGGAGGAGAGGTGAGTAATCTGCTGAGGCGATTTCATATCGATCACTGCTTCAAAAGTCTGGCCCTGATAACCGAGCCATTCGCCTTTTCTCCAGTTGGCATCCCCGTTGATCCCGTCGATCAAAGACAGTTTTCCACTCGCCGTATACTGCGGCGTAGGAGTTGAATTCACGGTGATGTCCCAATTGTTCGGCCTTCTGTTGAAAGTAGCGGTTACCACTGAGCTTTTCTCACCGTTTCTTTCCGCGTAAGCTGAAACCTGGGTTGTTTTCATAATGGTAAACGGACCTTTATAAGCGGTGAATGTTTTTCTTACATTGGCATCGCCTTCATCCAAAGTCATGTAGTAGATCTTATCATCAGGATTCAGTGCCGTGATTTCCACTTTCGTATTCAGGTCGAAAATTCTTGCTGCAGCAATAACGGGAGATGCGGTCAGTTCATCATATTTAAAATCCCTGAAAGATTTTACATTTTCAAAACCTAATTTTTTCAGTTCTTCTCTTCCCGTATTTTTAGTAATCGTTCTGGTGGTTCCGTCTTCGAGGTGAATTTTAATTTCATCAAAATACGGTTTGGTGGTCTGCCACTCCGGCAATCCCGGAGTTACGGCATAAATTCCTATCGCGCTTAAAATATACCAGGCGCTCATCTGGCCGCAGTCCTCATTTCCGATCAGTCCGTCCGGCGCATTTTTATAATAGTTATCCAGGATAAATTTTATTTTGGCATCCGTTTTTTCCGGTTTTCCGACGTAATTGTAGAGATAGGCGATATGATGGCTCGGCTCGTTACCCTGCGCATACTGCCCGATCAGTCCGGTAATATCCACCTGCTCCCGGCCGGTAGTTTTGTCCGGTGCCGTAAAAATAGCATCGATAAACTGCTCGAATTTCTCCTTTCCGCCATGTGCGGAGATCAGTCCGGGAATATCCTGCTGAACCGAATAGGAATAATGCCAGGAATTTCCTTCCGTGTAATTGTTGTTTACTTCTCTTGGCTCGAAAGGTTCATACCAGTTCCCATTCTTTCTCGGCTGCATAAATCCGTTCTTCGGATTATACAGGTTTTTCCAGTTCTGGGAACGTTTCATGAAATACTGGTAATCTTCTTTCTTGCCTAAAATTTTAGCCATCTGGGCAATGCACCAGTCGTCATAAGCATATTCCACGGTTTTGGAAACGCTTTCATGCTCATCATCGATGCTGATAAAATTATTCTGTTTGTAGGCATTTAAACCGAAAATATCCAGCATCGCCGAATGTTTGGAGGCTTCAAATGCTTTTTCATAGTCAAATCCGGTGATTCCTTTGGCCATTGCATCGGCTATTACGGAAACGGCATGGTAACCGATCATACATTCCGTTTCGTTTGACGCGAGTTCCCATACCGGAAGCTTTCCGCCCTGCTCGTACTGTTTGATAAAGGTGTTGATGAAATCTGCCGTTCTTTTGCGGTCGATTAACGTCATTAACGGATGTGCCCCTCTGAAAGTATCCCAAAGCGAGAATACCGAATAATAATCGAATCCTTTAGCCATATAAAACTTGTTGTCGCGGCCCCTGTACTTTCCGTCCACATCCATATTGATGTTCGGCTGGGTGAAAACGTGATACATCGCCGTATAAAAAACGGTGAGTTTATCTTTATCGGAAGATTTTACTTCTATTTTGGACAGTTCTTTGTCCCAGTCGGCAACCGTCTGCTTTCTTACGGTTTCAAAATCATTGGATGTCCCCTCTGCCAGCATATTCTTTCCGGCTCCTTCATAGCCTGTCGGGGAAAGGGAAACTTTTATTGCAATCTTTTCGCCTTTTTTTACTTTGGAAGAAAATGCCAGTGCAAGTTTTGTTCCCGCGAAAAGATTGTTTTCCACCTTTCCGTTGACCATTTTATTCGAAATTTTCAGAGGTTTTGAAAACTCGATTCTTGCATAGATATATTGGTTGGTAGCCCACGCTTCACTTCTTCTGAAAACTTCAACGGTTTTGCTGTCAATAATCTTTACTTCACCTTCCAGCAATTTATCCCGGTGGTTTAAATCGAGAATGATATTCGCATCTCCGGCATTGTTGAAGGTATATTCGTGGTAACCCACTCTTTTTGTCGTGGTTAAACGGACATCAATATTATGCTTATCCAATTTTACCGAATAAAATCCGGCCGTCGCTTTTTCATTTTTATGCGAAAAGGATGACGAATATTCTTTCGGACTGAGACCCGGTTTCCCCATCGTCGGCATCAGCATGATATCCCCGTAATCCGAAACGCCCGTTCCGTTAAGGTGCGTATGCGAAAACCCGTAGATCACGGAATCGGAGTAGTGGTAGCCGCTGCAGCCGTCCCAGCTCCCGTCGATTCTCGTATCGGGCGAAAGCTGTACCATCCCGAAAGGCACAATGGCTCCCGGAAACGTATGCCCATGGCCGCCTGTCCCGATAAACGGGTTCACGTATTGCGAATAATGCTGCGAAAACAGATTATGAGCAAGGATCCCAAGAAGAATGATGAATACTCTTTTCATAGATAAAAATTAAAATTCCCCTAAAGTACTATAAAATTCGTTTTCACAAAAGAAAATATCTATCAGTCCTTTTACTTATTCTAAATAGCTAAAAATTACGTAAATTTGTAAACAATTTATTTAGTTTATGTTGACGAAAGAAAAGGTTCAGGATTTCCTTAAAGAAATAGAAGTTGATGATTTGGTGAACAACCTGCAGATCATGGGCGCTGATGTATATATAGACATGACGGCACACTCTCCGGCCATGCACGAAAAGAAAAAACTGGAGGCAGCCATGAAACAGGCGTTTGCCAGCGAATTTGGGGAAGAAGTGAATCTTAAATTAAAGATCGTCTCTCCGGAGCCGAGCGAAATTCAGCAAAGTCAGATCAAAGGGAAGCAGATTCCTGGGATTCAGAATATCATCGCCATCGCTTCCGGAAAAGGAGGCGTCGGAAAGTCTACGGTGTCTGCCAATATGGCGGTTACCCTTGCAAAAATGGGCTTTAAAGTAGGATTGCTGGATGCCGATATTTATGGGCCATCTGTTCCCACCATGTTCGATACGGAAGGCGAAAAGCCAATCTCTGTAGAGGTAAACGGAAAAAGCCTGATGAAGCCGATTGAAAATTACGGTGTAAAAATGCTTTCGATAGGTTATTTCTCAGGAGCCAACCAGGCAGTGGTGTGGAGAGGCCCGATGGCTTCCAAGGCCCTAAACCAGATGATCCGCGATGCCGCATGGGGTGAGCTTGATTTTTTACTGATCGATCTTCCTCCGGGAACAGGAGACATTCATCTATCCATCATCCAGGAAGTGCCGGTAACAGGAGCCGTAATTGTGAGTACGCCTCAGCATGTCGCTTTAGCCGATGTAAGGAAGGGAATCGCAATGTTCCAGATGGAAAGCATCAATATTCCGGTATTGGGATTGATCGAGAATATGGCTTATTTTACACCGGAAGAACTGCCGGATAACAAATATTATATCTTCGGACAGCAAGGGGCACAGTATCTGGCTGATGACCTCGGAATTCCGGTACTGGGAGAAATTCCATTGATCCAGAGTATCCGTGAAGCGGGAGATGTCGGAAGACCGGCAGCCCTACAGGAACATTCTAAAATTGCGGAGATCTACACCGAAACTGCCCGTAAAATGGTAGAAAGCCTGGTGGAAAGAAATAAGAGCCTTCCTCCTACGGAAGCTGTAAAAATTACCACCATGGCAGGATGTTCACCGAAAGCAAAATAATACATTCTTCCATTTGAAAACCGAATTGAACTGAAAAAATATGGCAACAAATATAGCACATGAAGATACCGTAACGAGAGTAATGGAAGCCCTGGAAAGCATCAGGCCGTTTCTCAATAAAGACGGAGGAGATATCGAACTTATCGATGTGAAGGACAGCCTGGTGTATGTAAAACTCCTGGGAAACTGTTCAGGATGCTCGCTGAATTTTTCAACCCTGAAGTTAGGTGTTGAAAATACCATCAAGCAGCATGCGCCGGAAATCGAAAAAGTCGTAAGCGTAGAGTAAAATCTAAAAAAATATTTTCTAAGACAGATCCTTTGGGTCTGTCTTTTTTTTATTATGGCTGATTTTAAACTGCACTCAATAATATCCAATTTTTAGTATGACTTTAATAAACACACAAATAATCAGGAATTTTAAATACAGTTTGTTTTTAAGAGTACGTAAAAAAGACCACTCAAACCACAGGGCAGACCGGATACTAGCGGGACAAAATTCCCGCATCTGTCTTTTCTTTTTCCGCCTTTAACTGAATTCAAATCACCTTAACATTATGAGATCTGGTAATTTAATATTTGCTGTCTGAAAACCATTCTGATCATATGAAGTTAAAAAAAACTTAAATTTATCGAAAATAAAGATTTTTAATCTGTATTTTTAGATTTTTGGAGGAATTCAAAAAAAAATTATGAAAAATTCATAGTAATAATTCTATCCTTTTATAAATGTTTTATGTATTATTTTTGTTAAAAATTTGTTTACACTGCTTTATATAAAAGGATTTCTGAGATATTCTTTTTTCTTTTTAATGTTTACAATTTCCGGTTGGGTTTGCCTAAAATACAATTAGGGACATTCTGAAAATTCCGGTAGGTACGCTGTACTTAAAAATACCGCAAATCCTTTAAACAGATAAAATTGTGATAGGAATATGGTATTTGGTCTGCTACTTGTTATGAAATTGGAAATAAATTCAAAAAAGATTTTCCTCATAGCCCGGATGTCATTTTTTTAGGGAATATCTTATCAAAAACTAGACTATGAAAAATATACTTATTGCTGACGGTCATTATGTTGTAAGAAAAGGTACTGCGCTTGTGCTGGAAACCAAGCTTCAGTATCCTTGCGATATTGATTTTGCGGAAACCTATACAGAAACAAAAGAGAAAGTTTCCAGGAAAGCATATGACCTGCTTATTATTGATGTCGATATACCGCAAAGTATTTTCAAGGCTATGATCAAAGATCTGAAGAAGAAACAGAAACAGCTTAAAATCCTCATCTTTTCTACATATGACGAAAATGTAGGCATCCAGTATATTGAAGAGGGGGCTGCCGGCTACCTCGATAAAGGCGCTTCGGAGACGGAAATTCTTGCGGCCATCACCTCTGTTTTTGAAGAAGGATATTATTATACGATGGATATGATGAAAAAGCTGGTGACCCAATCGGCGGACAGCCACTCCGTGGAAAGGCTGTCCAAAAGGGAATTTCAGATTTTTAAACTTCTGGCGGAAGGGAACGGTAATATCGAAATTTCAAACACCCTGAATCTGAAAATGTCGACCATCAGTACATACAAAAAAAAAATCTTTGAGAAACTGCAGGTGAAAAATATTGTAGACCTGATAAGGATCTATGACGATATGCATTGAAAATAACCCGGTAAATTTTACCGGGTCTTTTACTTTAAAATGACAGAAATACCAAATTCTTCAAACAGCGTTTTAATTTTATTAAAATCTGTTTTTAAAAGCTTTTTGCTGCGCTGGTGATGATACCATGTAATTTTCGAGATTGATTTTACCCGAAATCTTCCCGTAAGCAATCATATAAAGCATACCTCTGTCTGCCGAAGTATCCTCCGATCCCGTTTATTTCTTCACCAAGTGTGCAGTAAAAACCATCCAGGTTATGGAAATTATTTCCATCAATGCTGATAATAAGGTTTTCGCGGTCCGGCACGGGTCTCATGATGCATCCTGCAAAAACAAGCCAGCCCTGCAATTCGTCACGATTCAGTTTTTTCCAGGTATTCTTTTCCGTAATTTCATTGTTGATAAACATTTTGCAGATTTTATGGAATCCTTTAGGTTTGAACCATAAGTATCCACTGAGAATCAAGCTGTTTTTATCGGATTTACTGATTTTGATATTGCTTATAAAAGTAGAAGTAATGATCGAATTATTCTTATCCAACAGATGGATAAAGCCCTGATTTTCGTAAATTTTTGTAGCCTTCTCGATTTTATCCGTCATTTTTTCTTTCCGGTAAACATTTATTAATCTTACTTTACGATACCCCAGGTTTATGCTGTTGCTTTCAAGATTTTTTACATCATCAATAAAAGTGATTATGTCAGTTTCTTTTCCGTTATCCAATGAAAAAGCAAACATACTATTGGTTTAAATTTGTAATAATTTCTTTGATCGACACCAATACTTTGGTCGATTTTTCCCGGATAATCAATTTATTCTTTTTGTTCCTGATCAGTTCCGTGAAATGATTATCTTCCGTATTAATGTCTATGACGAAAGAGCCGTATTTCAGAGCTGTCTCAGCAATGGAAACTGGAAGATTCGTGGCACCGGAAGTTCCGATAATGAAAAGAACGCCGCTGTTTTTGGCAACCTTTAAAGCACTGAACTTTTTATTCGTTTTTTCGTCATAATATTCATCAAACCAAAGGATATTCGGCCGCATCCAATGTCCGCAGTCCGGGCAGGTGAGCAATGCAATATCATTGCGGGTAAGATCTTCATCAATATCTTTTCCTTTAATTTCCTGCGGGAAAAGGCTAATTCCTTTGCAGCCGTTGGAACATTTGATTTCCCTGTTGTTTCCGTGAATTTCATACAGCCTGGTATTGCCGGCCCGGCGGTGAAGGTTATCGATATTCTGGGTGACGAGATGAAAACGGTCTTCCAGCATCTCTTCAATTTCTGCCAGTGCGTGATGGCTTGGATTGGGCATAGCCGTTTCAAACATTTTCTTTCTGAATAAAGAATACTGCCAGACTTCTTCAGGATGCTGTCTGAAGTAACGGAGAGTACCGAACTTTTCAGGTTTATGAAACCGAGTTCCCTTTACCCAGATGCCGTCGGTTCCGCGATAGGTCGGGATCCCACTGTCGGATGAAATTCCGGCACCGGTTAAAAAGGTAAAGAGATTACGCTTTTCTTTATGGTAAACATAACGGATGATTTCTTCCAGCTGTTCTTTCATGGCGTTTTTTAGAGTAAAAATAATCAAATTCCGAGTAATAAAAAAAGCCCCGGAAGCCGGGACTCATTCAATCAACTAAATAATATATTCTACTTTACAATAACTCTTTTTACATGACCTTCGGAGGTTTTCACCAGGTAAACACCGGCAGAAAGTTTAGAAGTATCGATGGTTAATGCATTTTTTTCTTTACTCAATAGTTTTCCGGACATATCGTACAGCTCATAATCCTGTGCCCTGTTGAAGTACAGGGTACTGCCTTTGGCAACCGGGTTCGGGAACATATTGAAGGTCGGTTTTTCGGCTTTTACCTCACCGGCAGCCAGTGTTCCGGTACCGGTAACCTCATACATAGACAAAGTACCGCTTATTTCATTGGCCACGATCACATAGCCTTTTCCGGTAGTGGTGTTGGCGGGAGCTATGTAGGTAATGCCTTCCGGTCCGTTATCGCCGCCATAAGCGGAAGTCATGCGGGAGTGCTTGTAATCTGTAAACGTCGGGTTGTTCGGATCAGTGATGTTATACACCATGACACCTCCCGTTCTTTCCAGAGTGATAAAAGCATAGGTCTGCCCGTTGATATTTCCTAAAGCAATGCCCTCCGGCTCCGGACCTTTTGCACGGCTCCTGCTTTTTATGGTATTCGATTCGTTATCGGCATTGAAAATTAAAGGATGATTTGCGGCAATATACCTTTCAAAACGATCTCCGCTGTCATAAACAATCTGTTTGGTATCGGCATTGAAAATGGAGAACGAGCGTGCACCCAAGGCTGCCATTTCTTCAAAATCCGCATCGCCATCCGTATTTCCGGTAGCATTCGACACCCTGAATCTTCCCAGGTTATAAGATGCCTTCAATACCGATGCCTGAGGGAATACAGCAGGATCCAAAGTATAGGTACTTGCACCTACCGTCGTTCTTTCGCTGAAGCCGGACAGGTCTTTTTCATCTCCTTCGTTCGCCGTTACGATGTAATTGGTGTTTCCTATTTTATAATTCTGCACGGCATCCGGCGTATAATAGGCTTTTACCGGCCAGTTGGCTATTAATATTTCTCCGTTATTGTCCGAAGCATCAAACCCGTTCCCCGGGATGCTCATGTCTTTTTTCCCCAGGCCCCAGATCCCGGTGATGGTTTTTGAAGCTAAATTTACTTCGGCAACGGCATTGTTTTCCTGTAATGTTACCCATGCTTTCTGGCTGTCTGCACTGATCGTGATGTATTCAGGCTCCAGATCCTGAGAAAGTGTGTTGTTGGTTCTTACTTTTCTTAAACCGGTTGCTGTAAGGGTAGCTACCTGTGAATCGAACGCATTGAAATTAAGCGTAGTCACATTGCTCTGGGTAAGGTTGGCAATGCCTCCCGAAATATCGATAATACTGATCGTTCCTTCCGGATCTACGGTATAAGCGTCGTTCGGTTCCCCTTCGTTTGCGGTCATTACTTTGGTTCCGTCCGGTGAAAAAGTAACCATATCCGGCAATGCGCCTACGGTTACCTGCTTCAGGAAGTTTCCGTTAATATCAAAAAAGACTACTGATCCGTTCTGCTGAGGATTGGTATTTGGAGAAGCGGCGGCAATGATTCCGTTTTTTACGGCAATACTGGTAATTCCACCGTAAGGAGCCATATTGATGGTATTTATAACTGACGGCTGATTCGGATTGCTGAAATTAATGATGTCAAAAACATCCGTAACCGAGCTGATGGTGAACAGTCTTTGTGTGGCAGGATCATGAACGACAATTTCCGTAGAGCTGGTATTTGTTCCTGAAGGGTCGAAGCTGCCGATGTAATTGAGGGAAATCTGCTGAGAAGGAACCGGAGCAGGCTTGTCGTTATCAATAATGTAAACCGTAGCATTGCTGTCTCCGGAAATGGTAGCACCTGTCGGGTTTTCAAGGCTTACGACGAAATATTCCGCCTGCTGTTCCTCCAGTGTATCATCAATGATCGGGATATTTACCGTATAGCTTGTTGTGGAAGGCGTAAGGCTGATGGTTTGATTAGCCAATGTAAAATCTCCGCTGCCGGCCGTACTGAAAGGAGCGGGTTTTACTACCAGATTTACTGTAGAACTGGATGGATTCGCCACATTGATCTTGAAAGCTAAAGTTCCTGCGTTTTCATTAACTTTAATAAAGTTTTTATCCAGAGAAACGGATGTTCCTGCCGTGGTGAAAGTGGTAGAGGTAACCGCCGTTACCGCATTATCGCTTGTGTCTTCCACCATATTCGGTTTTAAAGCCAAGTAATAGGTCTGGTTCGGAACCATGCCCGGAGCAGGGATTACCGTGATTTTATTATTGGCAAAAGTAGTCGTAAAGGGAACCTGTGAACCTGAAGCATTTCCAAGGCGGAAATCCACAAGCATTTGTGCATTAGAATCGTTGATGGCCGAGTTGTCTGTCAATCTTACGTTTTCATTGAACGAAATCGTAGGGTTTACAGTTGTTGAAGCATTATTTGTGTTGTTTGCAGGAAGATAGGTAACGGTTGGTGGCGTGGTGTCCGCTGCAGCAACCGGCGTAGCATCTACCGTAAAGTTATCGAATCGGTTGTTTCCTACGGTTCCGCCGCTTCCTGCTGCAAATTCAACTTTTAATTTGAAATTCGGATTATTGGATGCCCCCGCAACACCTGAAAAATCGAACGTCACCAGCTGTGGATCTGCATCAAGCGGGGAAACGGTCTGGTAAGTTGTAAAGGTCGTTCCATCCGTAGAATATTTCCAGGTTTGGGTTCCTGCTCCCGATCCTGATCTTCGGGTCGTAAATTTTACCACCACGTTATTATAGCCAGTGGTCGGCAAATTGAACTGGAGGCTGCCATTAATCGGATTGTTGTATCTCAAATGTGTTCCGGAAGCATCTCCGTTTCTCGCGTTTAAATTCTGAATGTTGAAGTTCTGGCCTGTTCCTCCGGCAAAATCGATGTCTGTCGTACCGTTGGCCACGGCTGTCATCGAACCGCCCGTTAATGTAGAGGTGGGAGTTGTGATGGAAGCAGCAGAGGCATTATTGTTAAAATTCCAGTAATGGATAAGAGAGGTCTGCCCGAAAACCGCTCCCTGGAGGAAAAATGCGGCTGCAACAGAACTTTTTAATAAGTAGTTGTGAATCATTTTTTACTTACTTTAATTTTATGCAAAAATGAAGTTTCTGTCTTGCAATTATTTTAAGTAAATTTTAATAAATGATTAATAAAAAGATAATAAGAAAACAGCTGGGTTAAATATGGCTTGCATACCCATAAAAAAACAACCGTTAACCAAGATAACGATCTGTATTTTCTATAGAGCATATTCTATTTGGAAACCTGACCTGAAAAATGTAAATTTTTTCCCGTTAATTTAGTATTCCCTTCCAGCGGATGCTTCTGCATGTAAAAAAAACCTGAAATAGCAGTCAGGACCAATAAAATAAAAGCAACCAAAAAAATTCGTTTTAACATTCCTTTCATAGCGCTAAATTTTTAATGTCCTTGATTTCTAATGTTGAGGTCGGGTATCCTTTCAGTACCGCATTGATCATGGCGACCCCCACTTCCCGTAAAGTTAATGATTTTGAAGGAAATACAGCAGGAAAAATCCAAATAAATGGTTTAAAGAACCATTTTATGTTTTTCTGACCTTCCACCGGTTTCATAAATCCGGGCCGGAAATTATACGCCGCCCTGAATCCCAGCTTCCTGAGGGCGTTTTCCGTTCTGCCTTTTATTCTGGCCCACATCATTTTCCCGCTTTCGGTTTTATCCGTGTACAACCCTGAAACATAATTGAAAACCATATCCGTGTTCTGGCTGCGAACGGCTTTGGCAAAATGCATGGTTGTATCAAACGTGATTTTGGTATATTCTTCCTCGCTCATCCCAACGCTGCTGATTCCCGCGCAGAAAAATACGGCATCGTAACCTTTCAGGTTTTCATCATTCAGATCGATCTTCAGGAAATCGGAAACGATATATTCTTTCAGCTTCGCGTGTTTTTTTCCGGAAGGTTTCCGGCTGACGCTCAGGATTTCGGAAATATTCGGATTGTCAAGGCACTCCATCAGCACGCCTTCTCCGACCATTCCCGTTGATCCGGTGAGGATTATTTTAATCGAGTTCATTTTTATTCTTATTAACAGTACCGACGTTTGAAATTCAATTTTACTTTATGTGGTAGCAAAAATTGTACAAATTTGTAGAAGGGTGAATGGTTAATTGTCAATTTCTTCGAGTCAATTGTCAATAGTCAATGAGTGAATAATCAATTTCTTTTTGGCAAACTTTTCTGTGTCTGTTTTGTCCATCCTGTAGGGATCTCAACATCATATCAGAGAACAGCATGGAAGGGCTCAGGTTTAGATTCCTAAAGGAATGAAAATCTCTGTGTTTTGAAAAACCAGCAGATCAAACATTCACTATACACTACGCAGTAAATTCACCATTCACCACTTCAGTTTCAATCAAAAGAAAAACCGCCCGAAATAAATCGAACGGCTTTAAAATTTATGATTAACAATCACTTCTTATCCTGAAGTTTGCTGTAAATATTATGGATCAGACCATCCGCTACAGAAATTTTCGGCACAAAAATCCGGTTGATCTCCGACCACGACATCACATTGTTGAATACTTTTAATGCATGCACCAGTACATCGGCCCGGTCTTCGCGAAGGTTGTATTTGGTCATTCTTTCATCAACCGTCAGGTCGTCGAATGCCTTATAAACTTTTTTAAGATGGGTAAGGGACATCGGTTTGCCGTCTTTGGTTTTGCTCATAGAAAACACTTTGTTGATATTCCCGCCCGAACCGATGGCCACAATCGGCTTTTTGCTGTTGATATTCTTCCGGATTTCCTCTTTCATATCTTTCCAGTTATCAGGTGTTACCAGGTTATTCAGCAAGCGTATGGTGCCGATGTTGAAGGATTTTTCATAGATCATCTTTCCGTTTTCATAGAAAGTAAGTTCGGTAGAACCGCCGCCCACATCGATGTAAAGGTATGCGAATTCATTATCCAGCCCTTCGGCTATATGGTTTTCAAAAACCAAACCGGCTTCTTCATCCCCGGAAATAATCTCGATATTGATTCCTGACGTTCTTTTCACCTCGTCGATAATTTCCTGGCCATTGGCAGCGTCCCGCATGGCACTCGTGGCGCAGGCGCGATAATGTTCCACTTTATAGACCTTCATCAGATCGCTGAAAATTTTCATGGAATCGATCACCATGGTTTCCCGTTCTTCCCCGATTTTCCCAAGCGTAAATACATCCATTCCCAGCCGTAAAGGAATCCTGAGCAGGTTTAGTTTGATAAACTCAGGCTTCCTGTTGTTGATTTTTACCTCATTAATTAAGAGTCTGGCGGCATTACTCCCTATATCTATGGCTGCAATCTTCATTATTTATTCGTTTTAGCTTTTAAGTATCGATACGTTTCAATCTGAGAACGGCATTTTTCTTTATTATTGTCGATATACTCGTTACTCAATTTTTTGTCTAAAATACGGGCTTTTACATTATCTTTCAGCTGAATGTCCAGAATATCTTTTAATTCCTTCTTCAGATTCTTATCGGTTATTTTGGCGGCCGCTTCAATCCGGTAATCCAGGTTTCTCGTCATCCAGTCCGCGGAGGAAATGTACATATCCTCAGCGCCTTTGTTGTAGAAATACATCACTCTTGCATGTTCGAGGTATTCATCCACAATGCTGATGCCTTTTATTTTTTCTTTAAATTCTTTCTGGTTTACGGCACAGTAAATTCCTCTTACGATCATGTTGATGATCACCCCGGCAGCTGCCGCTTCGTATAATTTTTCAATCAGGGCCCGGTCGCTTACCGAATTGGCTTTGATGATCATTTCGGCCCGTCTTCCGGCTTTGGCCTCCTCAATTTCCTTATCGATGTGGTGAACGATCTTTTCACGCATAAACTGAGGGCATACCAGCAGGTTTTTGCAGGTCTTCAAAACAGGCAGATAATCTTCTTTAGGCTTTTTCAGCACATTGAATACCTTATTGATATCAGCCATAACACCACGGTCTGCCGTCATCAGAAGATGGTCGCCATAGATTCTTGCGGTTTTTTCATTGAAATTCCCGGTACTGATGAAGCCATACTGAATGGTTTTGTTATGGGACCTTTTTTTGATCACACACAACTTGGCATGCACCTTTTTGCCGGGCAATCCGATCAGGACCCTGATGCCTTCGGGTTCCAGCATCTCTTTCCATTCGAGATTGGATTCTTCATCAAACCTCGCCTGAAGTTCAAGCATTACCGTTACTTCCTTGCCGTTTCTGGCCGCGTAAATGAGGGCATTGATGATTTTCGAGCTGCTGGCCAGACGGTATGCCGTGATTTGGATCGACTTTACATCCGGATCCATTGCGGCTTCGCGGAGAAGGTCGATCACCGGATTGTATTTATGATAAGGAAAGGTAAGGAGGACATCATGCTTCAGAATGACATCGGTAACTCTTTCGCCGTGTTCAAAATCCGGGTGGGTAAAAGAAGTTCTTTCGACCGGACGTTCATATTTTTCAAATACATCGGGAAAATCCATAAAATGTTTGAAGTTATGAATTTTGCCGCCCGGGATAATGCTGTCTTTTTTCGTTAAATTTAATTTACGGATCAGCATCTCAAGCAATGCTTTATCCATATCTTTGTCGAAGACGAAACGCGTGGGTTTTCCTTTTCTCCTGTTCTTTAAACCTTTTTCAATCTTTTCCGCAAAGTTTGTTTTAATATCATTGTCCAGATCCAGTTCTGCATCTTTGGTCACCTTAAAAGCATTGGCTGAAAATTCATCATAGCCGAAATATGAAAAGATGTGCGGTAAATTGAAAGCGATCACATCTTCCAGCAGCATGACATTCTTTTCTTCCGGGCTTTCGGTAGGGAGCAGTAAAAATCTTCCTACAAAACGGGACGGAATTTCGATAATCGCATAATTGCTGGAATATTGCCAGTCTTTTTTCCGCATCGACACACCCAGGTAGAGACTTTTATCCCGCATATAGGGCATCGGTGTATTTTCGTGAAGAAGGATCGGGATCACATTGGATTCCACCACTTCGTCAAAATATTTACGGACAAATTCTTTCTGTTTTGCCGTCAGGTTTTTTGAGGTTTTAATAAAGATATGTTGCTCAGCCATTTCAGCCTGTATCTTTTTCCAGGTCTTATCGAAATTCTGCTGCTGCCTCATTACAATCTCGTTGATCTTCTGGAGAATCTTGGATGGCGGCTGATAGAAAGATTCAGCAATTACTTTTTCCTTAAAATCCATGGCACGCTTCAAACCTGCTACCCGTACCCGGAAAAATTCGTCAAGGTTATTGGAAAAAATGCCTAAAAAACGGATTCTTAAATGTAAAGGGACCTTTTCGTCCATTGCTTCCTGCAAAACCCTTTCGTTGAAGGCCAGCCAGGTAATATCTCTCGGATTGAAATGTAGTGACATTTTCTAGTTTATAATTTATCAAAAATACTGATTTGTGGTATCGCTGAGAATCTTTTCACGTTAAACTTTAATTAATTTTTAAGCATAAACAGCCGTCTAACCGGATAGGACCCGCAATTCTTTAAAGTTATTAAAAAAATCGGATTAAAAATATAACGATCCAGCTGAATTTTTCCCAAAAACAGATTCAGGGAAAATTTAAAAGTGACAAAAGTGATAGGGTTTTCACTGAAAAAAATGGAATTATGACAAAACTGCAAAAAAGGATAAAGTATGTTTGAACTGATTCAAACTGATTATTCTGAAATATTTCGTTCAAAAAAATTTTTTAATTGTTATTTTTTTTTCAGAGGAATGTCAATTTGTCACAAAATTTTGAATGGTATAAATATTGAGAAATACTGAGTGTATTTTTAAAACTAAAATTAGAAAAAATAAAAAAATATTATGAGTAAAATAATTGGAATCGACTTAGGAACAACCAACTCTTGTGTTGCTGTAATGGAGGGGAAAGACCCTGTTGTAATTCCTAACGCGGAAGGTAAAAGAACAACACCGTCCATCGTGGCATTTACCGAAGACGGTGAAAGAAAAGTAGGGGATCCTGCCAAAAGACAGGCGGTAACCAATCCTACAAAGACTGTTTATTCTATCAAAAGATTTATCGGAACTCATTTTAAAGATGATGCTTCAGAAATCTCCAGAGTACCTTATAAAGTGGTATCAGGACCGAATGATACGGTAAAAGTGAAAATCGACGACAGAGAATATACCCCACAGGAAATCTCCGCCATGACGCTTCAGAAAATGAAGAAGACAGCTGAAGATTATCTTGGCCAGGAAGTAACAAGAGCGGTAATTACGGTTCCGGCTTACTTTAACGATGCACAGAGACAGGCTACCAAAGAGGCAGGTGAAATCGCCGGCCTTAAAGTAGAAAGAATCATCAACGAGCCTACGGCAGCAGCTTTGGCTTACGGTCTTGATAAAAACCATAAAGACCAGAAAATCGCGGTATACGACCTTGGAGGGGGTACTTTCGATATTTCTATTCTTGATCTGGGAGACGGTGTATTTGAAGTATTGTCTACTAACGGTGATACGCACTTAGGTGGGGATGACTTTGATGATGTGATCATCAACTGGATGGCGGACGAGTTCAAGTCTGAAGAAGGAGTAGATTTAAAATCTGATGCGATTGCATTACAGAGATTAAAAGAAGCGGCTGAAAAAGCTAAAATTGAATTATCTTCTTCTCCGCAGACTGAAATCAACCTTCCGTACATCACGGCTACGGCTACAGGGCCTAAGCACTTGGTAAAAACATTAACGAAAGCTAAATTCGAGCAGTTATCTGCCGATTTGGTAAGAAGATCAATGGAGCCGGTAGCGAAAGCATTGAAAGATGCAGGTTTATCGACTTCCGATATCGACGAAGTAATCCTGGTGGGCGGTTCTACAAGAATTCCGATCATCCAGGAAGAAGTTGAGAAATTCTTCGGTAAAAAACCATCTAAAGGAGTTAACCCGGATGAGGTTGTAGCCATCGGTGCAGCTATTCAGGGAGGTGTATTGACGGGTGATGTGAAAGACGTTCTTTTATTAGATGTTACACCACTTTCTTTAGGTATCGAAACAATGGGTTCTGTTTTCACGAAATTAATTGAAGCGAATACAACGATCCCGACTAAAAAATCTGAAGTATTCTCTACGGCTTCCGACAACCAGCCTGCGGTAAGCATCAGAGTAGGACAGGGGGAAAGACCGATGTTCAACGATAACAAGGAAATCGGTAGATTCGACCTTACCGATATTCCACCGGCACCAAGAGGCGTTCCTCAGATCGAAGTAACTTTCGACATCGATGCCAACGGTATCCTTAGCGTTTCAGCAAAAGATAAAGGAACCGGTAAAGAACAGTCGATCAAAATCCAGGCTTCTTCAGGTCTTTCCGACGAAGAAATCGAAAGAATGAAAAAAGAAGCTCAGGAAAACTCTGCTGCGGATGCGAAAAGAAAAGAAGAAGTTGAAATCTTCAATAAAGCAGACGGATTGATCTTCCAGACCGAGAAGCAGCTGAAGGAGTTTGGCGAGAAATTGTCTGCCGACAAAAAAGCAGCGATTGAAGCCGCTCACGGAGAATTAAAGACGGCTTTTGAAGCTAAAAATGCAGACGACGTAAAGGCGAAAACAGAAGCTTTGGATGCTGCATGGATGGCCGCTTCCGAAGAACTTTACGCAGCAGGTCAACAGCCGGGTGCTGATGCAGGAGCTCAGCAGAATGCGGGTAACGCAGGAGGTGCTGATGATGTTCAGGATGCAGATTTTGAAGAAGTGAAATAAGACTTAAACAATTCATAAAAATAGAATCCCCAGGCGAAAGCTTGGGGATTTTTGTTTACCCAAAGTGAGAAATCTGAGGATAGCGGTTTATTTTATTTTAATCAGGTTACGATAAGAAAAAACCGGATTTTAAAGCATTTGTATTAAGTATCTTAGTGTCGTATAAAAAACAAAGGCTTAATGATTTTTTGCCTTACCGAAATACGAATGTTCTATGAATATTTTTATTTTAAGAAGCATACGGAAAACCGTAAGGTGAATATCTGTTTAGGATCTAATTTTACCATCAGTCAGTGAGGCACCGATGCCCCTGTCAGTTGTAATTAATCAGAAGCCATGACCAGAGAAGCTCAGATCGAAGAATTTTTTATAAAGAAGCTGGAGGATCTTAAATATGTTTACCGTAAAGATATACGGGATAAATATGCACTGGAAAGAAATTTCCGTGAAAAGTTCGAGATTCTTAATAATGTAAAACTAACCGATAACGAATTTGAACGTTTGAAAGCGGACATCATCCATCCTGATGTTTTTACTGCTTCAAAAGTATTGCGGACAAGAAATTATTTTCAGCGTGAAGACGGTACTTCCTTACATTACACGCTCGTAAATATCAGGGACTGGTGCAAAAACGAATATGAGGTTATCAATCAGCTGAGGATGAATACGGATAAAAGCAGTCACCGGTACGATGTGATGATCCTGATCAACGGGATTCCCATTGTCCAGGTGGAACTGAAGACCCTGGAGCTTTCGCCCCGTAATGCCATGCAGCAGATCGTCGATTATAAAAATGACGCCGGAAACGGATATACCAATTCATTGCTGTGTTTCGTGCAGCTCTTTATCGTCAGCAATAAAACCAACACATATTATTTCGCCAACAACAGAAACCAGCATTTCAGCTTCAATGCGGACGAACAATTCCTGCCGGTTTACCAATATGCAGACGAGCAGAATAAGAAAGTAACGCACATTGATTCTTTTGCTGAAAAGTTTCTTCCCAAGTGTACGCTCGGTGAGCTGATCAGTAAATATATGGTGCTGGTGGAGGGCGAACAGAAAATGCTGGTGATGCGCCCATATCAGATCTATGCAGTGAAAGCGATCGTCGACTGCATTCAGCAGAACCGCGGAAACGGCTACATCTGGCATACCACCGGAAGCGGCAAGACATTAACTTCTTTTAAAGCTTCCACCCTGCTGAAAGATAATCCTGATATCGAAAAATGCCTTTTTGTAGTAGACCGTAAAGATCTGGACCGGCAGACCCGCGAAGAATTCAACAAATTTCAGGAAGGAAGCGTAGAAACCAATACCAATACCGAAGCTCTGGTCAGAAGGCTGCTTTCTACAGATTACGCCGACAAAGTGATCGTAACGACCATTCAGAAGCTGGGTCTTGCTTTGGACGACAGCAACAGGAAAAATTATAAGGAGCGTCTTCAGCCCTTGAGCAGCAAGCGGGTAGTCTTTATTTTTGACGAGTGCCACCGTTCGCAATTCGGGGAGAATCATAAGGCGATCAAGGCATTTTTTCCCCACGCGCAGCTTTTCGGATTTACCGGAACCCCTATTTTCACGGATAATTCAGGCTATACCGTAAGGGAGGGTGAACAGGCATTCTACAGGACAACTGAGGATATTTTCGAAAAACAGCTGCATGCCTACACCATTACCCATGCCATAGAAGATAAAAACGTCCTGCGTTTTCATATTGATTATTATAAAGGCCAGGGAAGCGGAAAACTTAAACCGGGAGAAACGCTTGCCCGTCAGGCTGTGGCGGAAGCCATTCTGAAAAAGCATGATGCCTCTACCAATAACAGGCGTTTTAATGCAATCCTCGCTACTGCTTCGATCAGCAACGCCATCGAATACTACCGCCTGTTCAAAGAGATGCAGCAGAAAAAGAAAAACGGAAATCCGGATTACGAGTGGCTGAACATTACCTGTGTATTTTCTCCGCCGGCGGAAGGAAATAAAGATATTCAGCAAATTCAGGAGGATCTGGAGCAGGAAAAACTGGATAACAGGCACAATCCGGATGAAAAGAAAGCTGCACTGAAAATGATTATTGAAGACTATAACCGGCAATATCATACGAATCACAGCATCTATGAATTTGATGCCTATTATCAGGATGTACAGAGAAGAATAAAAAACCACCAATTCAGCAATGCCGATGAGCCGCACAAAAATAAAATTGATATTACCATTGTCGTAGATATGTTACTAACGGGCTTTGATTCCAAGTACCTCAATACGTTGTATGTGGATAAAAACCTGAAATACCATGGACTGATCCAGGCATTTTCACGGACCAACCGGGTGCTTACAGGAAATAAGCCGCATGGCAGCATCCTGGATTTCCGCCAGCAGCAGGAAGCGGTAAATGCAGCCATCAGTTTATTCTCCGGTGAAGATGCCGCTGCCAGAGCCAAAGAGATATGGCTGGTGGAGCCCGCACCGGTGGTCATTGAAAAATACAGGGACGCGGTGGCCAACCTGGATGACTTTATGAAAAAGAACGGTCTGGAATGCGAACCGCACGAAGTTTTTAATTTAAAAGGCGATGCCGCCAAGATTGCCTTTCTGAAAAACTTTAAAGAAGTGCAGCGGCTGAAAACCCAGTTGGACCAATACACCGATTTAGATAACGGACAGAAAGAACATATTGACACGTTATTGCCTGAGGACAGCTTACGATCATTCAGAAGCTCCTATATGGAAACGGCTAAACAGTTCAGGAAAAGACAGCAGGAAGAAGGAGAAAATACTCCGGCAGATGTACAGCAGCTTGATTTCGAATTCATCCTTTTTGCATCCACTATTATTGATTACGATTACATCATGTCACTTATTGCCGAAAATATGAAAAAGAAGCCGGCTAAGCAGAAGATGACCAAAATGCAGGTAATCAGCTTACTGACTTCCAGTTCCAACATGATGGAAGAGCAGGAGGATCTCACCGAATACATCAATGCACTTGACTGGAACAGCGGGCAGGACGAACATGCATTGCGCAGCGGTTACCAGATTTTTAAAATTGAGAAAAGCAACAGGGAACTTCTTGCCATTGCCACCAGGCATCATTTACCGGCACCGGTCCTGAAGGATTTTATCGATGAGGTGCTGAAGCGGATGATTTTCGACGGAGAACGGCTGACCGACCTTCTGGAGCCCTTGCAGCTCAGCTGGAAAGAGCGGAGAACAAAGGAGCTTTCCCTGATGTCAGATCTTTTACCTCACCTGAAAAAGCAGGCGCAGGGCCGTGAGATCTCTGGCCTGGCAGCCTATGAGTAATTCTTAAATACTTTAAAAATACATAACGGAAATTATTCTCCAGGATTTAAATTTTATTTAAAACCGGATGAACCGTTGAAAAAATTAAAATAATCATGACACTGAAACAACAACAGCAATTGGGTAAAACCCTTTGGGAAATCGCCGGCCAGCTACGGGGAGCAATGAACGCGGATGATTTCCGGGATTACATGCTTTCTTTTTTATTCCTCCGTTATCTGTCGGACAATTATGAGGAAGCCGTGAAAAAAGAACTGGGAAAAGATTATCCTCAGTTAAAAAAAGAGGATCAGCTTACAGCCTTAGGGCTCTGGTACGAAGCTAATGAAGCAGACGTGCCGGATTTTGAGAAGCAGATGCGCCGGAAAATCCATTATGTCATCAAGCCGCAACATCTGTGGAGCAACATTTCGGAGCTTGCCAGGACTCAGAACGGGGATCTTCTGACGACACTCGAAGAAGGCTTCCGGTACATCGAAAACGAATCTTTTGAAAGCACATTTCAGGGATTGTTTTCGGAAATCAATCTGAATTCAGAAAAACTGGGAAGGACCGCTCCTGAAAGAAATAAAAAGCTGTGCATCATCATCCAGAAAATTGCCGAAGGAATTGCGGCTTTCTCTACCGATACCGATATTTTGGGAGATGCCTATGAATATCTGATCGGGCAGTTTGCGGCAGGTTCAGGAAAGAAAGCCGGTGAATTCTATACCCCGCAGCAGATGTCTACCATCTTATCCAGAATTGTGATCCTGGACAGCCAGAATCCGGCTCTGGGAGAAAAGAAAAAACTGGAACGGGTACTGGATTTCACTTGCGGATCAGGCTCTTTGCTGCTGAATGTCCGCCGCCGGCTGCACGAAAGCGGAGGCCGTATCGGGAAAATTTACGGCCAGGAGAAAAACATCACGACTTATAACCTTGCCCGTATGAATATGCTGCTGCACGGGGTAAAGGATACGGAGTTCGAAATCCACCACGGAGACACGCTTTCCAACGACTGGGATCTGCTGAATGAAATGAATCCTGCTAGGAAGACCGAGTTCGACGGTATAGTGGCCAATCCTCCTTTCAGCCTGAAATGGGAGCCCGGTGAAAGCCTCGCAGATGACTTCCGGTTCAAAAGTTACGGACTGGCCCCAAAGTCAGCGGCGGATTTTGCTTTCCTGATTCATGGGTTTCACTATCTCTCCAATAACGGGACGATGGCCATCATTCTTCCGCATGGTGTCCTTTTCCGCAGCGGTGCCGAAGAAAGGATCCGTACCAAACTGCTGAAAGACAATCATATCGATACGGTAATCGGGCTGCCTTCCAATCTGTTCTTTTCCACAGGGATTCCGGTCTGTATCCTGGTCCTGAAGAAATGTAAAAAGTTTAACGATGTTCTTTTCATCAATGCCAGCGAATGTTATAAGAAAGACAAGCGGCAAAACCGCCTGCGTGAAGGAGACAACGGCGAACCCGATGATATCGGTAAAATTGTTGAAACCTATCAGTTCCGGACGGAAGAAGAAAGGTATTCCCGGAGAGTACCGATGGAGGAAATCCTGGAAAACGGCTATAATCTGAATATCTCCCGGTACATCAGCACCCACATCGAAGAAGAACCGGTTGATATCCAGGCAGTCATGCAGGAAATCAGATCTCTGGAAGCCAAACGCTCCGAGCTGGACCTGGAAATCGAAGGCTATTTCAAGGAACTGGGGCTCACTTTTTAATTTTTTTAAATCCTTAATGTTTTTACTAACGAAAATTAAATAATCAAGATGACGAATGTACAACTAAAAGCAGGTAATGTTCCCAATTTGAGATTCCC
>CAJYXJ010000066.1 GCA_913778085.1 uncultured Chryseobacterium sp.
GTAAAATATTTTTTATACCTTGCCAACTATTGGCAGAAAGGTCTGAACTATATGTTTTTATTCGCATTTAAACAATATAAACCCTTTCTGCCTATTTTTAAAAAAATAATTCAAACAGCTTCTAAAAATTTCGATCCTTTCAGAAAAGTATTAATTGGCTTTTATAAATAATATGACAACAGATCTTACCAACAATTATCCTATTTCTGCGAAAATTAATTTTAGAGAAGATATTTGCAGCGAGTTTCATTATTAACAAACAAGAAAACATGAGCCTACAGGATATTTACCAAACCACTATACAATTTGCGGCACAGAAGCATGCCAAGATCAATCAGACCATTCCGGGGACCAATCTTCCGTACGTTGTTCACCTCAGCAACGTAGCGATGGAAATTATGATTGCTGCCGGACAATCGGAATCTTTTAATAGCGGGTTTGCTGTTCAGCTGGCATTGCTTCATGATGTTCTGGAAGATACCGATGCTACTTTCGAAGAGCTGAGCGAAAAATTCGGGAAAGCGGTTGCCGAAGGTGTTCTGGCACTGACTAAAAATGCGGAGCTTACGAAAGATGAAAGGATGGCCGACAGCCTGGAAAGAATCAGGCAGCAGCCTCAGGAAGTCTGGGCCGTAAAGCTGGCAGACCGGATCACCAATCTGCAGAAACCTCCGCATTTCTGGACTGCGGAGAAGATTGAAAAGTACAGACAGGAAGCGATGGTGATTCTTAAGGAACTCCTTGGCGGAAACACTTATCTGGAAAACCGGCTGCAAAGAAAAATTCAGGAATATAACGCAGATTAATTGAAATGAAACCAACCTTCTTCCCAACTCCTCAGGAATTCCGCCAATGGCTTGAGAAAAACCATCAGACCGAAAAGGAATTATTGGTCGGATTTTATAAAGTCGGAACCGGAAAACCTTCGATGACCTGGCCGGAATCGGTGGAGCAGGCTTTATGTTTCGGATGGATCGACGGGGTGAGAAGATCGATTGATGAGGAAAGCTACAGCATCCGGTTTACCCCCAGAAAACCGACCAGCATCTGGAGTGCCGTCAATATCCGGAAAATAGAGGAACTCACTAAAACCGGACTGATGACTGAAGCCGGACTGAAAGCTTTTGAACTTAGAAAAGAAGAAAGATCGGCCATTTATTCCCACGAAAAAGAAGCGGCTTCCCTAAGTCCCGAATTTGAAGATCTATTTAAAGCTAACAAAAAAGCCTGGGAGTTTTTCATTACTCAGGCGCCATCTTACCAAAAAGTAATGCGGCACTGGATCATGAGCGCTAAACAGGAAAAAACCAGAGCGTCAAGACTGGAAAAGACGATCCGGGAAAGTGAAGCAGGGAAAAGAGTGATGTAAAGATGATTGAGTTTTTAAGTGTACTTTCTGTTTTTTTAGGGCTGTCCAATCTCTATTACTTTCTATTTTTCAGACGAAAAAAGAAAAATCAGCGGGCCTCCGTTTTCTTTTCCGTCATCTTTGGACTCAGTATTTTGCTGGGGATTATTGTAGCTGTAAAAAATTCAGACTTTTCAATCGACTCTATTTTTGAAAGCATTGTATTTGTGCTCCTCATCAGTATTCTGATTCCGGGATATTTTTTTATGCTTTTCGGAATCAATTCATTGCTGGAACATATTCCAATCGTGCGCGGCTACTTTTCTTATAACGTTATTTTCTCCGTATTGACTATCAGCTTATCCGTATTCTATTACTTTATCAGCCTATTAATCCTGACATTGGACTACTTTTAATAACTTTAATAATTACTATCTAAATTAATAATTCATGGACGATGACTTAAACAATAAACTAAATTTACATGCAGCCGGTGCAACGGTGAGGCATACTTCTGCTTTTCATCACCTGGAAACTTACCGTAACAATTTTGAGCTTAGCAAAGAATTTATAGATCAATGGGTACTTCCGCTGTATATGAACATCAGAAATATACATGACCAGTCATGGGTAAATTATCTGATTCAACATAAAGAAGACATCACCGAGGACATCACACTAGCACTTTTAGGGGATTTCAACTGGCGAACAAGAACGGTCGGTGCCTATCTCTCCGCTTTGAAAGGATACCGCCATCAGGTTGAGCTGATCGGAACCCACTTGCTGAAAAGTGAAGTCTGTTATGCCGGAGACTTATATGCAGTTGTCCTAGCATATTACAATGAGCCTGAAACGGTCGCCTATCTGAACAGCTACCTGGACTATTACCTGCAGAAGCCCGAACTTTATTTTGACCAGGAAGCAGTGCTGGAAACTATTGCTTATCTGGATACAGTTAATAACACAACCCATCTTTCCAGGCACTTAAACCAATGGAATGCCATGCTCGAAAGCAGAGGTGAACTTTCACGAATCAGGAATATCCAGATTGCAAGAATTATAGAAGAGCAGGAAGGCAAGGATCATGCTCAGAAATTTTTAAAAAGCCTGAACCACGTTATTGTAAATCCTGAACTCAATACTAAAGCTGTAGCAGAACAGGTTAAATTTTTAACAGAACTGAAAGCCTGTTTTGATTAATAGAATCATCACTTTAAAGCTATAAATAAGCAACTGACAGAGATAAATGAGTAAACCTCATAGGTTTTGAAAACCTATGAGGTTTCTAGAACTCCAATCGATATTGTTGGTAATTGTCTGGTTTTTCCCTTAGATTGTCATACCTTTGAAGCTTTAATTTAGCAATCGACAGATATGGAAACATTAGATTTTTGGGTAGGAAATTTTCAGAGTGAGGAAGATTTTTATGATTTTGTAGAGGAAGATGAAAACTATTATCTCCTGGAAGAATCAGATGACATCCATATTTCGAAATTTGCGGCTTCGCAGGATACGGTCTGGCTGGACCATGACTTTGTAGAATACGGTTTTGAAGGCGGAAACCGTACCATTTATGAAAAGTTCTCCGATTATTCCTTTGCCGAGCAATGGCTCCCAATCCTGGTGAACAGGCTGAATGAAATCAACCTGAAATTTGAAGTGAACTGCATTATCTTTCTAAACCGCGGGCAGGTTCCGAAACCGGTTTCCGTAGAGGACGATTTTTTCTCGCTGGCCTATGTGGGCGGGATTGAATTCAGTGTCTGAGCATGAAAGAAAATATTGCTAATCATCAAAATCTCCTGAGCGTTTTTGCCATACTCATAAAATATGGAATCATCACAAATAAAGAGATTACGGATTGGGCGGATAGTATTCTGGCTTCGGAAGCAGCTTCCGATTATGCATTCATTGAAATTTCCACCTCAACCAGTACCTATGACCTGATTAAAATTCTTGAAAAAAATGCGATGAATAAAAATCCTGAAATGGTATGCCGGGCCATTTTAGGAATTGTCTATCATTTGCTTACAAAGCAACTCATCGCATTTAAAGACAGCCTGAAGGTGGTTTCTGAAATTTCATACGAAGAAAAACTTACGGAAGACGAACAGTTCCTGCTGTATGGTTATTCAGAATCTTCTTCCTATGAACTTCAGGGGGTATATGAAAGTTTTCGCCTCTACAGGGAAAACTTTTTTGAATTTCTAAGTCTCTATAAAAATTTTACTTTAACAAACCACAGGGAATGGTCTTCCATCCATGAAACACTATTGACTGAACTTTCCGAAAAACTTGAAATGGTAAAAGGAAATTATCCTTACTAAAAATGTTTCACCGTTTTATATGATCCGGAAATAGTCAGCTTTCAAAAGACAGCAAAATTACGGTATTGATGAAGCAGTAAAGCAGTTTACTCCCGATTATTAAAACGGTATTTTATCAGACGGCCTAACGGGTTGATTCTTTTATTTCTGGTTAAATTTTAATCCAATTATTTCAGATACGTTAACCGCAATAACAAAATCCTTATTTTTGTGGTTCCATGAATATTTACTCTGCCTTACAGATTGGCGATTACCACCTCAACCACTGTGAAGATTTCCTGATCATCAAATCCATTGGAAGTCATAAAATACTCTGTGCGGTTATGGATGGCTGTTCTACAGCTATGGAAAGCCAGTTTGCTTCTGCTCTTACCGGAAAAATCCTCCGGAAAATCGCTCTTGGGAAAAGTTATGAAGAAATGTACCGTAAAGACCGCCGGGATACGCTTGAAGAAGAGTTACAAGAAATTATGAAACAGCTCTTTAATGAAATTATTGCCGTAAAAAACACATTGTTTTTAGATGAAAAAGAACTGCTGACGACGCTGCTCATTCTTTTATATGACCAAAAAGAAAATAAGGGAATTGTTTTTTGCATCGGCGACGGGCTGGTCTGCATTAACGGAAAAATCGCTGAATTTGAAAATGGCAACAAGCCTGATTATTTTGCCTATCATCTTAAAGAAGATTTTGAAAACTGGTATCAAAATCAGACCCAGATCATTATTTTTGATGACCTTCAGGACATTTCTATTGCTACCGATGGCATCAGTACATTTTCTAAGATGAGAAAAGCAGATGCAGAGGAAAATATTCATCCGGTTGAGTATATTTGCATCGATAAGGAATATTACAATTCCGAAGAAATGCTTTTCCGGAAACTGAAAAAACTGGAACATCATTATGGAATGAAACCAACGGATGATCTGGCTGTGATAAGAATTATAAAATAAACACCCATGAAAACATTTACCCTTACAGGCGGCGCGAGGATCGGAAGAGCCAATGCCACCTATCCTTTTGCAAAACTGTATGCTGATGAAAATATGCTGAAAATAAATGCCTCCCTCGTAGGAAATCTTATTTTTCAGCCACAGGATATTATCTCAATAAAACCTTATGCTTCGGTTCCGATAATCGGAAAAGGAATCAAGATTCTACACAGGGTTGACAATTACAACAAACATGTGGTTTTCTGGACTATGACCGATCCTGAGACTGTTATCGGTGAAATTGAAAAGACGGGATTTCTGGAAAAAACAAAATTTCCTTTATCTGAAAAAGATCTACATATCATTCAGCAGCAAAGACAGGGTGGATTTCCGTTGAAGCCGTGGGTGAAAGTTCTTTTTCCCATCGTCTGGAATTTCCTTTTCCTATATGATTTTATCCCTTTCTTTTTGGGCAAGGATGAAGGAAATCCTTTTGGTTTCGGAGTGTATTCAGCCTTAGGTTTGCTTTTCGCCGCCGCTTTGCTCACCTTAATTTCGGAAGGTTTCCGGAAACTGATTTTAAAGGAAGGCAAAACACTGGATGATGTAAAGAAATCTGCCGTCTTTATCTTAATAATCAGCGGAATCATGTTTGCCGCCTTTCTTACATTTGCTTTATCCTAAATCATCGGAATAGAAAAAATACTTATGATCATGAGGATGAATATCTATGAAGATATATCAGATAAAATTTCCGAATACAGGCTGTCCGTCTTTACTTACGGACGTAAGCTCTATTTCACCGGTTCATAAAAATATGGAGGCCTTGCTCCCATAGGAGGAATCACGAAAGTGCCTTTATTTGAAAAATAAGTTGAGAACCCATCTTCTTTGTTTGCCTGGTCCGGGTAAAAAATGATTTCCACCGATTTTATTTTACCGGAGTTATTCTGGATTGTATCAATTTCGAAAGATTCAAATGTAAACGGTTCGTCCGGAAAATCGTAGTAGGTTATCTTTTTTTTACCAAAGTCAATATAGGCATTATTAGCTTTATCCCTGAATAGTTTCTGTTTTTGAAAATAATTTTCGATATCCTCTTTATTATCAAACGGAATAAAAGCTGCTTTGGGATTCGCAAACATATCATCACTGACGGAGTCGGTACTTAATCCGAGAAGAGTAAGCTTATTTCCTTTAAATTGAAAATAAAAATGGTAGGTATTATACTGACCTTTTGATATCCCTACCGCAGAGAAATTGCAGGATGTTTCGAGCTGTCTGTTTTTTTTAAAGAACGATTCAGGATGCGAGGTATAGGTATTGTCAAAATCTTTTAAAGAAAAGCCCCCATTATTCTGCCTGATGAAAAATCCGGTTTTGGAAAATTCAAAATCCCCTAAATATTCGGGAGAATCGGTAATATTTATATTCTCAAAAATATCCTGGCCAAACCGATCGATTTCGTCTCTTATACTTGAACTGATCCTGAGGATTGGGTAGGGTCCGTCATGGAAAAAAAGCATCATTCCTAATTTCGGATCGATATATTGATCAATATTTTCAGCTTTATGAGAATTAAAATCTTTAATAAAATTTTTAAAAACAATTAGAGAATCTTCTTTCACATTTTCTTTCATTCCCTTCATAGATTTCCTTATCTGATTTTTTTCTGTATGATCTTTTTCACTTGAACTAAAAAAGAAAACTCCTAAGATTATAAGAGTAAAAAATGTAATAAGAATATATATTTTTGTTTTTTTCATGGTTAAAGTTTCTGCTTCTTTCTTATCCTAAAACTTAAATAATAATTGTAAAGCAATGATGCTTCAGCAAGTCTAGCATGACAATTTTATTACTAAATACAATATCTAAATAATAGATCTGTAATGATGTAATGCTAAATCTACCGAAGCATCGTGATTTTTTATAAGTTTAATGCGCTTCCAGCCAATTCTCTCCGACTCCTACTTCTACCAGTAACGGAACCTGGGTTTCGATGGCATTTTCCATTTCCATTTTGATGATATTGACGGCCAGTTCCACTTCTTCTACCGGAGATTCAAAAACCAATTCGTCATGAACCTGCAGCAGCATTCGGGTCTGGAGTTTTTCTTTTTCAAATTCTTTCTGGATCTTGATCATGGCCATTTTCACGACATCGGCCGCACTTCCCTGGATTGGAGCGTTGACAGCGTTTCGTTCGGCATGGGCACGAACCACGAAATTACCGGAACTGATGTCTTTCAGGTGGCGTTTTCTCCCCAGAATGGTTTCCACATATCCGATTTCACGCGCCTTTTTCACTTGGTCTGCCATATAAGCTTTCAATTTGGAGTAGGTTTCGAAATAGGCTTCGATCATCTGTTTGGCCTCACTTCTGGACAATCCGGTCTGCTCTGCCAGAGCAAAAGCACCCTGGCCGTATAAAATCCCGAAGTTAACGGTCTTGGCCTGGCTTCTCTGGATTTTGGATACTTCTTCCAACGGAATATTGAAAAGTTTCGCCGCGGTAGAAGCGTGAATATCTTCCCCGTCCTGGAAGGCCTTGATCATGTTGTCCTCACCAGAAATTTCAGCGATCAGACGAAGCTCGATCTGGGAATAATCGGCAGAAATAATCTTCTTCCCTTCACCGGCTACAAAGGCTCCCCGGATCTGCTGGCCTCTCAGCGTCCGGATCGGGATATTCTGCAGGTTCGGGTTGACACTGGCCAGACGGCCCGTAGCAGCCGTAGTCTGGGAAAAGTTGGTATGTACGCGGTTGTCTGATTTTTCAATCTGGGACGGCAGGGCATCCACATAAGTCGATTTCAGTTTCTGATACGTCCTGTATTCTAAAATATGCTGGATGATCTCGTGCTTGCCTGCAAGCTTCTGCAGGATATCTTCCGAAGTCGCATATTGTCCGGTCTTGGTTTTCTTGGCTTTCGGATCCAGCTGAAGTTTTTCGAAAAGGACTTCACCGAGCTGTTTCGGAGAGTTGACGTTAAATTCTTCTCCGGAAAGTTCAAATATTTTGGCTTCCAGCTGCCGCAGGTCGTTTTCCAGATCGATGCTTTCCTGTGCCAGCCACTTTTCGTCCAGTGAAATACCTGCGAGTTCCATTTTAGCCAGCACTTCCATCAGCGGCATTTCAATGTTAAAGAACAGGTCTTCCAGATTTTCCTTTTTCAGCTGCGGGGCAAAAAGCTCGTACAGCTGGAAGGTTACGTCGGCATCTTCCGCTGCATAATCGGTCTGGGTTCTGAGATCCGCATCCCGGAAAGTCCCCTGGTTTTTACCTTTTTTGCCGATGATGGTCTCGATGGAAACGGGCTTATAGCCTAAATAGATTTCGGAAAGATAATCCATACCGTGCCTTCCGTCGGGGTTCAGGAGGTAATGGGCGATCATCGTATCGAACATCGCTCCTTTTACCGTAATATCGTATCTTCTTAAAATTTTATAATCGAATTTTAAATTATGGGCCACTTTCAGGAGGTCTTCCTTTTCAAAGAACGGCCTGAAAATTTCCAGGGTCTGCAATACTTCGCCCTGATCTTCGGAAAGCGGAACATAATAAGCCAATCCTTTTTTGTAGGAAAAGCTCATTCCCACCAGCTCGGCTTCCAGTTCGTTCAGTGAAGTGGTTTCGGTATCGAAACATACCACCCTCTGCTGTAAAAGATTTCTCACCAGCATTTTCTGGGCTTTCGGATTGTCTACGAACTGATACAGGTGATCGTTGTGTTCGATGGTGGATTTCGTTCCTGCTACCTGGTCTATTTCTTCATAGGTAGCAAAAAGATCCAGCTGGCCCACCGCCTGTACTACTTTCTGCTGCGGGGTCGTTTCCGTTACTGTTTCCACTGATGTATTTCCGTTAACAGCCGGCGCAAAAGCGCGGAATAAGTTGTCGTACAGTCTCCTGAACTCAATTTCGTCAAAGACTTCCTTTACTTTTTCAAAATCCGGGGTTTCCAGGTCATACTGTTCCTGATGAAATTCCACCGGTGCATCACAAATAATGGTCGCGAGTTTCTTGGAAAGGATACCGCGTTCAGCCGAAGCTTCCACTTTTTCCTTCAGTTTCCCTTTCAGTTCGTGGGTATTGGCCAGCAGGTTTTCAATGCTTCCGTATTCTTTCAGGAATTTCATTGCGGTCTTTTCCCCAACCCCTTCGAGTCCGGGAATATTGTCGACGGAGTCGCCCATCATGGCCAGGAAATCAATGACCTGTTTAGGCCGTTCGATCTGATATTTGGCTTTTACTTCTTCCACCCCTAAAATTTCAACTTCACTTCCTTTCAGTCCGGGTTTGTAAATTTTTATCTTATCGGTAACGAGCTGGGCAAAATCCTTGTCCGGAGTTACCATAAACGTGGTATATCCTTCCTTTTCCGCTTTACAGGCAATGGTTCCGATTACGTCATCCGCTTCATAACCGGGTACGCCTAAAATCGGGATGTGCATGGCCTGAAGGATCCGGTGGATGTAAGGAATCGCCGCAGTAATAGCCTCAGGCGTTTCGCTTCGGTTGGCTTTGTATTCCAGGAAATCTGTGGTTCTGACACTGGCCTCTCCAACGTCGAATACAACGGCAAGATGCGTTGGCCTTTCCCTGCGGATCAGTTCGATCAGTGAATTGGTAAAACCGAAAATAGCCGAGGTATCCAATCCCGCACTTGTAATCCGCGGGCTTCTGATCAATGCGTAATATCCCCTGAAAATCATTGCATAGGCATCAATGAGAAAGAGCCTTTTATCCTGTGTTGCGTCCATATTTTCCATAAAGAACAAAGATAAGGAATTAGTTTTCTTTTTTTCAACCGAAACCGGAAATTCGGGGAATATTGAATCGGGGTTGGGTTCGGTTGATGATGTATGTGTTTTTGGGTCATCGGGCTGTTTGCATTCATCGGGCTGCACCCGATGCTAATGTAAATTGCCCTTGCAAAGCTTAATGAGGTGTTTGATTTTAAACCACAGATTTACACGAATTTGCACAGATGATTATGCATAAATAATGGAGTTCAGATCCTTTCAGGATGATAAGTAAATAGAGTAATAACCACATGAAAATCTTCGATTTTGTCTCAGATCTTTTTATTATTTAATCAATGAATCGGCGAACCTCTTCGAGGTTTCTTCTTATGTTCTAAAATATGCGCAACATAAGCAACTAAAATCTAATAGGTCTCATGTGTCAAAAAGCTTTTGTGACTTTTGTGATTGCATTTTTTCCCACAAATACACGGATCTGCACAGATGATGATCTTTACATTTTCAGTAAAGGGTTTCGATTTTTGGGGATGATCATTTGATTTAAAAAACATTAATTTGAATATATTGCCCAAATGGTTGTAAAAAACCCGGATGTTTTAGCCCGGATTGAACGGCCTGTCTGAGCTCTTTTTACGGAAGGATCAGGCAAGGTGTAAAAAAGCGAGTAGTGAAAGCCGGAAAAAGCTCCGGAAAATAGGTATTGGTGGATGACCAATAGCCAATAGCCAATAGCCAATAGCCAATAGCCAAAATTACTGTTTAAATATAAATTGCAGACGCTTTTTCATTAAAAAAGACCCCGGATGAGGTCTTTGTATGATTGATTAATCGATTTCCGCTTTCAGGAAAAGGTCCTGGATCTGCACTTCGTCTTCGCAGGTTTTTTTGAACTCGGTGATGAATTCTTTTAAGTGATCCGGGTTGTCGGAGTAGGCACAGAACATATCAGCTTCGGGGTCGAACTTAATGTTTTCGGCGAGATCCGGCCTTTTTTCTTCGATGAACACTTTTGCGAGCGACGCCCAGTCGTATCCGTTTCCTTCAAAACCTTCTTCCTTCCGCCACTCAAAGATTTCGGGCTTATAGGTTCCGGCATTTAAACATACTGAAAAAGTCTTGTCTGAGGCTACCCAGAAAAAGGGCTTGATGGCCGTTTCAAAATTGTAGGCTTCCATACTTTTAAGTTTGATTTAGTTAAGTTTACTAAAGATACGGAATTTCTTTTTTGCCCGGAATTTTATAACACTTATTAACTTTTTTCACCCATTTTTTATTCTTTTACAGGAATGGCCATGTCCTGCATGTTGTTTTTGAGGATTGTGCTAATATAGTTTCCCTCCTGCCTGTCGATACTGGCAGTCGCGTAAGTAACCGGTGATTTGTATTTTACCCCTTTAAATTCGGGACTTGTAAGAACCGGCATCATATAAAAAGCATTTTTCTTGTTTTCAGTATCCATAAACCATTTTCCACCAATGTGCTTCCTGAAAGTTTCTCCTATATAAATTGCCAAAAGATCCAGCGTTTCATGATCTTCAATGAGTTCATCTTCATCTTGGTAAGTTTTTAAAATCCATTGTTCAAGATCGTTTAGTGACTTTAAGCTGTAGTCTAATACCAGATTATTTTCCTGTGCAAAATCTTTTGTGAAAGTATCCATTTTATCATCAATATAAAATATCCAATCCTGAAAATTTTCCTGTGTGTATGACATATCTTTATTATTTAATTCTACGGTTTAACATGAGAAACACTGATTCCTGCGGCTTTTAATTCATCTAATAAAGGCTGACTTGCATTTCCTTCAATTCTCCACTCAATTTTCCAGCCGTCTTTTACCAATTGTTCATCTCTTTTGATTTCGTACATGATTTCTTCGGTTCTGGAGAAATAATTTCCGGATTTCACTTCAATTCCTTTCTGTTTTTTCACATCTGCAATATCCAGTCTTCTGTTAACCGTTGCTCCGTCCAGCTCTACCTCGACAGTAACTTCTCTTTTACCCCAACCCACACTTTCATGATAAGCATCTGCGGCTGCATTTCCTTTATTTGCGTTTTGAATGGCAACGTCGTATCTTTTGCTCCAGTCATCATAATTCAATTCTCCGCCTCTTGCCTGATAATCTTCCCATCTTTGAGCCTTATGCTCCGGAGTTCCTGCTTCCGGCTTATACCCATTATGAACCAAAATCCCGTCTTCGGTAACATAATAATTTTCATTGGCCTCGATATCAAAATTATAAACTTTTTCGTAATGCGGCAAAGTTTCGACGCTTATTACGGTGGTATAATCTCCTCCTTTTAAATGTAACAAATCTCCGGGTTGCAGATCTTTTGCCTCAATCCATTCATCATTACAGAAAAAACGGTGCTCCGGAGTTACTCTAACAAATTCGCCTGTAGGCAATTCGATGGTGAGCATCTGCAGCGTATACCTCTCGTGTTTTTTAAGAATAGGTTTAAACTCCCGGGATTTAGTCTGTTCATTATATGTAAGCACCAGATCTCCTTCAAAAAGATCTTCAATAGGGGCTACACCATTTTGAGTATGTACTTTTGTGCCAGCTGGAAAACACACCAGACTTGCCCCTTTTGCGGCAAAGACACTTAAAATTAATGCGACGCTGCTTTCTTTTAATTTATCTAAAGTATCCTGATCGCTGCTCCAAATACTGTACTGCTCATAATAAGCTCCTCCAATTCCCAATCCTCTCATAATCTTACAGAAGGTTGGTGCTTTCATAAAGCCTTTGAAAGTAAATTGCTCAACAAGCTCCTTCCTTGCCGTATTGGCAAACTGTCTTCCGAATTCTCTCCCAAAAGTTGCTGCTCCCTGTCGTGTGGCCAGTGTAGATACTCCTCCTGCAGCAGAAGTGGCTCCCATCGTCATCGCTCCCAAACCTCTTCCTGCCAAAAACCCAAAAGCAAAATTGGCAACATGCCCGAGATTCGTTAAGGCTGCACTTCCCCACGCTTCCCAAACCGTTTCTTTCGGAGTAATGGTTCCGCCTTCTACCGGGCACATCATAATTGAGGATAAAGTGAGCGCTTTTTTTCCGTGAATTTCTAATACAGGAGATTGTTTTGTCCAGATTCTTTGGGTAGCGGCAGATTTACATTTAATATATCCAACGGCAACGGCTGCTATAATGACGGCTGCAATAAGCACAGCAACGAGCCAGCCCGGCCCCGGAATACAGCAGCAGATTCCCGCAGCTGCACCCGCAATGAAAGCAACATTGCCAAGACACAAAAAATTATTATCTTTTAATGTATCTTTTTCAGTAGCAGCCAAATGGCCGCTCATGTAGGTGGTTTTCTGACTCGTAACCTTCATTTGTTTAGGAGCCGTTCCCTTACTACAGACCAGATAATGTTTCTCGGTGAGATACTGTTCTTCCATAATCTTATTCTTCCAGCGTTAACCGAAGATAAGAATGGTTGTAATAAAACTCTCCCAACTCTTCGGTAATGGTAAAATCAGACTCTAATAATGTGATATTATCATAGACATACTTTCCTGTCATTTTGTACTCAGGATGCATGTAACTGTCTTTTGCAAATGTCCGCAGCCGTTCAATAACTTTATGGTCACGAACCATTTTTCCTTCATACTTGCGTTCGGTCGTTCCGTCTTCCAGATCCTTTTCCCTTAAATTTATATTGACCGGAATTACAACTCCTGCACCGAACCTGTCCATTTCATTTTTCTTAATATATTTTGTGCCTCCGTCTTCTACACTTTGTCTGAAAATGAAGAAATACTGATGCAGGAAATGAATAAACCTGATATTTTTAATCTCCATTTCTTCATTGCTCAATCCAAATTCTTTAGCCCGAATGACCTCATAAGATTCCAACGGATGGGCATTGGTAAGCCAGGTTTTTACTTTCTGCCATTTGTTCCTGATCTGATCTTTATTGAATACTTTTTCGATGACACCTTCTGTATTGATACCTATTTCAATTTCCTTATAAATACTGCAGATTCTATTGGTCATTTCTGCAATCTGCATCATGATCGGATCTTCATAATCATCCAGCTCATATAGTGATTCCACAATATTAAAACGGTACAGATCATCTTCGAGTCCTTTATAGGTAACTTCATTTTTTATCCTGATCTTATAGTCGCTTTTTACACTGTGAACTTTTGCAGTGCCTACAATCTCTGTATTATATTTAAAGGTTTTATCCTTTTCCATTTTTTAATCAGGTATTAATTTTTACTTTAGGCCCGCCAATATTCACTTCGGTTTTACCAGCAATATTGGTTTTCTTACTTCCGATATTAAATTCATTTGAACCGGATGCCGTTATTTTTTCTGTGGCATCCACAATGATCTCTTTACCGTTAATGGTAATTTTCCCATCTTTATTAATCACAATCGTACTTGCACCGACAACAATCTTAAATTCTGTATTGGCCGTTAAAGAAACATTTCCGGCTTTATCCATCTGAAGCACGGAAGCATCGGCAACGTTGATCATGCTGGTATTTCCTGCTTTTACGGTATTGTTGTTTCCTACGGTTACGGTTTTGTCATTGTTAGCATTTGTAACTGCATTCCCCGCACCGTCAAACTTCATATTGGCACCGCCCTGGTCGGTAAGGAATACCGAGCCTTCACCGTCATTCAGCTCCAATTTATTGCCGCTCCGGGTGCTCAGGCTTTTGATGTTGTTTCCGGCACCTCCGCCTCCGCCAACCTGGCCGTGGAACATTCCTCCCATCACAAACGGACGATCCGGGTGCTGATGTACGAAATTGACGATTACCTGGTCTCCTACTTCGGGAATTGCCATGAATCCCCTGTTTTTACTTACTTTATCGCTCGCTCCCGCATCGGGACTCATCACACGGATAAATTCTGTGGCGTCCTGGCCGTTCTGCCAGTCGAACCTTACCTGCACCCTTCCCTGATTCATAGGATCGGTATTGGAAATCACTTTAGCAAACTGGGGTTCTGCCCTCGGAATCTCAAATTCGGGGCGTGGGATGTATTCACAATCTGCAGCTATCGCTTCAAAAATTCCGGTGTAATAGCCGCGGGCATCAACTTCATGGCGAACTTCCGTCATCAGGATTTTCGTAAAATAGGAAGTATCATTCGTTTCGGATTTCCTCATTTCAAGATCGACCGGACAGCCGGGGTATAGAAAAGGGACTGTGGTGGTACCGGATGTTACGAAAACCTCGGCAGCCTTGCTTCCCGCCGTTCCTTTCTGTGACGCATCAACATCCATAAATGATACGGCTTTTATGGGAGCAACCCGAAGTGAAGGGGTCGTAAATGTTCTTTCTGAAATTTCATATGCTCTTCGGGCGATATCCGAAGTATGGCTGATTTTTGAGTTACCGGCGGTCAGTCTTTCGTTTTTGCTGCTGTTGTAACCGTAAAAAGTAGGATTAACATGCTGTGCCCGCATCCTTACTTTAACATCATTTACGCTGCTGCCGTAGACCAGCTTTACCGGTTTTTCCTGCGGAGGAAGTTTTCCGAAATGCAGCACTTCACCGTCATAATAAAACTGTTCGCCATACGCTTCTGCGATTCTGGCCAGATAATTATAATGGGTTTCTTCATACTGCGAACTGTAGGAAACGTTTCCATGGCGTGCATCGACCCTGAAGTCGAATTTTCCCTTCCCGAGTCCTTCTTTAATTACCTGATCGGCGATACTGTTCAGGCTGATTTCCTGCGCACCGCCAAAACTCTGAATATGCGGGGCGGCATCCAGCAGAACGGTAGGACTGTGACCTGTAAGGACAATATTTCCGAGGCTGCCCTTTTCCTGGCTGAAGCCCACTTCCGTAATTACACCTACAAAACTTCTTTCGGGGCCATCCTCTACATCTTTGTATTTGAAAATGACGGTGATTCTTTTGCCTAAAAGGTTCTGGGCTTCTTCCAGATTATGGTTTTCGGCATTTCCCAGAGAATCATAAGCCAGCGTAAGGCTGAATTCGTGATGCCGTATGGCACTTTGTATGAGGTGAAAATGTTTAAAATGCTTTATCTGTTTTCCTTCGATCACAATATCAAGTCTGATCACCCTATTGATGCCCTGGATCTGATTTTCGGGAATTGCTTTGGCGTTGTGTATCCCGGATACGGGCTGCCGGGACCAGAATTTATTTTCTGTCAGAGCCGGGGTATTAGGCTGCAGCTGCCGGTTCATAAGCATTCCGGACGTTTCCGTACCGGAGAGTGCATCAGCTTTTGGCAGTGAAAGCTGATGTTTCTTATCAGGAATGATTTCAGTCGTTTTTTCCTGAACTTTTTCCGCTGCTTTACCGAGTGCCTGATCGGCTGCTGTCTTTTCCATTTCTGAAAACGGACCGTTAGCGGAAAGTTTTCCTGAAGAAGACATTTTAGGAGTATGGCTATCCTTAAACATGATCTTATGGTTTAAATCGATATGATGTGTTTTTATATAATGCTGGAATTTATCTGACGGAATCAAATAAATTCTAATTCATTAATTCAGTTTCAATGGATGAAAATGTAGAACGGATCATCCTGAAATGATGAAATAATTCAGTTTCAAAAAAAAACAGAATAGCTACTCCATTGAGCCATGCTATTCTGTTACCAATTTTATTTTACTAAGATGATTGTAAGGTTAGTTGCTACTTCCTCCAGGCCAAAGACCCTGGTAATTGGAATTTCCGTAGTCGATGCTCTCTGCACTTACTACAAAGCTGATCAGCATGCTGTTTTCGTCCACAGCATCAAAATCCACTTCGTGCTGGATCACATATCCGTTGTGCCACGTCAAAGTAATCAGGGTTCCTTCTTCGTGGGATTTATTGAATGTAATTTCACCGGTCGTCGGCTTGTATTTTCCGTTCAGTAAGCTTTCCAGAATGTCGGATTTCTCCGTAGCTTCTACCGTAAGCTTAATCAATGCATTGGAAGGATCTGAAGCGACCCTGCCGGAAACGTCCGTCGATCTTGATACGCTGTAATTCAGCTTTAATAATTTCTGACCTTCTCCACCGTTGAATTTTAAGATTCCTCTTGAATTTGCTGCCATAATGGTAAATTTTAATCGTTAATATTTTGTGATTTGGTTGATTTGTTGAGTCAAAGATAGACCACTTAATTTTAACCTGAAAGTATTTAAAGTATAAATTCATGTTTTGTAGTAGTTCTACGATTTCATGTCGTAATTCTACGATACTGGAAATAATGTTAACATTAAAAATTTAAAAATCAACTATTTGACAGTATAATTCAACCTTATTGAATATCTACTTTTTACACATATAAGAGAAATATTAAGACTAATTTAAGAAATTTTTAAGCATTGTTAACGTATGTAAAATTAAAATCGGATAAAAAAATTCCGGAAAGATGAACTTTTCGGAACCGTATTTATAATGATGTTAATTAATTGTTTTAATATTTAAAATTTATTTCATTTTCTTCAGAAAGATCGTATCAGGTTTTCTGTTGAGAAATCTGGATTTCATTTTTTCCCATGCTGTGTCCAGACCGTAACGGCTGTATCTATTTTGTAGCCACCCAAACTGAAGATCAGATCGGCAACGGATTCTTTTTTGTTTTCCATTTTAAAATAGCCTTTTTTATCCGTATATCCTGAAATAAAGCCTGAACGGAGATTTTTTTTTACCATTACCCGGCTCAACGGTTTTTTTTATCCTGATCGAATACATAACCATGATAAAAATTCTGCTGCGAGCATTGTATGGAAAATAAAATTAAAAATAGGTGTAATCGTTTCATCTGATTCTGATTTTCGTTAGCCATATTAAACTAAGGACATCCCGTTCCGCAGCAACCATCCTGTTTCTTGGTTATATGGCATCCAATCGGTATAATAAGGCATAATATCAATTTCTCCGCTTGCCGGATAGGGGGTTGCCTTATCGTTTTCATTCTGGGTATACGGATTTACGCTTCCCTTATGGCCATAGGAATAGATTGTACCTTCACAAGCCTCTAAAATCGTATGTCCTATTTCATGGGCTGCCGTTTCCTTAAACTCGATATCCTCCTGGCTTTCGATTCTATACCCCCATTTTTGGCTTTTTATATAGCCCACATTGTAACAGACCGCTTCTCGTGATACTAAGTTTCCAATCCATGGTTACTAGAGATCTGGTAAGAAATAGTATTGATGGTAATACTTTTTTTCTTTCCATGATTAATTTAATACATCCTCATGTTAAAATGCATCCAGTCGGATAATACCTAATTTAATAGTATCAGAATTATTAAATTTCGACAGATCATATTTTTTTATTTTATACCCATCCTTTCTGAAAAAAATAAACTGATTTAACTTATGGATTTTTCTTTTTGACTCCTGCGAATCTTCTATCTCAATTTTAGGAAAAATAAAGTATCCATTGCTTCTGCTGGTAATATTTCTTGGACTGAGAATATCTGAAGAATCATAGTAAACCTGAACATTTGCCAATGTCTTATTCTCTGAATTTTTTACGATACCAACAACCGGTTTTCGATAAACTATATTTTTTGAACAAGAATAATTTGTTATATTAAGAAATACAGTACCTATTATGAGCAAGAAATATGCTTTAAAACTTGTTATCATTTTACCTTTATTTTCGTTAACCAAATCACTTTTAGTAAATCAAACTCAGAAATTATTGTTCTAGGAATATCATAATAATTCTGATAATATTTCATCAAATCTATTTCGCCATTCGTTGGTATGGCAGGAGAGGTATCTAAGGTTTTTTGAGATAATATTGTTGATGAATTTTTATGACTTTTAGAGTATTCTTGACCACCGTAAGTTAATAATATTTCATGCCCTATTTCATGAGCTGATACCATTTTATAATCATCGATATCAGCATCTACATATTCCCAGCCTTTATTATTATAGAGAATGGAATTAGGATATTTCTTCCATGAGCTTCTGTATAAATAGCCTTCATAAAAATATAAAATACGGGAAAGCTCCCAATTTCTTGATCTTCCTTCTTCACAATTTGTCTGATAAATAATCTTTGGTGCGGCCAAACCATTTTCATCAGTTCTAGAATTTACAAATACTTCATAGAGTTCAGAAACAATATTAATTCCTTTCCCTATATTTTGTGAATTTCTTGACCAAAATTGATTAATTCCCTGAAGTGTAATTTCTAATAACTGATGATATTCTTTTTGTCTTTTCCTGATAGGTGGTCTTTTGTAAAATACCAGTGCTTCCTTTGAAATCTTATCCCAGGGGCAACTTTCCACCCACCGGGTTTCATCTCGTGCACCGGCAAGATGGGATGAACATTCCAATCCTTCCGCTCCCCCGTCTTTCAGGTTAACCCGAAGCGTGGTATCAATCCTTTTATTTGTTTTATCGATTTTTACATCTACCCAGTCGACTTTAGCATATTGGGTCGTAAATTCCACTTCTTTCGTTTTACGGACGCCGTTTTTAGTAGCCGTGATCACGGCTTTCAGTTTTTTATTATTGAAAAGCGAACTGTCATAAATCCCATTGTTATCAAAACCATCCCAGAAAATAACATACGAACCGATCTTCGTATAGTCTGAAGAGGAGATGTTGTAAGGGTCGAATACGCTTTTCCAATCCCATACTTTCACAGGATCTGCAGGCCGGTGTTCCGGCTTGTTCTTCATCAGGTCTTCACCCAGCAAAGGCAAGCGCCTGGCCGTGACCACAATTTCAGGAAGATTGGTGATGGCATACAGCGTACTCCCGTCTTCATTCAGCACCTTAAACTCCAGGGAATCGATATTGCTGAGCATCAACGAATAATTAAAGACAAAATTCGCATTTTCATAATTTCCTTCGAAATCCAGTATGCCGAACGGTACTACCGTTGAATAGCCTCTGTCTTTTTTTAAAGAAAAAGAAATTTCAAAATCTTCATTCACAGTGCTTCCCTTCCTCTGGAAATTTCCGTAATAGACACCGTCACCGGTTCCGTTTTCCCGGACCTGGTTCCCCGCTCCGGATATAATTTTACCTTCCGACGACATATTGTGATCGCCGCCGCTTATTTTATAATAATTTCCCTGTACAATTCTGGTCCTGGACATGCTAGTAGTTTTTACTTTTTTCACCGCTGTTGTTCTGAACCTGTTCCTGGGCGTTTTTATTAATATATTTTCCGGAAGTCAGGTTCATATCTTCATGGGAAATTTCATTCCGTTCCTTCAGGGTTTCACTGTGTACATCACCCTCGATCATTTCGGTAAGCTTCCCTGTTATAAACATGCTTGCATCTCCCGCAACGGAAGTCATTTTCATGGCACCTACACTCTGGAGATGATTCATTACAACCGTATCCGCTTTATTCATCCCTACATTGGTATTCATATTTTCCGCAACATTAATGTTCATGTTCTTACAATTAAGCGTCATGGTTTCCGGAGCGGTAATGGTAATATTTCTTCCGGTGGTATCCAGATGAATTTCGTTGCCCGATTTATCGGTAATAATAATGCTTTCGTCCTCTGTAAATACTACCCGGTGACCACTTCTGGTCTGGATGGATTTCACCCTGTTGTCCATACCGCCGCCAAGACCAATGCCTCCATGAAACATCCCTCCCATTACAAAAGGTCTGTCGGGATGGCTGTGTACAAAATTCACCATAACTTGGTCCCCGACTTCCGGAATCGCTACATACCCTCTGTTCTGGGTAATCTGGTCGGTTCCTCCCGCATCCGGGCTCATCATCCGGATGAAATGCGTCGTATCGCTGGTCTGCCAATCGAACCGCACCTGTACCCTTCCCTGCCCTTCCGGATCGGCATTGGAAATGACCGTGGCAATCTGCGGTTCCGCTTTCGGTACTTTAAATTCCGGTTTCGGCATAAATCCGGTATCCGAAGCAATTCCCTCGAAACTTCCGGTATAATGCCCGATGGTATCGATCTCATGGGAAGCTTCGGTAATCATGATCCTTGTAAAATAATCCGACTCATTGCTGTCTACTTTCCGCATCTGGACATCCACGACGCAGCCGGGATGTAAGAACGGAACAGTGGTATTCCCGGATAAGGAAAATACATTTACGGCTTCGCTTCCTGCCGTACTTCTCTGAGAATATTCTATGTCAAGATGGGTGGACGCTTTAATCGGGGCCACCTGCAGGGCCGGAGTTCTGTATATTTTTTCATTGTGAGCATAGGCTGTTTTTGCAAGATCGCTCACATGCTTAATCGGTGTTTCACCTGAAGTCAGTTTTTCATGTTTACTACTGTTGTATCCGTAAAACTGAGGTTTCGTGTGAACCGCCTTTAATTCGACCCTGATGTCATTGGCACTGCTTCCGTAGGTTAATTTAATAGGTTTATTCTGAGGCGGCAGCTTCCCGAAATGGAGGACTTCGCCATCGTAATAAAACTGTTCGCCATACGCTTCAGCCATTCTCGCCAGGTAGTTGTAGTGCGTTTCGTCGTACTGGCTGCTGTAAATGATCTGGGAATAATCGTTGGTATCTACCCTGATGTCGAAGCGGCTGGAATCGATCCCCTGTTTGATTACTTCATTGGCAATAATTCCCATATTGACCGGAGAAGCGCCGCCGAAACTCTGGATATGAGGTGCCCCGTCAAGCAAAATGGTAGGGCTATAGCCTGTAAGCACAATATTGCCGAGACTCATTTTTTCCTGGCTGAATCCTACGCCGGTAATGACGCCTACAAATGTTCTTTCAGGACTGTTATCGATGTCTTTATATGAAACAACAGCGGTAAGGCGTTTCCCCAAAAATTTATTGGCCTCTTCCAGGGTATGGGTCTGCCGTTCGCCCAATGCATCGTGGGCCAGCGTTACACTGAATTCATGATGGCGTCTTGCGCTTTGGGTGAGTTTAAAATGCTTATAATATTTGATAACTTTTCCTTCAATAACCAGAGAAAGTTTCACCAGTCTGTTGATTCCCGTATGATAATTCTGGGAAATTCCATCGGCGTTCTGTGACGGACGGAAAGGGTTTTTCAATATATCTTGTGATTCTGTTTTCATAATAACGGTGATTTGAATAGGTTAAACATGATTTTGGCTATTCCCTGAGGGCTGGTATATTTGATTCTTTAACGGATCGGGAAAGAATTTTAGTCTTTCGCAGTAAAAAATCGGGCATCAGATCGGTAGGAAGATATAAGGTTCCCTGCCCTTTCTGTTTGAGTTCGTCATTGATCCCGGGATTCCAGGACAGAAGTTTTTCCACATCTACGTCAAGCTCATCCGCAATCACATCCAGATTAAAACCTGCGTTGATATCGGTTTCTGCCAGCTGAGAACGGTCTTGTTTACTTCCGCCGTTCACAAAAAATACGGTATTCATTCTCGAAGAGTTGTAATTGCTCAGCACCGCCTGAAGTTCGCCGGTGGCGTAGCAGGCATTCAGGTATTTCTTAACGTGGTTGATGGTTTCTTCCGGCAGATATTTATAAAAAACATGGTATTGCGAAGAATTGGCCGCAGCCATAGCCTTAGCGATGTTTCCTTCACCACAGTTGTAAGCAGCAACTACCGTTACCCAATTGTTGTATTTTTTATAAAGGTTGGATAAGGAAACGGCAGCTGTTTTAGTGCTTTTATAAAGGTCATTCCGGTTTTGTTCCGTAAGGCCATACTGGTTGGCGTGGGCGGTCATAAACTGCCAGACCCCAACTGCCCCGGCTCCGGAAGTAATATTCCTGTTAAAATGGGATTCGATGAGGGCCAGGTTCCTAAGATGTCTCGGCAGGCCCTTCTGTACCAGGGAATATTCAATAAAATCTACAATTTCCTTATTGGCGCTGATGATGCCTTTATACCTCCGTACACTGCCTTCCGAAGTATCGGAAGCGGTAAGGAACTGGGCGCTCACCATCTGTGAAGCCATCAGAAGCATTGCCATTAGTACGATATGTTTGAGATTCGGGTTCATTGTACGAGGTTGCATTAATTGTATTTAACCGGAAAAAGCGAAAAAATTCACGACATGTTCAGGTTATTTATATCGTAAAAAATCTTTATTCGACTTTCCAGCTCAGTTTTTCTTCTTCGGAATTCCAATCTGCGTGGATGGCCTGTCCAGGTTTCACTTCTTCCCGGACAATCATTTTTGAGATCGGTCTTGCCAGCTGCGACCGGATGACACCGGAAATCTGCCGTGCCCCGTATTTGCTGCTGAATCCGTCTAACGCAAGTTTATTAACCGCCTTATCACTGACTGTAAGGCTCATTCCAAGCCTGGTTAAAGATGCATACAATGATTTTAGCTGGATATTAAAAATCCTTTCTGCAATAGATTCGGTAATCGGCGCAAACGGAATGATCTCCGTGATCCTCGCCAGGAATTCCGGCCGGAAACGACCTGAATTCGACATGATCTGCATTAATGAATTTGATTCCGGGATTTTCCCTTCTTCAAACTGTTTGACGATCTCTTCGCTTCCGATGTTTGAGGTAAACAGGATCAGCGCGTTACTGAAATCCCCTTCTTTTCCAAGCTTGTCATGAACTTTTCCTTCGTCCATGATCTGTAAAAAGACATCAAATACCGAGTGATGCGCTTTTTCAATTTCGTCAAACAGAACCACGGTATAAGGCTGCTGCCTGATTTTATTGACCAACATTCCTCCCTCTTCGTATCCTACGTATCCGGGAGGCGCACCATATAAAAGTGCCGCGGAATGTTCTTCCTTAAATTCCGACATATCGAAACGGACCATTGCTTTTTCATCGTTGAAGAGAAGTTCCGCCATGGATTTGGCCAATTCGGTTTTCCCTGTCCCGGTAGGTCCCAGAAGAAAGAACGACCCTATTGGCTGTCCTGGTTTATTCAGTCCGCTGCGGTTTTCAACAATCGCATCAGAAAGGATTTTCAAAGCATGATCCTGTCCAACGACCCTGTTCATTAAAAGCGATTCCATGTTCAGGAGCTTTTCTTTTTCCTGTGCCTGGATTTTTCCTATCGGGATGTTGGTTTTGGCCGCCATTACAGCTGCCAGTTCCAGACGGTCCACCTTTTCCCTTTTTACGGAAGCGTGCTGTACAAGTTCTGCATAGGTATCTTCAATGGTTTTCTGAATCTGCTCAACCGGCATGGAATTGTCGATCTTCGGCTGTTCGCTTAAAGATCCCCACAAAATCGGACTGATCTTGTCCCTCAGCAAATTATACATCCAGATCAGTTCATCGGCTTTATCTTTTTCATCGTGGAATTCCTCTTTCAGAATTTCATCATATTTCGTTTTCCAGCTTTCCAGTTCCTTTTCGGAAAGTTCGTCAAGCATTTTGATGGCGGCCATAGTCCGGTCCAGCAGGTCTATGGCAGCATCGGGAAGCTTTTTTCCTTTGGCATATCTTTTTGCCAGCCGCACACATTCCGGAAGAGCTGTTTTTTCCACTTCGATGCCATGATGCTTTTTATAGCCGTCCAGAAGAACATCAATCATTTTCACGCAGGTTTTTTCATCCGGCTCATGTACGGTGAGGACTTCAAAACGCCGGTTGAATGCCTGCTCCGGTTCGATGATTTTCCTGTATTCCTCCTGGGTGGTGGCTCCGATAACGGTAATTTCGCCACGTGCCAGCTCAGGTTTTAACAGATTCGCTACATTTCCGATACTTCCCTTCGGATCCAGCAGGGTGTGGATTTCATCAATAAAGAGAATGGCTTTTTCGATTTTCTTGCATTCGTTGATTACTTTTTTCAGGCGGTCTTCAATTTCGCCTTTATAAGAAGTTCCGGCCAGCAAAGCTCCCGTATCCAGCTCCAGCAAGGTCCCGTTTTTAAGCATATCAGGAACATTCCCTTTTGTAATTTCTATGGCAAAGCCTTCTACCAGGGCAGTTTTTCCAACACCAGGCTCCCCGATGATAATCACATTCGGTTTGCTTCTTCTGCATAAGATTTCAACAAGCATTCTCAGCTCTTTATCCCTTCCGATCATGTTTTCGATCTCACCTTTTCTGGCTTGAGCTGTCCGATCTACGCAATAGCTTTTAATTGAAGGAAAAGAATTGTCAGAATATTCGGAGCCACTGGAGAAGACAGAAGAGAATCCTTCGTTTCCGGAATTTTCATAGGGGGCATCTTTTCTGTATAAATTAAAGATTTCATGTTCCCTGAGCGGCAAGGATTTCAGTTGTTGCAGCGTAAAGGCAACCTGCGGTTTTACAATAGCAGTCAGAATGCAGACCGGGGTAATTTCATCCAGTCCCAGTTTCAGCCGGATATCATCCGCCTCTTCTACAATATGATCCACGGAATCGTCTTCTTTTACCTCATCAGGAAGATGGGTAGTCTTCGGCCAGTCTTCTATCCGCACGTCTGCCCATTCATAAAAATATCCGGGATCTTTGTCAATGCTTTTCAGGAATTCAGTAAGGCCTATATCTCTGTGCATTAATGCCTGAAGAAGGTGTGGTGCGCCGTAAGTTGCGTTATAATTCTCCTTCGCAATCGACTGTGCAATATGAAAAAGCTGTTTTACCGTCTCGTTGGTTACAAGTACTCCCATGGTGTTATTTTCTCAATTAATATTCTGTGTGTGGTGTGTTCATCGGCTGGTTTCCGCTGAAATATAGCAAAACCCAGCCCATAAACGACTGAATTTTACTGCTTACTAAGATATTGATTTTTTTTTAAAATAGATATATATATCCCGTGAATATGACATACCGCAATTATCCGGCGCATCCTATTTTTATTCACAAGGTAAAAAAGACCGTCTAGTGAAGACAGTCTTTTTTATGAATGTTATGTTGCCTTTTGTACCATCCGGTTTATGCTGATGGCCAAAGACCTTCATAAGCGGAGTTGCCATAATTAATGGTTTCTGCGCTTACTACAAAGCTGATCAGCATGCTGTTGTCATCCACCGCATCGAATTCCACCTCGTGCTGGATTACGTAGCCGTTTTCCCATGTAAGGGTAATCAGTGTTCCTTCTTCGTGGGATTTGTTAAACGTAACTTCGCCCTTGGTCGGCTTGTATTTTCCGTTGAGTAAGCTTTCCAGGATGTCTGACTTTTCAGTAGCTTCTACGGTAAGCTTGATGAGTGCGTTTGAAGGATCCGAGGCCACTCTACCGGAAACGTCGGTAGATCTTGATACGCTGTAGTTCAGCTTTAATAATTTTTGGCCTTCGCCACCGTTGAATTTTAAGATTCCTCTTGAATTTGCTGCCATGATCTGTAAATTTTAAATCGTTAATAATATTTTGTGATTCGGTGATTGTGATACAAAGATAAAACGGCAATTATTTTTTTTAAAATTTTTAAATCCTAATTTTAATTTTTGTCGTAATTCTACGATTTGATGTCGTAATTCTACGATATTAGATTTAACAATCCCTTAACACCTCCTGATATAAAAGCAGTTATGTGAGTTCAGTTATGGTTAGAAAGCTTTTGTTTTTAACACCGAAAAGGGAGATAATATAGCGGATTTCAAGAGTTTTCACCATTCCGGAATCTGTATATAAAGTATATTTCCCAGTAAAATTTTTATCCTCCTCTTGATCCAAAGCCTGAATAAGAACCATCTCCTGATCGTAATCGGGACTTTCTACTTTCTGCTGAATATCGACAAGAATATTTTCTTCGCCAATCGATTGCATGAGAAAAGATTTACCATTCTTAAAACCGTTTCTGATAGTGGCAAAATAGCTTTTAATAAATACATCTTCTTTCATGCGGCTTCCAAAAAGGCTTCGGTCGAGAACAGCCATTTCAAATTCGTCGAGGTATATTTTTGCGTAAGGATCCGGAAAGAGATCGTTGAGCCTTTCTTTTATCTGCCTGAAATTCCTGATGGTTTCTTCAGGCAGCGATACATTTAAAACCCTGCCCTTAAGGTCTGTTTTCACTTCTATCGGATTGAGGGAGCGCATCGATTCTGCGGCAAGATCTGCCATCATGCTGCCATTACCTTCGGAGAAGTTGTTTTTAAACATCTGAAAGAAATGATAGTCGCCTTCTTTCCGCAGCCATTTTAATGAGACGGTATACGTCAGTGTATTGCTTTTTTCTTCCAGTCCGTTGTCTTCGGTTTCTTTACTGACCACAGAAAATATCCTGCTGAAATTTTCAGGATGGAAAGGGATTTCCGGATTTAATTTAGGGTTTTTGAAAGGGGCATCATTCCGGCTGTTGTATTCGCGGATCTTGGTGAGATCGGGAATCATCAGCTTTTTTCCCGGGACAAGCTCTTCATGGATCATATCTTCCCTCGCACAATGGGCATTGTGAAATTCTTTGAGGTATTTTGGGTTTTCAAGATGAATTTCTTCAGATATGCTTTCCAGCGTTTCCCCGGAAAGAATAAAATGAATGGTCATATTATTTTTGTTTTTGGCACTACCTAATTTAGCGCAAAAATTCTACTTTACAAAATTGTTTGGATGATAACGGGATGCGCATATTTTAAAATCAATTTATACAAAGTTCTTTTGAATAACCGTTTGATTTTTTTGTTCGCAAGCGCACTCTGCTCAGCAAGGGCAGAGTGCAAAATTCCCAAGCGATCTTATGTAATACACAAGGATGATATAAATATGCCAAAAGAACTTCCAGCTTCTAATCTCTCTGTTCCAGCCTTGAAACCGGTTTCTACTTCGGTTTATTTACTTTTTGTGAATTCCAGGTATTTGTCGCCACACTGGGTGAAGTGGTCGAATTCGTTCATAGCGTTTCCGTAATTCTGGATGATGATTTTGTCGCCTTCATACAAACCTCCGATATCCCCCATATCAATCTCTGTAATCTCACCTGTTTTCTCATCAGTTTCCATGGAAACATTTCCCGCAGCGATTACTTTTCCTTTATCGAAGATTTTGAAAACAGGCTTTCCGTCCGTATTTTTAAATTCTATGGAGAACCTTCCACCGTCACAGGCACTGGCTGTAAATTTACCTTCCACTGAATTTTTCGGAACCTCAGCTTTCGGAGTTTTCATGCCGGTATCTTCTTTATTTTCACCATATGTTTCAGATACCGGAATTTCTGCCGAATCCTGTATTTTCTTTACCGGTTGTGCAGATACACCGGAATCGGTTTTAAGCTGTCCGGATTTGGTTTCACTCTTATTGCACGAAACCACAAAGAGTAAGGATAAAAGACTCAGGCAGGTAATTTTTCTGATGATCATACAGTTTATTTTTGAATTTGATTGTCTGATCAAAAATACCATAAATTTTTATTGGAAAAAGTTTTTTGTTTTAAATTGTACAATTCCCTGCTCTCGGATTGTCGTTAATCAGCATTATACATGACCGTTCGCTTTACATTATTTCCCTGTTTTTCAAAGGTAATATCAGTCATTCCTCCAGCATACAGCATTTCGATGCTTACTTTGTTACCTGTTACTTTAAAATCAATATTCATTAACCCGTTTTGGTTGATTTCCATTGATGTATTTTTTGCCGGTAATTCTTTCGGAAGATATTTTGAATCCTTTACCGCTCCTTTGTCAATAAGATCTTTGTATGCTTTTTCCAAAGTGGCTGAAGATATGATACATTCCTGTCCGGAGGTCATTTCACCGGCAATTTCTTTGCAGGAAATATCTGTTTTGCGCTGGGGAGATCCAGCTGCTTTCAGACCGCAAAGTTCAGAAAGCGAATGCCGGGTAAAGATGGTTTTATCATAGTTCAGTTCAACAGGCGATTCAGGATCTGCTGTAATATCGTAAAGCTTTTTGCTTTCCGGAATAAAGTCCAGCCAGGCTACCGTATTTTCAACGGTACGGAGTTCTCCGGTCCTGTCTGAAGTTTCCTTTGCATAAACTTCGATGGTCATTTTCTCCGCTGAGATATTTTCACTTCTTACAGCGATATCCCTGAATTTTTTTAAGACCTCAAGATTGCTTGAGAAAACAAGTTCCTTCAGCAAATCCTCACAGGAGTATTTTTCATCCGTTTTGATTGCGGCATTCTGTTGTACCGCGGTATCAATTTTGGCCAGTATCTGTTGCTGAGGTTCCTGCCGGATTTTTTTACAGCCGACCAAAAGGATTACACATAAATACCGTCCTAAGTTTTCCGGTAGCTTCAAAGTCTTTCTCATGGCTAAAAAAGGATTTTCATTGTAAAATCATATACGAGCTCCGATATTCTTTTTATTTTTCTTCATCAATTCACCGGCAAAATCCCTGAATGATCTTTGGGTACCTGGTAACCCTGCTTTCAATACATCTTCATTTTTTCCTTTGAGACGAACGTCCCTAATGCGGCCGGACGGTTCATATGTAAATATATAGGTTTCATCATAAGTATCCGACAACTGCTCATCCAAATACATTTCCACCTTAAAGATAACCGTTATCCGGGAAAGATTGCGTTGAACTTTTTCGGCCGTATATCTCATGGCACAGCCGGACCCACAACTTAGAACAAAAGATTCATAGGCTCCTGCAACACGGTCTTTACCGATACTCATTCGCCATTCATTATTCTGATGCATGGATTTCAGTGGCGTATTGAAAAAGCCGATAAACATTAACAGGTATACGGTAATGTATTTTTTCATTTTCATGTGTGTTTATCTAAATTTATGCAATCTAAAGAAAGCTTTGTTGTTTATATAGGTATTAAATATTTTTTTTATTTTGTACGGAACCAGCTTTTGATGATGATGAAGATTTGTCACCAATCTTACGATCAGTCTAATGCTGTCTATTATGACTGATCATTTTCTGATCAACCGTTTGGGAACAACTGTTAAGCAGTAATAAATACAAAACAAATCTTTTCATCTTTGTGCACGAGTGTTTTTAATGTAATTGATCAACTTACAGATTTTTTATACTAAATCAATTCTCAAATTTTGATTAACATTAATTCTTTTTAAATTCCCCTTTGTCAAAAATATATTTTTCCGATAATTTCCGGTGACCATTCGTTTCGGCAAAAATTGAGATCTCATTCTTATCATTGATGGAAAAAGTTTTTACCGTATTGCTGTCACCGTTGCTGTCTGCAACATTGATCCCACCCATGACAGATTTCCCTTTCACGGAAATCAGATAAACCAGTTCACTGTCTCCTCCAAGATTTTCAATAAGATATAGATTATAACCCTCTTTTGAAAAGATTTCAGCACTTCGGTCAGCCGTAAGATCAAATTTTTTTAGAAATGATTTCTGCAACCACTCTTCGGGTTGATTCACAAACTTTACTTTACTTTCCAGATCTTTATAATCAACCGGCAGAAGGTTTACTGTTTTATTTTCAGAATTCTGAGCCTGAACACTTCCGGTTTCTCTTACTAACGTACAGCGATCCGGAGCATAAAAGGTTCCTTGTGGAGGACTGATAACTTTCCATTGGATCTTATTGTTGTTTACAGAAGCGATTTCAAATTTTCCTTTTTTTCCTGAGGAATCAAAAAAACTAAAAAAATCACCCATGATCATTCCATTGCGGATTTCACCTGATATGTTATATTTTTCTACGCTTTCGCAATCGATCTTTCCCCCACTGTTGGCTATCGCACAGTATTGTGCTTTAATCCGGTTTCCTTCCTGAACGATAGTCAGAGTAAACTGCTCTTCAGGAACATCTGCACCGGCTACCTTTTTCTCAAATATCCATTTGCCAGACCAATCGGTTTGCGGTATAGCTTTATTTTTATTTTCTACAGGTTTACTTATGTTTATATCTTTATCCGTTGCTTTGGCATTATTATCTTTACAACTTATGATAAATAAAAAACTTAATATTAGAAATCTCATAAAAAATTATTTACGGTTTAAAATTAAGGCAATCATCCACTCTGTTTAACCAGCCTTTCAAAAATACATCCTGGCTATTCTTTTTACCATTTGTGAAGGTTAGGTCAGTATAATATTGTTTTCTGATTTCAGCTATTCTTGTTAACAATTTATCTTGATCATGAACATTATTTAAAGCTTCAATTGTTTTAGAACCGATAGTTCCATCAGCTTTAATATCCTGCTCAAATTCGTCTTTTAAAAGTTGTTGTACTTGTTTTCCTGCTCCTCCAGAAGTAATTGTCCAATCATATACCATTAATCCCACTCTTTCATCTTCTACTTTGCAAAAACCCTTAGGTTCCCAATATCTTTTCCGGTAAATAGTAGTTGCCTGTTCATCAGTAATAGCTTTTAAATTATCCAAGGTAGGTTCTATATTAACGTCTTCTTTCGCATATTTCTTCCATGTCGCAAATGTAATGCCTTTATTAGTGGCACCTCCCTTGTCTGAAGGATGATCTACAAATCCACCTTCGTGCTTAAGAATAATTGGAGCTACTTTTTTAAATTTACTGTCACAGTCTGTAGATGCTGTAGATGGAGTCGGTTTTTGCTGAGATTCAAATTTCTTCATACAATTACATGTATTTACAAAACCAGATTCCAAGGCAATTAGTAATAAATTCTTGCCGTTCAGTGAAGTAGAATCTTTACAAAAAAATTTATCATCCATATATTTTTTATCAAACTCTCTTACATCCAAATGTATCCAGCTATAAGTATGATTGCCATCAATAATTTTATTATCAGGATGCAAACCAATTGGCTCTAAACTAAAACTATTTTTTTCAGTCCAACTTGTTTTTGCACTTAAATATTTATAGAAAATATCTTCTCTAATTTTCGTAAGTTCTGCTATATTTTTATATGACTGACCTCTTATTTGCCATTCACCTTTATCAAACTGAATATCAATAGCTTTTCCTTGGTGATTTGTAGTTTTAAAATTTTTAAATCTGCATCTATACCCAGAACTAATTTTTCCAAAACTATATGTTTTTTGCTTACTTAAATAAAATAAAACGGCTTTCAATCCAAACAAAAGTGATCTGTGAACACCTGGAAATTCGTATTTGTTTGACTTTTCTGGCTCGGTATTATCTCCAGTTTTGTCACCGAATCCATCACATTTATTCACTTCCATTACTCCTCTTAATTTACTTATTGCTTGTTTACCCTTTGCTGAGCATGAACATGATATTTGATTCCATACTGTTTTAGATATATCAAAATTAAGTGAAAACTCATCAATCGCACGTATCACATTACCGCACACCTTTCCAGTCTCTGGAACTTTCATATAGTCCCTTTGAAACTGCTTCACCATCTTTTCTGTTCTGTCTGTAAATTCATCGGTAGGAACATTTCCTCCAAATCCGGCAAGTCTGATATTTATTTCCCTAACCAGTTCATTCTTATCGCCTTTCTTAATACAGTATTTTTCTTCACAATTTAAACTTTTGACTTCCTCACCGCTTACCACACTGGTCGTTTTTCCTCCCGGGTTTTGTGGGGTCGGCTTTTTATCCTGTTTTACGGTGCCTTTGGATTCGGCCCAGTCCCAGAGCTCGTTCCATTTGTTTCTTACGCTTTCGGTGATGGCATCGAGGATGCCGCTTTCCTCTTTTTGGGAAGCGGGTTTGGAGGCAGCGGGTGAGCCGGCGGCCTTGGGCGTGGATTTCGGAGCAGGAGCAGGCGTATTGCCTTTTGGAGCTGCCGCAGGTGCAGGCAACTGTACGGGAGGTCTGTAACCTGGATTTTTTACATTAATGTTATCGGTAGCGTGTTTTTTGTTTTTATAGTACTCTACCGTTACGTAAAATTCCAGTTCTTTAGGATCGGTTTCTCCCTGTGCTGCTTTCTGCATCAAAGCTTTGGTTAGGATAAATTCAGCGGTTGCTGTTCCCGTTCTGCCAACGACTGCTTCTTTGCTATCTACAAATTTATTTTTTGAATGATGGCCTTCGCCGGCGGCATCGTCTTCCCAAAGGGTAAAAACCAGCTTTTCTCCGGTAAGGTTTACACAGTGCGCATTGGCGACCATCTTTTCGGTGTAGCTGAAAACCGTTCCCGGGGAATCGTCTACATACCGGAGTTCCACTTTATTGATTTTCGGAATGCCTGCCGGCTGAGGGGTGATGTCTATAGTCGTGGAACCGCTGCCTTCCGGCTCATGCAGATAGGCTTCCAGGCGATAGGTATTTTTGGCGGCAACTTCCCCGAAGGTAAAGCTTCCGTCGCCTGTTTTTTTAATATTGGTTGTGGTAAAGCTTCCATCAGATCTTTTTTTAAAAAGCTCCCAGGTTACCGCAGCGGGATTTCTTTCGCCGGCCGGTGTTGCGGGATACCAGTCGGTTACCATATACGTTGTTTTCTCCCCTACTTTTGGAGCAGGGTTTCCTGAAATTTTTGAAACTCCTTTTTTTGACATAGAAAGTGTTTTTTTGATTTAATAAGCGTCAATTTCACTTTCCAAAACCGTTTCCTTGTAATCCTGCATTTTTACCAGAGGATTAATGTGCTGAACCGTTTTGTTATCTGCGTTTTTCACATTTTTCTTGCTCATTTGGCCACGCTGGCCATGGTCTTTAATGGTAATTTTTCCACCGGTTGTGCATTGCAGCTCGGAAAGCTCGGTCACGATCTTCTTCCCCATGATCATTACTTTGTCATAGGTTTTCTGCCATTTTCCGGCAGGCGCATAGGCACAAGGGAGATAGCCGCTGCTACTGGGCTTCAGCTTACATTTCCCAAAGCTGGGGCCCGGAGGATTGAATTGCAGATCATCTTCCGTTACGCCGAGAAAATCGGCATTACCGTCGGAATCATTCCAGAAATGTTTCTGATGGGAACTCACTTTATACTGAGGGAACTGGTCACCCTGGTTACACTGGGCTTTTCCTTTCTGTACGACAAAGTATTTGCCGTCATGAGGGGATGATTGCTGAGACATATCTATGTGATTTTGGGTAATGTCAAAGATAAAAAATTTAGATTAAAAAATAAAAAAGCAGAAAATAAATTTCTGCTTTTTCGGTAATAAGTTCTTAATGCCCTGTATATTCCGGTTCTTCCACCTGCATCATGGTCGGCATAAAGTATTCGTTCAGCCAATAGAAGGTTTGTCCGTTCTGTTGGATCTTCACTGCCGGATCGTTCCGGTGAGACAGCATACGATCTGCCAGGATTTTATAATGTCGGAAATAGTTCCTTACGGTCTCATTCGTTACGATTTTGGATTTTTTCCATCCTTTCAGCATGTACTTAGACATGAGCTCTTCTTCGGAATTGTCGAAGCCTGTGCTTACACCCACTGCGTAAGACATCGGCTGCTTGTACAATTCTCCTTTATCCAGGAACTGAACGGTAGGATTGTATTTCTTCAAAAGTTTTATATATTCATTGATCGCTCTGGATTGCTTAAAGTCTGATCTTTCCGCACCGGTGTTCTGGTAAACTTCGGTATAGAACTGCTTCAGATTATCAAATTCCTTTTCGGAGATCAGCACGCCTTTTTCGAGACCGGGTTTGAAATCCTTCAGCTCTTTCGGAATATAGCCTTTCACGAGAAACGGATTCCCGTAATTGATCAGCTGTGCAGCGATTCCTGCCGGCACCGGATTCGTAAGCCCGGGATACAGGTATTTATATTTCACATCTACATCCGTTCTTCCTGCTCCTACCGACGAATGGAAATAATCGTTCAGAGATTGATCGAGAGTCGTATTGTCCAGCGTAACCTGCGCAATCAGGCTGTCCACGGATTTCTTAAGGTAACCCGGCGTGGTGATATCGCCTTTTTTAGGGAAGATCACGAATCCCTGGGCCATGCTTTGTTTAGGGTAATCCAATGAAAAGAAACCTTCGTCGCCTTCCACCAGGCTGAAATTATTTTTCGTTAAAACATCGTTCTGGTTAATGATCTTCTGCTTTTTAAGTTCAGCAATATTTTTAGCGGTGTTCGTTACCACATTTTCAGACATCAGCACGAAATCATTATACGTATCGGAGGATCTCGCACTCGTCTGAAACATGATCAGCCTAGCCTGGGCCTGAGTCAGGGAATTGATCACCCCATACATATTCCCGCTCTGGTTGGCGGATGTCCCCACGGTGATGACGATATTGGTTTCGTCCGGCACAGCGGACAGGAGATTCCCCGCTGCCATCAGTCCTTCACCGACCGGCTGATAGCCACTGTTGCTTACACAGTTCATTTCATTGCTTTTCTGATCGATGAACGTGGTGATTTTACTATAATCGGCATTCAATCCAGAAACGGCTACATTATCTCCGCAGGAGTTGTTTTTATACAGTACTACGCCATATTTTACCTGATTGAAATAGGAAGGCTTTTCAAACCTTAGCTGCAGATCCTGTAACAATGATTTTACAATCGGTGCGTACGGAGCATTCGGAGCACTGATGTCCAGGGTAAAAACGATGTTGATTTTTTTATTTTTCTCCGTAATCTCACGGTACCGGTCGAAATAGATTGGTTCTCCCAGTACATTGAACACATAATTTTTGCTGTAATCCAGGATATTCGTAAAATATTTGGTCTTTGAATCCGGTGTCGGCGGTTCATGCAGCGGTAAGGTTACAGGGAAGATATTTTCCAGCGGCGTTCTTTTGTTTACATCGGTAAGCAGGACGGCCGCTTTGTCATCCGCCCCGTTCTTGCCAGGTGCTCCCTCATGAATTCCCAAACTCGTTTCGGTAATACCGGTGGTATTTTTCATCTTCACGGCAGAACGTTCTCCCCAGGCCGAAATAACATTGGAGCTTACCCAGCCGTAAAGACCGGTGCTGATGCTATCCATATCCACGGAAGGCTTCTTGCCCACCAGGAATCTTTTGTTGTTTTCCGCCTGCTTGTAGACGTAGACGATCTGTCCGTTGGGGATTTTCACATTGGCCTGTTCAATCAGGCTCGGCGAATTAAACACCATGATCGAATCGTTTTTATAATATCTTTCGGAATTGCGGATCACTTCACTGTTACTCGGCACTACGGCTACTCTTACCGGAAAGCCTGTTTTTTCGCTTTTCAAGGAGTTACTCCATAGCAGCAGATCGGATTCCGGAATCCAGCCATAGGTTTTGATTTGTTTGGGAGAAACTTTCTTCATCAGGGCGTCCGGGATATATTCGGCAACCTTTACCATACCGTCCCTGCTTTTCAGGACCATCAGCGGTTCCAGGAATTTTACTTCCTTGTACGATTTTTCGTCATTTTTATCCAGGTAAGCCGTATTCCTGGAACGGTCTGAAATAGCGATCCACGGCACTGATTTTTTTGGAAAGCCATTGATGACAGGAGCGTTGTCTACCTGACCGTAATGTGACGGCTCAGGTGTTTTTTTCGACGGCAGCTTTACCTGGCAACTTACCAATAAAACCGAAATCCCTACATAATATGCTGCTAGAGGAAATTTATTTTTCATCTTGATTTATTTAAATGATTGGTGTGCCCCGAAAAGCCCGGGACGGAAATTATTTACTTTGGTTAATATCGACTTTCGTTACGCAGTTTTGTGCATCATCGAAGTTCACTTTTACAGTCTGGATCACATTGTTTTTATCAAACTGCAAGCCTGCACAATACATGTAGAAGTTGTTTACCTTGCTGTCGTTTACCTTTACTACAGTATTTTCATTGTTGCACAGATAGGTTCTCAACAGATAGTTGTAATGCATGTTGAAACTGTTTCCATTGGCAATCTGCTGAAGGTGATATTTAAAATCATTATCGATTTTCGCATAGGCATCTTCCACACTTACTTCTTCCTGTAAGGCATCGTATGCCGGAAGGATTTTGATCTGGTGTAAAATAGGCTCGGCACTTTCGTCGGTGTAAAGCGTCACCACATAATCTCCCGGCTTTTTGTAGGAATAGATAGCCATTTTGTCTTTGGAATCAATGTTTCCGGTTTCTCCGAATTTCCAGGTAAACTGTTTGGCATCCGAAATGGCCCTGAACTGTACGTTCTCAAATTGCATGGCCTGAGTCTGCGCATCGATTACCGTTCGTATTTTGGTGGAATCTGCCGGCTTTGGAATGGTTCTCGCGGAAACCATAACCGGGAAAGATTTGGAATATTTGTTATCGATGATCAGAGTAACCTGGTAGTATCCCGGCCTGTTGTAGAAATGGATCCCGCTGCTTTTATCGGTTGATGTGCCGTCCCCGAAGTTCCACCGCTTGGTTTTCGCAAACTGGGTTTTATCCTCGAAAAGCAGGGTATCGCCCACTTTGAGGGTAGACGGATACACGACTCCTACAATATCATCCGCCGAGTGTATCACTTTCTTCTGCAGCCAGAGGGCTACGAGTGCTGCGATGAGCAGCGTCGCAATAACACCGATAATAATGTTCTTCTTGTTTTTCTGAAAGTAATTCATAGTTCGTGATTGTGTGATGGGTGTTTTATTTTGTATGTGCAGTTTTCTCAGCAGTATGTTTCAGATTTACTGGGTCCTTGCCTTGAGTGCGGTTTGACGCTGAAAAAGCTGGCTGGTCTTTTCCCTGAAGCCTATGGAACATTCTTCAAACTGTTTTTCAAAGTTTTTGATGTTTTCCGTTTTGCTGGAAATTACCTTTTTATCATTAAAATACATTTTATAGAATTTGGCAATCTGCGGATAAGCATCTTTCCGGATGTCCGTAATGTTCTCCCCGGTCTGGAAATAATTGGCTACATCATTGATCCCGTACATGATATTGCTTTCCTCAAAAGGCTGAGGTGCCTCATCCGTAAGGCGATTGATCATCGCAAAGGTGCTGTCCATGGTTTTGTAGGAAAACTTCTGCCTTTGGTCGAATCTGGCTTTTTCCTCGAGATTCCGTACGGAAACGATATCTTCATCCGAAAAAGGTGATTCAAACCCTTTCAGGAATATAATTCCCAAAAATAAGATGGCTGCGAAAAGCATGAGAATTAAATATAAAAACTGATAATGCCTTTCCTTTTTTGATAGTGTGATTTGTCCCTGCATAATATTTAGCTTTATCTTCTGCGTCTGCTTCCTGAAAATTTTCTGGTGGGGTCTACCCTCAGCTCATGGTTGACGATGCCTACCTTACCCCTGCATTCGCTGAGGTCTCGTAAAGCATTCTGCTCTTTATATGATACCTTAACGATCTGGTTTTTAAGCGAGAGCATCGGGGCAATCTGCTTCATTAGAATGGAATAATGCCTGAAATTATCGGCACTGTCTTTCCCCATGATGTTTTTGGCATCCCGCACGTTATCGATGATGTAATTTCTGAGGAAGATATCGTTGTCCACCTTATTGATGTCCAGCTGGTCCATCCGGTACAGGATGCTGTCGACATGGATTCTGAGGAGATCGCTCCTGGTAAGGAGCTCGCGGTAGTCGTCCGCCTGTTTTTTGATCCCTTCCCGCTGGATGTCATAGCTTTTGAAAAAGAAAAATACGCAGATGAAGGAAACACCTGACAGGACAATGAATGACAGAACAAACTTCCAAATGCCTATCCTGACGTCCGACTTGTTTAATTTTTTCTCCCTATTCGAAGACATATATTCGTGATTTGTTTGGAATGTGAAATTATAAAAAAATAATGTATATACAAAATTAAGTATTCTGTTTATTCGCTGCTGTTTCCGAATTGCATGACAAAAGAAATGTGGTAGTGGGTTTTGGAGAAAATATCTGCAGATTTTTCCAAGGCAATATTTGCTGTTGGAAAGCGCGAAGCTGACATGTCTGCCAATTTAATTTGCATCTTTGCATATTCCAATACGGCTACCTTTATTTTACACCTGTTTTTATCAAACTTTTTCATGATCAGTTTCAACAAATATAATCTCTGAATCAGATGAATATTAATTTTCACTTTCGGCTTATTTTCCTAATTTAGTAGTCTGAATTTTAATTATCATTCACCAAATCGATATTAAAAAGTGAGCAAAATATTAAGTAATACTGTGCGATTTTCCATAGCAGACAGTGACTTTTATTTTAAGAAAATACTGGTCAAGACCCTTACCGAAAATCCGTTTTACATCCTGCTAAACGACTGCAACAACGGCCACGAGCTGATCAGCAGGAATTACAGAAGGCAGGAGGATGTGTTTATCATCGAGCTTTTCATGCCGGTGCTCAGCGGGCTGGAAGCTATCAAATACCTCCGTAAAAGCAATACCGAGACACCCATCATCACCTATTCCGGCACCTACCAGGAAGATATGGCAGAGATTCTTTCCAAAATACCCAATATTTATTACTGCCAGAAAAAGAGCAACATCATCAAGGAGATCATCAAAGGGAAAATCGCTTCGGACAGTTTTGATTATGCAGCCTATACCCAATCCTGGGAGCAACAGCCGCTGGCCGTGATGGAATATATGGACCGCCAGAAGAAGAGCCAGGAAGAACTTTCCCCGACGGAGATCCAGCTGATGAAATTCTGCTACGAAGGCTTCAGCAATAAGGAGATCGGCGAAAAACTGAACCTCAGCACAAGAACCATTGATACGTACATTAACCGGCTCACGGAAAAGCTCGGGCTGAAGACAAAACTACACCTCATTCGCTTCTGCGTGGAGAACGGATACTACAACTCCAGCATGTAAAGGAGAGTTAATTTTATTTTAACCCCAAGTAAATATTAAGTTTTCAACCTCTTAAAGAAAAATATTTTACCAGTAATTTGTTAATATTCAATTTTTTTAACTAAATTTGCACACCTAAAATTTAAAATTAAAATAAGGAAATGACAAAGGCAGAATTGGTAAACACCATCTCAAATAAGTTGGGAACCGAAAAGAATGAAACACAGAAAGTTGTAGAGGCTTTTATGCAGGAAATCAGGACTTCTATGTATAATGGGGATAATGTTTATCTAAGAGGTTTCGGATCTTTTATCATTAAGACAAGAGCAGCAAAAACGGGAAGAAACATTTCTAAGAACACTGCTATTGAAATCCCTGCTCATAACATTCCTGCCTTCAAACCATCAAAATCTTTTGTGGAGAAGGTAAAAACGAAAGTTACCGTAAAATAGAACATTAACTGAATATTAACTAGTTACTAAAAAATTATAATTATGCCAAGCGGAAAGAAAAGAAAAAGACACAAGGTTGCAACCCACAAGAGAAAGAAAAGAAGAAGAGCGAACAGACATAAGAAGAAATAATCTCTTTTTCTCGATATCTACGATATAAAAATATAGTTGGTGATTTTAAATTTTAAAGCCTCACCGACTATATTTTGTTTTGCAACGATAAGATGCTACGGAAAAGATGTTTTTAATAGTTTACCAAAAAAATTATATTTCATTAAACAGTAATGCTTACCTTAAGCTTAAAATTTATATGATAGAAAAAACTCCCTTTTCCTGCCGTCTTAACAATTTTTATCTTACAATAAAATGAAGAAAGAACTAATAGTTTCGCATGAGGATGATCTTACAAAGATTGCCCTGCTGGAAGACGGAAGACTATGTGAACTTCATGAGCAAGAGGACAAAAGCGATTTTATAGTTGGAGATCTGTTCATCGGGAAAGTTAAAAAGCTGGCCCCCAACCTTAATGCGGCGTTCGTGAACATCGGATACGAAAAGGATGCCTTTCTGCATTACCAGGATCTGGGCCCACAGTACCTTACGTACAGAAAGTTCGTAAAGGATACGATTTCCAGAAAACAGAACACTTCAAGCTTAAAAAATTTCGAAATACAGCCCGAAATAGATAAAAACGGAACGGTAGACAAAGTTATTGCCAAAGATGACATTGTGCTGCTTCAGATCACCAAAGAGCCTATCTCTACAAAGGGTCCGAGAATTTCCACACAGGTTTCCCTTACAGGGCGCTTTCTGGTCCTGATCCCTTTCGACAACAAAGTTTCAATTTCCAAAAAGGTAAAAAGCAATGAGGAAAAAGAAAGGCTCAGAACACTGATCGAGAGTATAAAGCCTGAAGGTTTCGGTGTCATCATCCGTACCGTAGCCGAGGGCAAAAGGGTTGCCGATCTCCACAACGACATGAATCAGCTGATTCAGAAGTGGGAAACAACTTTTAAGAATATACAGAAAAATAAAGTTCCGTCCAGGGTTTTAAGCGAAGATGATAAAGCTTCAGCTATTTTAAGGGATAATTTCAACCAGGATTTCGTAAGCATCACCTGCGATGACGAGCAGATGGTTGAGGAAATGAAAAATTACCTGGAGGTAATTGCCCCGGAAAGAAAGAATATCGTCCATTTTCACAATTCCCATATTCCGCTCCTGGAATATTACAATGTTGAAAAACAGCTCAAACAGAGCTTCGGGAAGCACGTCAATATCCCAAGCTCAAAAGGTGCCTATCTGGTGATTGAACACACCGAAGCACTGCACGTAGTCGACGTAAACTCCGGTAACAATATCACCACCGGAGCTGCCGTAAACAAAGAACACGCTCTGAGAGTCAACAAAATGGCAGCTACCGAGATCGCACGACAACTGCGTCTCCGTGATATGGGCGGCATCATCGTAATCGATTTCATCGACATGACGAACCCCGAACACAGAAGAGATCTGTTTGAACATCTGAAGGAAGAGATGAAGCGCGATAAAGCCCGCCACAAGATCCTTCCGCCAAGTAAATTCGGACTCATCCAGATTACCAGACAGAGAAACCGTCCGGAAAAACAGATCGAAACCAAAGAAGAAAACCCGAATAAAGATGGAGAAATTGTAGCTCCGATCGTTATCGTGGAAAGAATGGGCGAGGCCCTGAGAACAATTATGCAGAAGGAAAAAGGAAAGCTTTACCTGCATGTACACCCGTTTGTGGAAGCCTATCTTACCAAAGGACTTAACAGCATCCAGACGAGATGGTTTATCAAATACAAAAAATGGGTTACCGTAATCCCGAGAGACTCCTTTAAATACCTGGAGTACCGAATCTACAATTCAAAAAAAGAAGAACTGACAGGATATTCCAACTGATAGAAAATTTAAAAGAATCGACACTATCCCACAAAGTGTGTAAGTTAAAAAGTTAGGGCTTAGATTTTATAATCTGAGCCTTTCTTCAAAAATAAGCACAAATTGGTTAAGAACAATGCCCCAATTCTGGATAGGCATCGACCATTTTTTTGTGGCTTCTTTTAAAGCCAGGTATACAGATTTCAAGACCGCATCATCCGTAGGAAAAGACATTTTGTTTTTGGTGTATTTTCTGATTTTCCCGTTGAGATTTTCAATCAAATTAGTGGTATAAATGATTTTTCGGGTCTCTAAAGGAAATTCAAAAAACACAGTCAGCTCATCCCAATTATTCCGCCAGGATGCAATAGCATAAGAATATTTGCTTTCCCATTTTACTGCAAAATCACCCAGAGCTGCTTCAGCCGCCTGTTTTGTTGGAGCGGTGTAAATGTGCTTCA
>CAJYXJ010000067.1 GCA_913778085.1 uncultured Chryseobacterium sp.
CGGTAAAATATTTTTTATACCTTGCCAACTATTGGCAGAAAGGTCTGAACTATATGTTTTTATTCGCATTTAAACAATATAAACCCTTTCTGCCTATTTTTAAAAAAATAATTCAAACAGCTTCTAACATCCTGTTTGTCTTTGACTTTGTCGAATCTCCGATTTCCCGAAGGGAATCTAAACAGAGTATTAGAGTACAGCATGGAAAGATTCGTGTTTGAATTCCTGCGGAATGACAGACTTGGTGCCTAATATCTTTAGGACTTCTCTTCTTAAACAGATAGCTTTATAAGTCCTGTTGTCTTTGACTTCATCGAATCTTCAATTTCCTGAAGGAAATCTAGAAGTTGCAGTATAAGAGAGCCAGAAGAGGATCATCAAATTAAAATATTCAGGCTTGCGGGCTGAACTTTTACATGAATCGGAGATTTTATTTTATTAAATTCTCCATCTAAGTGCCAATTCTTGGTATTGACTTTAAATTCAATCTCTGAAATAGGCAGATACGTAATGTAATCGTCTTCTCTCAGCTTTTTGGTAAACATCCTGAAAGCAAAAAGCGGGGAATAGGTAATCGGAAATTTTTTCACCAGCACCATATCGACGAGTCCGTCGCTTTTGCTGGCATGCGGCGCAATATAGGCATTGTTCCCAAACTGCCTTGTATTGGCGATATTTACCATCAGGTACTTTCCGTTGTGCGCTTTGTATGCTTCATCAAAAAACTTCAGCTTGATCGGCTTATAGTTGAAAAAAGTCCGGAGGCAAACCTTAATGTAGTTTTTAAATCCCCTGGTTGTTTTTTCAAACTCTTTCACTACCTTCCCGTCGAACCCGGTTCCTGATACATTGATCGAGAGCCTGCCGTTCACCGTAAAGGTATCTATTTTCCTTGATTTTTTAGCAGTGATCTTACCGATCAGCTCGTCCAGGTTTTTGCTGAACTGCGTTTCGTTGGAAAACCCGTTTCCGGAACCGGCCGGGAAAATAGCCAGTATTTTTTCGGTACCGATCAGGTTGGCAGCTACCGTTGAAATGGTTCCATCCCCTCCGATCGCCACGAAGATATCCACTTCATCGAAATGCCGGCGCATAAATTCATCCGTTGCAGGGATGGATTCCGAAATGTAATATAAAGGATCTTTCACCTTCGATTTCAGTTCATTGAGAAACGGCTGATAGTTTTTCTTCGCCGAAAAAGGATTAATGATGAAAGCTGCTTTTTCCATTGATGCAAAAATAAAAAATGCTTCCGCATCCGGAAGCATTAATATTAGTTAATTTTCATTCTTTTCGTAAATTCAGGGCTCAGTGTTCCTTTCAGGTCTGCCCATGAAACAGGAATAGTAATATCTCCTGCCGCAAAAGCGGTAATTTCATACGGGCTGTAATGGAAATACAGGTTTTTACCATCGAAATAGAAATTTTCCGTTGCCGGGATTTTGTCGACCAAAAGCATCTCGGAATTATTCACCTGCCCATTGTTGTCGGTAGTACCGCTATTCATTCTGTTGATGTTTTTCATCAATAATGCCTCCAGCTTGTCGACAGGCATTGAAGTAATATCTTTCAGTTCCATTTTCCTGTTATTCTTCAGGTCAAAAACCCTCTCAGAAAAACCGTAATTATCGTGGGCACCGCCGGAATAAGATCCCCAGACGTACTCAATATGAAGGTAATCGTTGATATTTGACTTTATATCCATAGCGGTATCGGAATACCATTCCTGTGCAAAGGTTAGATCGGAGCCCCATTCTTTGGAATCTTTCCTGATTTGGTTGAAATATTCGTTTTTGCTTTTCTGAAGGTAATTCCTAAGGCCGTTTTTAGAGAAATCGGTAATATTTTTTTCGGAAAAATAAATGCTGTCTAATAACGTTTTATCCTTTAAAGTCGGAAAAACCAGCATTCTGGACGTATATTTTACGGTAAGAGAATCATTTATTTTTAGGGAATCTTCAATTTTTACGGAGTCTACGGTAAATCTTCCTGCTTCCGAAACTTCGGCATTACCGGTTACGGTATTGTTGTTTTCGGTTTTTTTACAGGCTGATACAGCCAATAACGAAGAAATGGCAAGCACGGCAATAATGTTTTTCATATTCTTAATTTTCCTTCTAACATGCAAAAACCATTCAAAAAATGAATGGTCTCCGATTTATTTTTATAAAATAAAGTTTTTACTTTTTTACCAGACTGATGACCTGGTTTTCCTGCTTTGACGCGACGCCCCAGATCTGCCTGAATGCCGGATAATATTCTTTGGGATAATTCGGGCTTAATATTTTTGTGGTGGAAATCACTTCAATTTTATTTCCTTTCTGCTCCGCAATATAGCTGTATTCAATCTCCTTATCGTCAGTAACAATTTTTTTGCTCTTCGGCATTTCTTCCACCACATAGCCTTCCGGAATCTCAAAAACAATCTTTTTTATTTTGGTAAAAGGGGAAACAAAATCAATCAGGTATTTTCGCTCCTCCGTCTGGTCGAATTCATTTGAATTTTTATTGAGAAACAACATGGGGTTGATGATCATTTTCTTACCAATCCTGTCGATGAGGTTATCAGAAGAAAATTTCATCGTGCTCTCAAAGTCTCCGTTATCGAGTACTTTGGAGTTGATATCCGTAAAATCGATGGCAAAGTTTTCCTTATACTGTTTCTTGTATTTATCCGCATTATCATCATAGCTTTCTTTCGCAAACATGGCATAAGTACCGGTATCTTTATCCGAATAAGTACCCGAAATACTTCCGTCGGCATCAATTTTAGCCTCCGCAGTAAGATAGGTAAAACTTGTTTTTGCGTTGATCATGGATAATTGCTGAACTTTTTCCTTGGAAATCAAAATTCCGAACTGGTTCCAGTCTCTTGGCGGCAGCTGGTCCATTGACGACTGTTTTGAAGTGGCATCATACAGATGAAAGCCATCTTTGGTCTGGATTGCGGCGATCACAAAATTCATATTGGAAACATTGGGCGAAGCGATATTAATCAGGCCGTGGTTTACTGTAGAAATAGCAAGAGGGTCTGCTTTAATTCCTGCCTCACGAAGCATCATTACCAGAAAAAGATTGATTTCCGCAGCATTTCCCGTTTTTGTTTCAAGCATTTTTTTTATTCCGTCTTCCACATATAATCCTCTGTCATTATTCCATGTAAAAGTATTTTTAACATAATTGAAAATAGCATTGGCCTTGTCAATTTCATTAGAAATATTGGAAATTCCGGCCGGCATATGTTCTTTGGCTAATCTTGTTTTTTTCAGTTCGCTACCGAAATCTTCATTCTCATACAATCTTTCCTTGATCTGTTCCCAGGAAGAGGAATACAGCTTCAGCTCCCTGAAATTGGTGGAATGCAGCTCGGCACTTATTTTTGTTCTGTAATTCTTATCATTGCTTACGAACTTTTCCGTTTTAAAACCTTTCAGGTTCTCGTATCCGAAACGGTAAGTCCGATAGTTTGTTCCGTACATCGTTCTTTCTTCCACTTCCCTGTACTTTGGATTAAGAAACCCTGTATAATTGACATTATAAGAAATATTGGAAGGGCTGTCCAGTACATATTCCGTATATAGGGAAGGAGTATCCGTCTCGATCATAATTTCAGGAATGATGAACAGAAACGGGGAAGTAACTTCATACTGGTATTCGATAACGGACCCGTTCTTTACATTGGGAAATGCAAATTTGGTAATCGATACGTATTTGCTTTCCTTACTTTTATATTTTGAGCTTTTATCGACTTTTGTGGCAACAGAAGCACCGTTTTCAAGATTATAGGTAAATGCCTTTATTCTGGATAGGGTTTCCTGCTCGCTTCCTCCCTGATAAAGAGGTATCTCCAGGTTTAGCCAATCTTCCGCCTTATCTTTGTCATAGATTTTAACCCTGTAAAAAGCCTGCTTGATAAGGTTACCGGTATTGTTGTCGATACTGAAGTGTAAAGATTTGTATAGAATTTCCGCAGGTGCATTTTCGTCCAGAGCGGATTTTTGCCTGGATAAATCCGTTTCATTGAATTTGGGATATTCAAGAAACGCGTGTTTCTGCGCATCAATAAACATGAAGTTCATAGAGCATACAGTGATTAGAAATAATTTTCTCATGTTAAATTTTAGAAATTAAAATTTTTGAATTGTCGATGTTTATCGTTTTTTTTCTGAAACTGACGTAATCATTGTACTTTTCTTTTGGGTAAAGTCCTTTATTGATCCTGATCGTACGGCTTACTTTCAGCTCTTCCCCGTTCTTTACAAAGTTGAGTTTATAGGTTCCGAATTCTGAATTCAGTGTGACATTTTCCGGAATTTCCTCAATTTTATAGTTTTTAGGAAGAACAAAGCTGATTTCGTATTCATCCTCAAAAGACTGTCTCAGTTCAAAAGGCAGTGCTCTTTTGTCATCTGTTTTATAAATATTGCCGGAATAAATTGGCACCGCTCTGAAAATCATGCTGCTTCCGGCATTTTTAGAGTAATTGTTTGCTTTGAAGTCAAGATCGAACTTGGCAACGGCGTTGTCCCTGTCATTCAGGAAATTTTTCAGTTCGATTTTTTCGAAATGCAGAACGTCAAGAAGATTTCTTACCGCTTCATTCCTGTCTTTCGGCGACATGGCTGCTAATGCCAGATGATTGTCGTATTGAATCCCGGTATAGGCAAAATTTCCTTCTCCGGAGATGCTGTTATCTTCATTCAGCTTTACTTTCAGGAACTGTTTTTCTTTACTTTGGTCTGCCGAATACACTGGTGTGTCGATCAGTTCAATTCCGTTTTTACGGATAGAAAGTACATTCCGGTCCGTGGTACTGTAACTTAAATGGTTGAATGCTATCTGTTGTGAAGTATTTTCCAGCCAGATGTTTCCTTTTTCTGTAGGAATCATCAGAATGACGTGGTTTCCCCCCATTTTCGGAAAGTCCCTATCAAATGAAACCGGCGAAGAACCGGAATTGATCACCGAATAATAGGATGGAATCCCTGCTTCATCCAGTAATGTTTTCATGTAATTGGTAAGACCCTTACAGTCGCCGTATCCTTTTTTCTGAACTTCGTCCGGGAGCATAGGCTGCCATCCGCCGATTCCCAGTGCCACGAAAATATATCTTGTTTTACCCTGCATGTACTGGTAAAGCTTTTTCACTTTTTCTTCCGTTGTCCCCTTAAGGTTCAATGCGGCCACTTCCGCTTTGATGGCAGGTGTCGATAAGGACACCGGCTGCAGAATGCTGTTATAATACCAAGAACCGAAATCGCTCCAGCTATTGATACTTCCCTGCTTCCCTTCGAGATTAAACTTCGTCAGGGCAAAGCTTACTTTCGGTAAAATTTTTATCGGTTGCGGAGATAAAAATGCATCTTCGATCGCCGGAACATTCTTGTAAGTATACATTTTTTCGCCCGCAACCTCACTTTCGGTAACTGAAGTATAATTGTATGCCGAAGGATAAGTCTTGGTTTTGAGTTCGATACCGGATTTGTTGATGATCTTCATCTGTGCCTCTTCCAGAGAAACATTATTGGATCTGAACGGAATAAAATCAGGCATAAACACGGTGTTACGATCACCCATCTGGTAGGAAAATTCAACGGTGTACGGATATTGGGTAGGCGTGTAGGATAAAGCCATTACCCGGTTGTCTGAATAGAAAGTCCCCTGATTATTGTTGGCAAAATCCCCGAAGTCCGATTTGGAAAATGATTTGATCTTTTTACCGGATTCATCATAAACAGTAACTTTGATATCAGAGATGCTGTTTCCCTTATCATACGGAATAAAAGCCAGAGCCTTATCATCCCCATCTTTGGTAAGAACTGTGGTTACCGTATAAAACTGGTATCGTATGTCATCGATTTTATTGATCTGAACGGTGGTAAAATCTTTCCGGATAACTGCGTCCGCGTTTATCTTAAGATTCTCAGGAATTGCAGAAACGGGGAAATTCTGTGTGTGGTAAAAAGAAGCGATAGAAAGGGCTCCGATACAAAGGATTTTCATCATGGTTATTAAAAATATCGCAAAAATAAGAAAATCTGATAAGGGATGAAATACTTTTTTAAGGTATTACCGATAATTCATATTTGGGACCAAAAAAAAGACTTCATTGCTGAAGTCTTTTTCTGTTTATATAAAATACAATTAAGCATCAATTTTGGCATACTTGGCATTTTTCTCAATAAATTCCCTTCTCGGCGGAACCTCATCACCCATCAGCATGGAGAAAACGTTATCCGCTTCCACAGCGTTATCAATCGTTACCTGCTTCAGGATTCTGTGTTCAGGGTTCAGGGTAGTTTCCCAAAGCTGCTCAGGGTTCATCTCCCCAAGACCTTTGTAACGTTGAACTTCCACTCCTTTTCCGTCTGGAGACATTTCCAAAGTAAATTCTTCACGCTCTTTTTCATTGTAGGCATATTGCTTCTTATTTCCTTTCTTCAATAAATATAAAGGCGGTTGGGCAATATAGATATATCCGTTTTCAATCAGTTCCTTCATGTATCTGAAGAAGAACGTCAGGATCAGGGTGGAAATGTGGGAACCGTCGATATCGGCATCGGTCATGATAACGATCTTGTGATATCTCAATTTCGCCATATTCAATGCTTTGCTGTCTTCCTCTGTTCCTACGGAAACACCCAAAGCCGTATAGATATTCTTGATCTCTTCGTTGTCATATACTTTGTGAAGCATAGATTTCTCAACGTTCAGGATTTTTCCTCTCAGCGGAAGAATGGCCTGGAAGAACCTGTCGCGGCCCTGTTTTGCCGTTCCCCCTGCGGAATCTCCCTCTACCAGGAAGATTTCAGACTCAGCAGGATCCTTTGAAGAGCAGTCTGAAAGTTTACCCGGCAGTCCGGAACCTCCCATCGGAGATTTTCGCTGCACCATTTCACGGGCCTTTTTCGCAGCCTGTCTGGCTTTTGCTGCCAAAACCACTTTCTGTACAATAATCTTGGCCTCGTTAGGGTTTTCTTCCAGGAAGTTCGTCAGCATTTCCCCTACGATTTTATCTACCGCCCCGGAAACTTCGGAATTTCCTAATTTCGTTTTGGTCTGTCCTTCAAACTGAGGCTCCATTACTTTTACGGACACTACGGCCGTTAATCCCTCACGGAAGTCGTCACCGGTGATCTCCACTTTTTCCTTTGCAGGAAGTCCCAGATCATCAGCATATTTCTTAAGGGTCCTCGTTAAAGCACGTCTGAAACCGGCAAGGTGAGTTCCTCCTTCATGGGTGTTGATGTTGTTGACATAAGAGTGAAGGTTTTCCGTAAATGAAGTATTGTAACGCATGGCCACTTCCACCGGAATATCATCTCTTTCCCCTTCCATGAAGATCACATTTTCCATAATGGATTCACGGTTCCCGTCGATATAAGCAACGAATTCCTTCAATCCTCCTTCCGAGTGGAAAACTTCCGTTCTGAAAGATCCGTCTTCCAGTTTTTCCCTTTCGTCGGTCAGGGTAATCGTGATTCCTTTATTTAAATAAGAAAGTTCTCTTAAACGGCTTGCCAGAGTATCGTAATTGTAAACCAGCTCGGTGAAGATGGTATCATCCGGCTGGAAAAACTGTTTGGTTCCTCTGTTATCGCTGTGCCCGATTTCTTCAACACCGGTCTGTGCTTTTCCTCTGGAATAGATCTGCTGATAAACGTTGCCGTCTCTGTAAACCGTTGTCACCATTTCATTGGAAAGAGCGTTCACGCACGATACGCCAACCCCGTGAAGACCCCCGGAAACTTTGTAGGAATCCTTATCGAATTTACCTCCGGCCCCGATTTTGGTCATTACAACTTCAAGCGCAGATTTTTGCTCTTTTTCGTGGAAGTCCACCGGGATCCCTCTACCGTTATCACTAACTTCGATTCCGTTTCCTTCTTTAATGCTGACGAAGATGGTGTCGCAGTACCCTGCCAACGCTTCGTCTATAGAGTTATCTACTACTTCATAAACCAAATGATGGAGACCTCTTACTCCCACATCACCAATGTACATTGAAGGACGCATACGTACGTGTTCCATTCCTTCCAATGCCTGAATACTACTCGCTGTATATTGTTTCTGACTCATATAAATATTAAAAATTTCTGCTGTATGCAGAGACCTACAAATATCGTGATTTTTTTCGAGTTGTGAAAGTTAAAATGTGTCAAAAAACAGAGGATTTTTCGATGGGGAATAGGCCTCGCCCATTTAAAAAAGATCAAAGTTAAAACCTATTTCTCAAAGGATTGCTGTTGTAAATCATACGGAGCTTTTCTAATTTATGCGTACCTTTAATTACCCAAAAATTGAATTCATGGACGACTTTCTTGCAGCCCGTGCCCAGATGGCGATGTCACTGGGATTTCATATCATTTTTTCCTGCGTCGGTATGGTGATGCCTTTCCTGATGGCTTTTGCCCACTGGAAGTATCTGAAAACAAAGGATGAAGTTTATAAAGGTTTAACGAAAGCCTGGAGCAAAGGGGTGGCTATCCTATTTGCCACGGGTGCCGTCTCCGGTACTATGCTCTCCTTCGAGCTCGGACTTCTCTGGCCTCAGTTTATGAAACACGCCGGGCCTATTTTCGGAATGCCGTTCTCTCTCGAAGGAACCGCATTCTTCATTGAAGCCATTGCCATCGGCTTTTTCTTATACGGATGGGACCGTTTTAACAAATGGTTCCACTGGTTCTGCGGATTTCTGGTCGGTTTAAGCGGGCTGGCATCAGGCATCCTGGTGGTTGCTGCTAATGCCTGGATGAATTCACCTGCTGGATTTGACTATATCAACGGACAATACCTCAATATCGATCCGATTAAAGCGATGTTCAACGATGCCTGGTTTTCGCAGGCACTGCATATGACGGTAGCTGCTTTTTGCGCCACCGGGTTTGCCGTTGCGGGTGTTCATGCTTTTCTGATCCTGAGAAAAAGAAATGTTGAATTCCATACCAAAGCTTTTAAAATTGCGGCGGGATTTGCCCTGATCGGGGCTTTCGGAGCACCTTTAACCGGCGATACAGCAGCCAAATCGGTCGCCAAACGCCAGCCGATCAAGCTGGCAGCGATGGAAGCCCATTTTGAAACGGAAAAAGGGGCAGCCTTCGTAATCGGTGGAATTCCTAATGAAAAGAAAGAGGAGATAAAATATGCTATCAAAATTCCGAAACTCCTGAGCTTCCTGGTAAGCAGTGATTTCAACAGTGAAGTGAAAGGCCTGAAAGATTTCCCGAAAGACGAATGGCCGCCGGTAGCGGTGGTGCATTATGCCTTCCAGACCATGATTTTTTTCGGGGTCATCATGATCATCATCGGATCCGTTTACCTGTATGCAACCTTTTTCAGAAAAGAATGGCTCACCAAGAGATGGCTGCTGAAAACATTTTTAATTGCTACTCCTTTCGGATATATCGCTCTGGAAGCAGGATGGACGGTAACCGAAGTCGGACGGCAGCCCTGGATTATTTACGGAGTGATGCGTACCGTAGATGCTGTGACGCCAATGCCGGGCATCCAGTATTCGTTTTATTTCTTTACGGCTGTTTTTGCCTCCCTATCGGTTCTAATGGCCTTTCTGCTGAGCCGTCAGATCAAGATGGTACCGAAATTATATGATCCCAACGATCCTCAGTTTAATCCTAAAAGCAAAGAATCATGATTTACGTAGTTATAGGTTTTCTCTGGCTTTCCATCTGCCTCTATGTTATTTTGGGAGGTGCCGATTTCGGTGCGGGAATCGTAGAGCTAATGACCAGAAAAAAGAACCGCCCCAAAACACAGGTGATTATGTACGAATCTATTGCCCCGGTTTGGGAAGCCAACCACATGTGGCTGATTATTGCGGTGGTGATATTATTCGTCGGATTTCCTGAAGTCTACACGACCCTTTCCACTTATCTTCACATTCCGTTGGTTCTGATGCTGATTGGGATTATTGCGCGGGGAACATCTTTTACCTTCAGGCATTATGATGCCGTAAAAGACGAATGGCAAAAGGTATATACCCAGATTTTCTATTTCTCCAGCCTGCTGACCCCATTTTTCCTGGGACTGATTGCTGCGGCCACGATTTCACGTTCCATTCAGCCGGATGCCGATAATTTTCTTGACTTGTATATTTTCAGCTGGCTGAACTGGTTTGGCGCAGCTGTTGGGTTGTTTACCATATCAATATGTGCTTATTTGGCATCAATTTTTGCTTTAAGGGAGACCTGCGACCGTATGGAACTGAAGCTGATGATCAGAAAATCCAAGCAGACGATGATCTTCGTTGTCATTACCGGAATTCTGGTTTTTGTGACCGCATCAATTTCCGGGATTCCGCTGGTGATGTGGGTATTTTCAAAACCACTGGGTATTATGGCGACCACTTTTGCAACCATTTGCCTGTTCCTGATCCTGAGAGCCATGCATACCGGGAAACTGCTTTCCGTACGTGCTCTTGCCGGCTTTCAGGTAATTATGATTCTTGTAGCAGCGACTTACCAGCATAATCCCAACATCATCCTTTTCGCAAACGGGCAACATCTTTCACTTTTTGAACATGTAGCTGCCCCAAAAACCATCACGGCATTAGGATGGGCCCTGATGCTTGGCTCGGCCTTTATTCTTCCTTTCCTCTTTTACCTGATGGTGTCCTTCAGTAAACAAAGGAGAAAACTTAAAGAAACGGCAAAACCAGAAACACCGATCAAGCCGTAACTAATGTGTGACTGATAACAATACCGGGAAAGATCAATTTTAGATCTAACCCCTTATTGTCATCCCCATAGCGATCCAAATAAGTATTAGAGCACAACATGGGAATATTCGTATTTAGATTCCTACAGGAATGACAAAAATGCCGTGAAATATCAGTTTAAAGATTCAATACCCTGTTTGTGATTTCTAAAGAGAAGCTAAATAAAGTATCAGACAATAGATTGGAAAGATTATTATCCCACAGATGCCCCCAGATCTTCACAAATCTTTGAGGCTGCTATGTCTGATTACTTCAAAAAATATTAATCCATTAATATTTGATATTCAAAACCTTCAGCAGTAATCCCGATATAAACTTCCAGCATCCGACTTCACTCTTCCAGTCATCTTACTTTTTAAGCAGAACAATTTCGACCCTCCGGTTTTTACTGAAATCGTCTTCTGTACGTTCGGGATATACAACAGGATTAAGATGTCCCTGGCCGGTAGCTTTTATCCTTGAAGGCGTGATTCCCTGCTGCTCCAGGAATTCTTTGATGGCGTTTGCTCTTGTAAAGGAAAGATTGAAGGTTTTGAGGTCCAGGTCCTGACCGTCAAAATTATCATAATCACAACAAATATGACCCTGCAGCTCGACTTCCAGGGACGGATTGCTTTTTAAAATACCCGCAAGCTGTGCAAGAACGGGATTTGCTTTGGAAAGCCAGACATGACGCCCTCCTACAAAATTCACATTCGGCAGCGAAAAGGTATCTCTTACTTTCATTTCAGATACCCTTTTGCTGAAGAAACTCGCGTATGCTTTTCCGGATCTAATCTCTCCCGAAACCATTACCCGGTCGATAAAAATATCCACCCTCCTGTTTTTCTTTCGCAGTTCCTCTGTGCTGTTATCGTTGATCTGTTTTTCTTTTCCCAGACCCGTTAAACTTTGTAGTTCGATATTACCGCCGATCTTTTTCTGCAGATAAGCACCGACGGCCCCGGCACGACTTTCCGAAAGTTTTTTATTGTAATCCGAAGATCCGGAAATATCACAATTTCCGAAGATTCTGAACTTCAGCTTTTTATTCAGACGGCTGAGGCTGTCCAGTTTTTTCTGTGAATCCAGGCTGAGTTCAGCACTGTTGTAATCGAAATATACAGAAGTAAGCATCTGTGCTTTGAAATTTAGGCATAAAAAGATCAGTAAGATCAGAATTCTCATCATATTCAGCTTTTTGTCATAAAACGGAAAACCTGGTGAAATAGTTTGTCCGGTTTTTTCGAAAATCCTTATTTTTACTTCATGCCATTTTAATTTAAAACCTATGAAGATCCGATATTTATTTTATATTGTCCTGTTTTTCGCTTCACCATTATATCAGTGTCAACATGCAGATCCCGACTATGAACAAATCGAGGGAAGCTGGAAAGGGAATTTTAAGGATAGTAAAAACCTGTATCCGGTCAATCTGGAAATTTCAAAAAGCAGCCAAAATAAAAACTCTTACCAATTCATTTTCAATAATTTTAACAATGAAAAATTTTATGTAACGAAAAGCCGTGTTAAGCAGGATTCCCCAAAAAAATTCACTTTCACCATTGAAGAAGCAGGACTTTCGTATTGTGCAAATTGCAAATTTACCGAAGGAAAAGTGATCCTCACGATAATGGATGACCAAACCATCAAATTGTCAATCCTCTCTGTTGGTCCCATGTATTGGCGGAGCTATGACGTTCAGGAAGGAATGCCGGATATTTCGGGCCTGGTCTTGATGAAAGACCGGAAATAAAAAGTCATGAAAAAAATTTCAGGATTCACATGTTGTATCATCGATTTCTTATGTCGGTTTATTAGAAGACTTTCATCAGTCTCCACTTTTACCAAGATTATTCTTCTAAAGTCTTTGAAGGTTTATCCCCCTTTTACCGGACAGCTGGCTTCTTTCTTTTTACTTATGCTAAAAAAAATCAACACACTTTAAAAGCAGCCGTTGGGGATAGATCAAAAATTCCGGCGAAGCAAACTTCCGCCGGAACTGAAAATAAATTAATTTACCAAAAAAATATCCTCTGGACATTATTTAATTTTTAACTGCTTTCTTTGAGATTACTTTACCGGATGCAGTAGTTATCTTTACAAAATAGTTTCCTTTTACCAGTGATGAAGTATTGAGCTTGGACTTTTTTCCTTTTAAAACAATCCTGCCTGTTCCATCGGCAATTTCCACCTCATTTACCGGTTCATCCGCGAATAGGGAAAGCTCGTCTTTAAAAGGATTATTGATCCGGATATCCTGATTTTTTAAAAATAATCCGTCTGCGGAGAGCACCTGCTGCTGGATAACAAACCTTGAAATATTGTTGTCGTGTATTACATAAATGTAATTATCCTTTACAAAAATGAACCGTAATCCCGGATAGGTATAAGAAGTACCTGAAAGAGGATAAAAAGTATTGTTATTGATCGTTACATTATTTCCGTTCAAAGAATAACAGGCAATTCCCAGTTCCTGTGCTGAATTTTCCGCAGGCACAAAGATAAGATTATTGTAAGCCAGAGGCTGGGCATCAGCAGAATAGACAGTCCCGTTATAGGCAAATGATTTATTTCCCGTAATTGTGCCATTGGTTCCTACAGAAGGATCTAAATTTCCCTGAATATTGGTTTTTGTAAAATAGATATGGTTGCTGTCTGTAAATTTATTGATAAATGAGCCGTCATTCTGTGAAGCCTGGATACCGGAATCATATGATGCTGCGGAAGGAATACCTGAATTCCTTACCTGCGCGTATCCGCCCTGACCGTAGGAAGTATCCAGATTCCCGGTATTGATATCAATTTTCCGGATGCTGGACTGCCCCGGCGAAGGATTGATAAATTCATAAAGCGCGTTGCCTGTATTGAAAAAGAATTCGTAGCTGCTGTTTCCGTTCGGATCACCTGCTATGGCAGCATTGATGCCCATTAAACCGTTGATGCCGTAAGAAGAATCCGGAGTTCCGTCGGGCAGAAACTTGTAAAAGCCTGCATCATCACGGAAGAAAATCTTACCGTCGGAAAGTACAAGTTTATAATTCCAGTCGGCTGCCTGCATGGCCGACCCGGAGAAACTACTGTCCGGCTGACCGTTTGAGAGGTATTTCTTATTTCCGTTGGTCAGGAAAAAATTATTATTTGCATAAAAATAATACGCTTCAAAATAAGGTATCAGTACATTCCCATTATTTCCGAAACTGGCATCAAGAGAACCATCGCTGTTCAAACGGGTAAACTGGGTTTCGCTGCTGCTTCCTGAAGGATAGCTTACAAAAATTTTATTTCCCTGAAAGGTCGAATGGATGTTGGGAATAAGCAGCAGATAATTATTTGAACCTACCCCTGAAATGGTAACCGTTCCGTTGGTTCCGAATGACGTATCTTTTGCAATATTGATCTGCGCATTGGCCATAGTACATGCCAAGCCCAGAAAGGTAATAATTTGTTTCATAAAAACGTGTTTTTTATTTATGCAAATCTACAATAATTTTCTATCCCATCTTACACATGTTTCAAAGTTATTAAAACTTTATTTTGCCTTATTTTAAATTTCCTGCCTTTCACTCCATCCGCAAGAATTGATTTCCTGCAATTTCAAATTCTTTGATGCACTTAAAATTCATAGGCTGTAAAGGCAAATTCAGATTTTAAGTTAGCCAAATACTAGTGTCAGACCGGATTTCTGTTCCCGTTTAAAACTATCGTTATTGGAATAATCATCCAAACCTATAATACATCCATTTCCAGCTATCTGATAAGATATTAATGTTTTTAATTTAACAGAAATATATTAATGTGTTATCTGAAACAGAAAACCCCGGATTTGATCCAGGGTTCCCTATCCGTATGAGATTAAGAGATTAGAGCTTCATCCCTTTTTTGGAAATGATCTTATCTTTTTGGGTCGTAATTTTAATAATATAAATACCTTTCTGAAGACCGGAAGTATTGATATTTTTTGATGATCTGCTTTTCATGATCAGTCTGCCACTTTTATCGAAAATTTCTACAGACTTTATTTCTTCGTTTGTGATCAGATTCAGCTCGTTACGGAATGGATTGACAAACCAGACATCGATTGTTCGGTCAGTTTCATTTACGGCAAGAACATTATTTGAAATAACATACCTTTTAATTATTCTCGGGCTGATCATCAGATACAGATAATTATCCTTTGCCGAAATTGAAATTTTATCATCGGGATTTATCATCGAGGTGGTAATGCCCGTATCCAAAAGATTCTGACCGTTGATCGTGCTTAAATTACTGCCGTCAGCACTCAGAAGGAATAGCTTCCTGGGATAACTGTTGTCCATAACCGGTATGACAACGTGATTGTTTACCATTGTAAAATCCTGTGCGTATAAGAGGTCGGTTCCATTCATATTGCCGGGGAGATCTATTCTCCCGTTAGAACCGAATGAAGTATCGAGCATACCCGAGGGTAAAGTCTTTGTAAGAAATTTTGCAGATGGATTGCTTTCCTCAAACAGATAATTGATCAGTGAATTATCATTCATCATACAGAATTTCATTATTGTAGCTGAAGCGCCCACAGTGTACTGCGCATTTCCGTTAATCCCAAAACTGGTGTCATAATTCCCCGTAGTATAATTCATCTTCCGGAGCGTCGAATTGTTGGATTCATATTCAATAACAGAATTGCCGGAATGGAAGGCTACGAATTTTTCATTGTTACTGAAAGCGGTATTGGTATAATTGGATAAAATGCTGTTACAGGCTATTGTTCCGCTGATACCGAAAGTGGAATCAAGCTGCCCTGAAGGATTGAGCTGATAAATTCTGTCTGTAGTTCTGATGAGCAGGTTTCCATTCGGGAGAACCTTACGGTAGACCTCATTGGCCTGGATTTCCGTTTGCCCGGCAGTTCCGTAGGTGGAATCCAACGTTCCGTCGTAATGAAATTTTTTACCTGAAAACATCATCATATCAGCAGCACCGGAATTATGAATGAAGTCATCGCTGCCTGCCGTACCATACATTAACGGACACGCAAAAGACCCTCCTGTTCCAAAAGATGAATCTATACTGCCATCCGTACCCAGCAAAGTAATTCTTGAATCCGTAAGGCTGGAGGTCGACAGATCAAAGTTCTGAACGATAATTTTGCCGTTTATAAAATGATAAGACAGAAATCCACTCAGACCGGGATTTAAATTTACAATACTGTTGCTTCCGAAATTAGAATCTGATAGAAGGTTAAGTTGAGCGTAGGACGTAGAAGCTACCAACGCTAACGCGGTAATAAATGATTTTTTCATAATATTTTGTTTGTGGTGTGTATCAAAATTAACGATTTTTTTCACACAAAAATGAAAAAGCAGGCAATAAATGCCTGCTTCTATATATCTGTGGTACATAAAGTTACTAAACCAGTTTCATCAAGATATTCTCATCGGTCTTTTCTACCTTTACGAGGTTTGCTTTTGTTAAATTTTTAGAAGCTTTGTCCCATTTTTTACCGGAAAGCTGGCTTCTCTGTTTTACTTCAGCCAGTGAAAACGCTTCTTGCTGAGAATTTAAAATTTCAAGAATTACCTTTTCGTCCTCCCCCAATTCAATCTGCGGAACCGTTTTTTCCGGTTTCATTTGCGGGAAGAACAGCACTTCCTGAATAGAGGCATTATCGGTAAGGAACATAATGAGTCGGTCCATCCCAATTCCTAATCCTGAGGTCGGCGGCATCCCGTATTCCAATGCCCTCAGGAAATCCTCGTCGATAAACTGCCCTGCTTCATCATCTCCTTTTTCAGCCAGTTTCAGCTGGTCTTCAAAACGCTCTCTTTGGTCGATCGGGTCGTTAAGCTCGGAATAGGCATTGGCGATTTCTTTACCGCAAACCATTAATTCAAAACGTTCTGTCAGACCCTCTTTGCTTCTGTGTTTTTTTGTTAAAGGTGACATTTCGATCGGGTAATCGGTAATAAAAGTCGGCTGGATGAAGTTTCCTTCGCATTTCTCACCGAAGATTTCATCGATCAACTTTCCTTTCCCCATAGTTTCATTCACTTCAATACCGATTGATTTGGCAAAATCGAATAATTCCTGCTCGGTTTTACCGGTAATATCGAAACCTGTGAATTTCAGGATGGCATCCGTCATAGAAACCCTTTCATAAGGGGCTTTAAAATCCACTTCATATTCTCCGAAAGTCGCTTTGGTAGTTCCGTTTACCTGGATGGCACAGAATTCCAGTAATTTCTCGGTGAAATCCATCATCCAGTTATAATCTTTGTAAGCGACATAGATTTCCATAGCGGTAAATTCCGGGTTATGGGTACGGTCCATCCCTTCATTCCTGAAGTTTTTGGAGAATTCGTAAACTCCGTCGAATCCGCCTACGATCAGTCTTTTCAGATATAGCTCGTTGGCGATTCTCAAATACAGCGGAATATCCAAAGCATTGTGATGGGTAATGAAAGGCCTAGCGGCAGCTCCACCCGGAATCGACTGTAAAATCGGTGTTTCTACCTCAAAATACCCGGCATCGTTGAAGAACGTTCTCATGGCATTGAAAAGTTTCGTTCGCTTCACGAAAACTTCTTTGACGTGAGGGTTTACCGTAAGATCCACATAACGCTGTCTGTACCTCATCTCCGGATCATTGAAGGCATCGTGCACAACTCCGTTTTCATCTGTTTTTGCCTGTGGTAAAGGTCTCAGAGATTTAGTTAAAAGTGTAAAATTCTTTACCAACACCGTCATTTCACCTACCTGCGTGGTAAAAAGCTCTCCTTCCACCCCAATGATGTCGCCTATATCCAAAAGGTGCTTGTAGACTTCATTGTACAATGTTTTGTCTTCACCCGTGCAGATCTCGTCCCTGTTGAAATACACCTGGATACGACCTGTAGAATCCTGCAATTCAGCAAAAGAAGCTTTCCCCTGAATTCTTCTGGACATCAGTCTTCCAGCAATCTTCACCTGTTTACTTTCTGCGAACTCCTGTTTTATAGATTCTGTGGTATCCGTAATAACGTATTCATCCGCAGGGAATGCGTTGATCCCCATTTCAACAAGCTTGTTCAGCTTTTCTCTTCTAATGATTTCCTGTTCTGATAATTGCATTTCTTATTTTTCTAAAAGCGTACAAATTTAGTGATTATTTACAATAATTAAGTTTAAAAGTTAGATCAAATATTATATCCATTAAATTCTGAATATTAAAGAAAATAATCAATAATATATACAATTTTATAAAAAATTTTAAATTAAAATTAAAATATCACTTTTTAATGAATTAAAATAGATTAAAAATTGTTACCTTTGGGTTACATCACGAATCAAAATAAAATAAAGTATGAAAAAATGATGACTTTGTTTCCCCGTATTTTTACCACGTCCCGGCTGAATCTTCCGGTACAGATCGATATGGGCGGGCGGATTGTTCAGATGTAAATTCTTTTTAAAAGCCCGATTTTCAGTATGATTCTAGAAACACAATGCTCTAAGCACCTTACAACCTGTAAGGTGTTTACTTTTGGTTTACATTCAGCCAGGTCTTGTGCTTCTGCTGCGGAACATACGTCCATGCCAGCATCCTGCTGATCTTCTGTCCCTGCGCCATTTCGATTATCCTGAATTCTACAGCTTTTACTTTCTTAAGAAGAGAAGTGAGCTTAAAGAGGTGGTCTTTTTTGGAAACCAGACAGGTAAACCACAGCACCTGTAAAGGATACAGCGTACTTTCTCTGATCATTTTTGTGATAAATGCCAGCTCACCGCCTTCACACCAAAGTTCGGATTGCATCCCGCCGAAATTCAGGACCGGCTTACGGACTTTTGATTTGCTTAAGTTCTTTGTTTTTCTCAGGCTTCCTCTGAAAGCGGATGCTTCGGAATCATGGAACGGAGGGTTGCACATGGAAAAGGCAAACCGATCTGCAGGTTCTATGATATTTTTAAAGATATGATCCGTTTCCGGCTGTTTTTTCAGACGGATAGCCGGTGACAAATCCGGATTATGGCCTAAGATCTGTTCCGCATTTCGCAGAGAGTCTCCATTAATATCAGTCCCAAGCATATTCCAGCCGTATGAGCGGTTCGCAATTAAAGGATAGACCAGATTGGCTCCCGTCCCGATATCAAGCCCATGTATCTCTTGACCTTCCGGAAGTTTACTGAAAGATTCCGCCAATAGATCGGCGATGTAATGAATGTAATCTGCCCTGCCGGGAATCGGCGGACAGAGGTTGGCATCGGGAATATCCCACTGCTGAACCTTATAAAAGTGCAACAACAAAGCTTTATTCAGGAGCTTAACCGCCTTTGGAAGGCTGAAATTGATCGTCACACTTTGATAAGCGTTCACAAAAACATAATGTTTGAGTTCAGGTACACCGGCAATCAGCTGATCGAAATCGTACGGATCCCGGTGGAGGTTTCTGGGATGCAGGTTGGACTTTTCAGCCATGCCTTATTTTTTCAGGCTTAAAATATACTGCACCATTTTTTTGGCATCTTCTTTAGATACCTGCGGATGAGGAGACATCGGCACCCCGCCCCAGATTCCGCTGCCGCCTTCAATGATCTTGGAAGCCAGCAGCTCCGCATCTTTTTCAGAATATTTATCTGCAATCTGCTGATAAGAAGGGCCGATCATCTTTTCGTTCACAGCGTGGCATCCGGAACAGTCCAGCATCTCCATAATCTGATCTCCGGAAAAATGGCTTTTGCCGGGTTCCGATACCGATGCCGTTCCGGAACCGGTACCCGATGAAGGAGTTTCTTTTTTAGAACAGGAAAACATCAGCATTACCATCGCTCCTGCCAAAAACAGATTTCTCATGATTTTCCTTAATTATTTTTTAGCAGCAGTAGCCGTATCTGCTTTTGCCTGGCTGGCCGGTAAAGATTCTGCTGCATTCACCTGGGAGTTCTCTGTTTTTCTGGCAGCAGAATCCACTACCGTAGGGGCATCCGGCTCTGGCAACATCGTGTTGCTGTCCTGTAAGTCATGATTTGGCTTTTTTGAGCAGCTTGCCGCTACTAAACCTCCGATAAATGCGATTGCTAATACTTTTTTCATTATTTTTTCCTATAAAAATTTAGACAAAAATATAAAAAATAAACGTTCAAACTCATGATAAATGTCCATTTTAAAGATATTTTACGGAAGATTAAATTCAGGAATGATTATATTTAAGATTGGTTTTTAAAATTAAAGCATGCTTTTCATTTCAAAAATTCTCTTTTTCACGAGTCATCACGGTTTTCTGACGGTGGTCTTTTTGTTTATCATTTTCGGGGCGTTATCCGTTTTTACCAAAAAGTGGGGACTGCTGATCATCGCCTTTATCCTTTCCATCGGAAATGTCATCGGAGGTCAGTTTCTGAATGCCTGGTTTTTAAATACCTATGGTACCGAAAGTACGGCCATCATTACCTCCGATGCGGAAACCAGCTCTACCCTCAATGAACGGTATATTCACGAATACGAAGCCATTGTAAGGAAACAGGACGGCAGCTATGTTAAAACTTTCTTTTCCACTACCACGGCAGCCATTTATCCTATTGAAAATGCGATCAGGATTCCGCAGAAAGAAAAACCGTTTCCCGTAAAATTTATTCCCGGCTATGAAAAAAACATGGTGATTCTTTACAACCGGTCTGATGAAGGAAAAATGCTTCTGAAATATGAAAAGCGAAAGCCCGTTGAAAAAGCGAGAATTCAATATGAAGCTGATCCCGGAAATCAAGAGTTTATCCATGAATATCAATCTGCCCTCCAAAACTATCTGAAAGAATATGATGATCCTGAATACCGGGAAAGGCTTAATCAACTTGAAAACAGATCTTTCTAGAGCTTTAATTTAAATCTTTTAGCTTAAAAACTGATTTGAATTTCAACATTAAGCAGTTAAGATATTTTAGCTTAAAAAAGTCAACTTTAATGCATACCGTTTTTAACCATTAAATTTGAGTTTTTCAGGCAAAGATTCTGCAGCGGTAAAAGCTAAGAATAAACAACGTTTATTTTAATTCAGAAAATTAAGATGAAGAGAGAGAACGAAAAATTTCTGAGTTAAAATTTAAACGGGCCTTGAGATCAAGCGGCAGAAAATTTTAACAAACTACAAAAAAGGAACGGGATTTGTTGTAAGGTTTGAGATTTATTTTAATGATTTTGTTTTTCATATTAAAAAAATATATACATTTGTACCATGTTTAGTAACAGCAATAATATTTGGTGGTGGCTTCCAAACTCTTCGTCGGGTCTGAGGCTGTTGTCGTGCTGTTAATCCATCTTAACGCATCAATAATAAAACAATATACAAAGAGACTTTGACGGATACCGTTGAAGTCTTTTTTATTTAATCCCAATTAAAAATAAACTGCAGATGTTCAGTAAAAAAATAAAAGTAAAAACCGTTTCAAGAAAAACCCTGGGCGATCTCCGGACGCCAATGACCATTTATCTCCAGATCCGCGATCAGTTCAGGGATACGATCCTGCTGGAAAGCTCGGATTCCAAGAATATCGACAACAATTTTTCATTTATTGCCGTTAATGCCATTGCCGGAATCGAGATTAAAACCTTAACGGATTTTGAAGTGAAACTTCCCGGTCAGGAACCGGTAAAGCAATCCATCGGCGGACAGAACATTACTCAGATCCTGCAGGATTTTGCCCATGTGTTTGCGTGTGAAAATACAAGTGATCCGATTGAAAAAACGGCACAGAGCCTTTTCGGATATACAAGTTTTGAAGCTGTCCAGTTTTTTGAAAACCTGAACTTCAAGCTGCAGAGTCCTGAGGTGGAAATCCCCGTTCTACGGTACCGTCTGTATCAGTACGTTATTGCCATCAATCATTACAATGATGAAATGCACATCATCGAAAACCAGATGGAGGGCGTAAAACCCGAACTTTACGTATTGGAAAGCTTAATCAAAAACCACAATTCCGTTATCTACCCTTTTGAAAAAGACGGCGGGGAAACGTCAAACATCACCGATGAGGAATACATCGACCTGGTAAAGACCGCCCAGAAGCACTGTATGCGGGGCGATGTCTTCCAGCTGGTTTTAAGCAGACGGTTTGAACAGAAATTCAGAGGAGATGAATTCAACGTATACCGGGCTTTGAGGAACATCAATCCTTCACCTTACCTTTTCTTTTTCGACTACGGAAGTTATAAACTCTTCGGATCCAGTCCGGAAAGCCAGCTGATCATCAGAAATAACAAAGCCGTTATTCACCCGATTGCAGGAACTTTCAAAAGAACCGGACATCTCGAAACCGATCTTCAGTCTATTGAAGCCCTTAAAAATGATGAAAAGGAGAATGCAGAACACACCATGCTTGTAGATCTGGCCAGAAACGATCTGGGTAAACTCGGAAAAAACGTTACGGTAACCAAATTAAAGGAAATCCAGCTTTTTTCCCACGTCATCCACATGGTCAGCGAAGTAACGGCCGATCTGGCAGAGCATACCAATCCTTTCGAAATGGTGGCCACTACTTTCCCTCAGGGAACCTTAAGCGGGGCCCCGAAGCATAAAGCCTTACAGCTGATCGATAAATATGAGAAAGATTCCCGCGGCTATTACGGCGGCTGTATCGGAATGATCGGACTGGACGGCGAATGTAACCAGGCCATTATGATCCGTACTTTTTTAAGCAAAAACAACACTTTATATTACCAAGCGGGTGCCGGACTGGTAGCAAAATCCAATTCTGAAAGTGAGCTTCAAGAAGTAAACAATAAGCTGAATGCGCTGAAAAAGGCTGTAGAAAAAGCAGAAAGACTGGTCGAAAAATATTAATAAAGAAAAACAAAATGACACATACCGAACCATCAACCGTTAATCAACTGTCAACCGCCAAAATCCTTGTATTTGATAACTACGACAGCTTTACGTATAACCTTGTCCAGATGATTGAAAGAATTCTTGATACCAAAGTGGATGTGGTGAAGAATGACCAGATTACTTTAGCCGAAATCAATCAGTACGATAAAATCGTGCTTTCTCCCGGCCCCGGAATTCCCGAAGAAGCAGGTATTTTACTGGATGTCATTAAGGAATACGCACCTACCAAAAGTATCCTCGGAGTATGCCTTGGCCAGCAGGCCATTGCAGAGGCTTTCGGAGGGAGTCTGATCAATCTTACCGAAATTTATCATGGGGTCGCCACACCTGCAGATTTTGTAAAGGATGATACGAAAATTTTCAGAAACCTTTCCAGTGGGATTGATGTCGGACGATACCACAGCTGGGTGGTGGACCGTGAAGATTTCCCGGAAGAACTGGAAATTACCGCTGTCGACAAAGACGGCATGATCATGGCTCTCCAGCATAAAACTTACGATGTGCACGGGGTCCAGTTTCACCCGGAAAGCATTCTTACCCCGGAAGGAGAAGTGATTATCCGAAATTTTCTGTTAGCTTAAAAAATACTTATGAAAGAAATTCTTCAATACCTTTTCAATCATCATACGCTTTCCAAATCGCAGGCGAAGGCGATCATGATTGAAATTGCTCAAAATAAATTCAATGCTACGGAAGTAACAGCCTTTGTTACTGTCTTCCTGATGCGGAATATAACCCTGCCGGAACTGGAAGGTTTCCGCGATGCCCTTTTGCAGATGGCCATTCCGGTAAACATCGAGGCAGAAGATGCCATCGATATCGTAGGAACCGGTGGTGACGGCAAAAACACCATTAATATCTCTACCCTGGCGAGCTTTGTGGTAGCCGGCGCCGGACAAAAAGTAACAAAACACGGCAATTACGGTGCTTCCACCATCACAGGATCATCCAATGTATTGGAAGCGCTGGGGTATGAATTTAAAAACAGTACTGAACAACTTCAGGAAGAACTGGCTAAAGCCAATATCTGCTTTCTGCACGCTCCGTATTTTCATCCGGCCCTGCAATCCGTCGGTGCGCTCAGAAAATCATTGGGACTGAGAACTTTTTTTAATCTCCTGGGCCCGTTGGTAAATCCTGCGAAGCCACAGTTTTCAGTGATTGGTGTTTACAACCTTGAAATTGCACGGATTTATCAGTATCTTCTGCAAAAAGACCGTCGTAATTTTACACTGGTTCACGGAATGGACGGATATGACGAAATCAGCCTCACAGGTGATAGCAAGATCATCAGTAAAAAGGGCGAAGCTGTTTATACCACCGAAGATCTGGGATTTGCAGCAATAACACCCGATCGTATTCAGGCCGCCGGTACGCCGGAGGAAACGGCAAAGATTTTCAGAAATATCCTTGAAGGCAAGGGAACGGACGAACAGAATTCCGTGGTGCTGGCGAATGCAGCGGTTGCCTTATTCTATACCGGTAAATTCGGAAATTATGAAGACTGCCTATCTATGGCAAAAGATAGTTTACACGGCGGAAAGGCTTTGCAAAGCCTAAAATTATTGTTGAATGAATAAATGAGCGGTTATGAATATTTTAGATACAATCATCCATAGAAAAAAAGAAGAACTGGCCTTTTCGAAATCAAAAGTTTCCGTTCAGCAGCTTAAAGATTCTGAATTCTTCGGGAGAAAAAGTTATTCATTAAAAGAAACCTTAGGAACCAAAAGCGGAGTTATTGCTGAATTTAAAAGGCAATCTCCATCCAAAGGGATCATCAACGATAAAATTTCACCGGTGGAAGTGGTTTCTGCCTATGAACATTCCGGAGCCAGTGCAGTTTCCATTCTGACGGACCGGGATTTTTTCGGCGGAAGTTTTGATGATATTCTAAGCGTGAGAAATCATATTGACATTCCTGTCTTGCGAAAGGATTTTATGGTGGACGAATACCAGTTTTATGAAGCGAAATCTATCGGCGCTGATGTCATTTTGCTGATCGCGGCCTGTCTTTCCCCTCAGCAGGTGCAGGAATTCACGGCACTTGCTCATGAACTCGGACTGGAGGTACTACTTGAAATCCATTCGGAAGAAGAATTAAAACATATTAACCCGGATATTAATTTTGTTGGTATCAACAACAGGAACCTGAAAGATTTCAAAGTAGATTTGCAGCATTCCGTTGATCTGAAAAACAAGCTACCCGAAGGAATTTTATCTGTTGCCGAAAGCGGTATTTACAGCGAAGAAGATTTTAAATACCTCAAAGAAAAGGGCTTTGACGGATTTTTAATGGGCGAATATTTCATGAAAGATGAAAATCCGGGAAATAAATTCAGGGAATTTATTTCTCGTGTAACCGTATAACAATTTATCAATATAACAATGATAGAAAGCCAGAAACCATCAGCCATTAACCAACAGCCGAAGCTTAAAGTTTGCGGATTAACACAGCCTGAACAGATTCAGGAACTGATTTTGATGGAAACTGATTTCCTTGGTTTTATTTTCTATGAAAAATCGCCTCGGTACGCGCTTAATCATCTGACATTAGAAGAAATTTCAATGACCGGCCATCAGGCAAAGGTTGGGGTTTTTGTAAACGAAAGCCCGGAAAAGATAGCAGAAACAGCAGATAAAGCAAAACTGGATTTTATTCAGCCGCACGGCGATGAAGATCAAAATTTTATTGCTGAACTAAGAAAAATGGTCAATCCTAAAACCGGAATCATTAAAGTCATCAGAATAGGAGCTCAAACCCCGGATGAATTACAGAGAATAATCAATAATTGTGGGTCAATGGTCAATTATCTGTTGTTTGATACCGACTCTAAAGCGTTCGGAGGAACCGGGAAAACCTTTGACTGGGATCTACTGAATAAAATAGAAATCCCTCTCCCTTATTTTTTAAGCGGCGGAATTTCGGAAGAAAATATTGATGGCATCAGAATGTTGATTCAAAAGCCTTTTGCTGTAGATATCAATTCTAAATTTGAAACTGGACCGGGTATGAAGGACGTAGAAAAAATAAAAAATTTTAAAAATAAGATCAGATAAAAAAGTTGCCGAAGGGACGGCTTACCACAGAATCGGATTGAATCCGGTTCAATCCGATCATTTTAAAAACAGTACCAATGAAGATTTATTAATGAGGATACGGAAATGCTAATAAAATCGGATTTACATCCGATTCTGAACTAAATCGTCCCTTTGGGACTGTAGGAATGGTAAACTTTCTAACTTTTAGCAAAAATAAAAAATGAGTTACAAAAACGGATTAAAACAGACCACAGAGAATTCAGAAGCGTATCTGTTTGTAAGATGTGATATCCGAATATCGAACATCACAGAAAGTCCCGAAGGGACGGCTTAGAATAGAATCGGATAGAATCCGATTCAGGTCATCACTATAAACCAAAAAACACAAAAGATGTCTCAATCATTAGTTAAAAATTATGTCCATATTGTTTTCAGTACAAAAACCGCGAGGATTTTATTGATGAAAACGTAGAGCAAGAGCTATTTTCCTATATTGCGACAGTTTGTAAAGATTTCGAAAGCATTGCTTTACAGATCGGAGGAACGGATAATCACACCCATATTCTCTGTTTGCTGTCGAAGAAAATAGCTTTGATGGAACTTGTACAGGAGATTAAAGCGCACTCTTCAAAATGGATAAAAACAAAAGGTAAAAAATACAAAACCTTTTTCTGGCAGGATGGCTATGGTGCCTTTTCGGTAAATGAAGAAAATGTTTATGCAGTTATTCATTATATTAAAAACCAAAGACAACATCATGAACAGATTCATTATAAGGATGAACTAATAGGGATTCTCCAGAAGTACAGAATGGATTATGATGAAAAGTATATTTGGGATTGATGATGAGAATCGGATTGGCATGCAATTTAATGAATCATCTTAAAACACAAAATCAGGGAAGATTTATTGATGAAAACATAGGTAATGAGAAGCATCTTTATAAACAAGATGGGATCTCCAGATATGGAAGATCACAGGAAGTTCCGAAGGGGCTGCTTACTACAGCATCAGATAGAATCGGATTTACCAATCATTATAAAAAAACACAAAAACAACAATGAAAAAACATTATTCAAGGAAGCTGAAGCTTTTAAAATTCAGAAAACGTGATTTTAATGGCATAGAAAGAAAAATATACCGGGTTTTATTTCCCCGCAAATTTAAAAATGAAAAAATACGATTGCTGCATGATTTTGTCTCAAAAAACGATGGTAACACAGATTATTGGTACCCGGAAGGTTTATTAGGCGATTTTATCGGAATCATTAAAGACTTTTCTCCGGAGGACATCGATTATTTCTTTGAAACCATCAGCCTATGGGACAGTTATCATTTGGTAGTGATTGCCGATAAACTGCTCGAAAATTATGTAAAGGAAAGTATGAAGTATGATTTCGGAATAGTGTACTGCAGAATTTTTTGTCGGTATGAAAAATTTGATTCTTATTATCTGATTGATAATCTTGAAATGGCTATTAACAGGTATGATTCCAAACCGGATATCATGCTGCTTATCGACCTTACATCTAAAATACACCTGTTATTTAACCATGAAATAATCGGAAAACAACAATTGGATTATAACCTTTTATTAATAAAAAAATTACAAAATGAATTATAAAAACCCGGATGCAAACGGATATTACGGAGAATTCGGAGGGGCATTTATCCCCGAGATGCTGTATCCGAATGTAGAGGAACTGCAGAAAAGCTATATCGATATTATTGAATCTGAAAATTTTCAGCAGGAATATCAGGAACTTCTGAAAAATTACGTGGGGCGTGCCACACCTTTGTATTTTTCTAGGAATTTAAGCCGGAAATACAATACCAAAATTTACCTGAAACGGGAGGACCTCAACCATACGGGAGCCCATAAGATCAATAATGCCTTGGGACAGGTTTTGCTGGCGAAACGGCTTGGGAAAAACAGGATTATTGCAGAAACCGGTGCCGGCCAGCACGGCGTGGCCACCGCAACGGCCTGTGCCCTGCTGGGGCTGGAATGTATTGTCTATATGGGAGAAATCGATATTCAGCGGCAGGCGCCGAATGTAGCACGTATGAAGATGCTTGGGGCAACCGTTGTACCTGCCACGTCAGGCTCAAAAACCCTGAAAGATGCGGTGAATGAAGCTTTACGCGACTGGATCAACAATCCGGTGACGACGCATTATGTGATCGGAAGTGTGGTCGGCCCGCATCCTTTTCCGGATCTGGTGGCAAGATTTCAGAGCATCATTTCAAAGGAAATCAAGGAACAGCTTTTGGAGCAGGCCGGGCGGGAAAATCCGGATTACGTCATTGCCTGTGTCGGCGGCGGAAGCAATGCGGCGGGAACCTTTTACCATTTCGTGAATGAGGAAGACGTGAAAATCATCGCTGCTGAAGCCGGAGGTTTTGGCGTGGATTCCGGGAAATCGGCGGCTACGACCTTCCTTGGAACATTAGGCGTTTTACATGGCAGCAAAAGCCTGGTGATGCAGACTTCGGACGGACAGGTCATCGAACCCCACTCCATTTCCGCAGGACTGGATTATCCGGGAATCGGACCGTTCCACGCGAATCTGTTCAGAGAGAAACGCGCGGAATTTTTCAGTATTACGGATGAGGAAGCGTTAAAATCGGCCTTTGAACTTACTAAGTTGGAAGGCATCATCCCGGCCCTGGAAAGTGCCCATGCCCTCGCTGTTTTAGATAAAAAAGAATTTAACGAAAACGATATTGTGGTCATCTGCCTGAGCGGCCGTGGAGACAAGGATATGGAAACGTATCTGAAAAGGCTGGATGCAGGAAGCGGGAAGATGGAAGATTAACGCACTATAAAATAAATCAATTTAAATTTAAACAAACTTTATGAACGATAATAACATCCAGCACCCAGCTTCCAGCTTCCAGCCTCAAAAAAAACTAAACATCTACTTCACCGCAGGAATCCCGCAACTGGAAGATACTGCCGGGATTATAAGACTGATCCAGGATTCGGGAGCCGACATGATGGAAATCGGGATGCCGTATTCGGATCCGGTAGCGGACGGACCGGTCATCCAGCAGGCCCATGAACGGGCCCTGCAAAACGGAATGACCATCGAAAAACTGTTTGCCCAACTGAAATCCGTTAAAAATGAAATTAGCGTTCCTGTGATTTTAATGGGATACATCAATCCCGTTCTGAGCTTCGGCTTTGAGAATTTCTGCCGGGAATGCTCGGAGAGCGGGGTTTCAGGGTTAATTATTCCTGATTTGCCCCCGATCGAATTTGAGAAGAAATACCGTGACGTTTTAAATCAATACCAACTGAATTTCACCTTTCTGGTCACTCCGGAAACTTCAGATGAAAGAATTTTGTACCTGGATTCTTTGAGCTCAGGATTTCTGTACGCCGTCAGTTCTTCGTCCACCACAGGGAATGAAAATACGGTTCTGAAAAACGAAAGCTATCTTTCAAAACTGGCAGCACTTCCGCTGAAAAATCCGGTGATGATCGGTTTCGGCATCAAGTCCAGGGAAGATTTTGAAAATGTGACCGAAAAAGCAGACGGCGGAATTATCGGAACTGCGTTTGTGAACATCCTTTTGCAGAATGAAGACTGGAAGAACAAAGCTGCTGATTTCATCCGTTCCATTAACGGGTAAAAATCACTAAATTTGTACAGTCAAAAAAGGATATGAATACCATTCAGAATAAAACCGTCATATTTGAAGATTTAGGAACCCGTGATTACCAGTCGGCCTGGGATTACCAGGAATCGTTGATGAAGGCTATCATCGATCTTAAGATCAAGAACCGTGATCTTCCTGCCGAGCAGCATCTGGCAACGCCCAACCATTTTTTGCTGGTGGAACATCCGCATGTTTATACGCTGGGGAAAAGCGGCCACGAAGAAAATATGCTGGCCGGAATTGATAAACTGAAGGAAATCGATGCCACTTTTGTGAAAGTCAACCGCGGTGGCGATATTACCTATCACGGCTATGGGCAGATTGTAGGCTATCCGATCCTGGACCTGGAAAATTTCTTTACCGACATCCACAAATACATGCGGAACCTGGAAGAAGTCATCATCCGCACCATTGCCGAATACGGATTGAACGGTGAACGTTCACCAGGTGAAACCGGCGTCTGGCTGGATGTGGGAAAACCATACGCCCGGAAAATCTGTGCTATGGGCGTAAAAGCATCCCGCTGGGTAACCCTGCACGGTTTTGCCCTGAATGTAAACACCGATATGCGGTATTTTGAATACATCATTCCGTGCGGGATCAAAGACAAGCAGGTGACTTCGCTGAAAAGGGAGCTTGAAAGGGAACTGACGCCTGAGGAAATGGAAGAGATCAAAGCGAAAATCCGGAAGCATTTTGAGGAGGTTTTCGAAGCGGAACTTCAATTCAATAATTTGTAACGATAACAGCAAAACGTAAGGTAATTTTTTAAATTGCTTTTGGTTCATCATCCCGTCATCTTTTTGGCGGGATATTTTTTTATTCGTTCCCTGATTTTTAGGGCAGGATTAAATTATTAATTTTATTTTTGCCGCTTAATAAAGAAACTTAATGACACGGACTTTTAAATGCATCTGCCTCTTCCTCTTTTTATCCTTCATCAACTCCTTTGCCCAGAACCAATATATTTTTGAGATCGACAGCCTGGTCGGCACTAAAAATCCCAGGAATTTCAACGGTGTAATCCTGATTGCCAAAAAAGGGAAAGTGCAATATTCAAGAGCTTACGGAGTCAAAGACATCTACGATCCTGTTCCGCTGCAAATGGATGACGCGTTCGAAATCATGTCGAACACCAAACAGATCACGGCCGTTCTGCTGTTGCAGGAAGCAGAAAAAGGAAAAGTAGATCTACAGGCCCCTATTGGCAATTACCTTGCTGACCTTACCCAACCGTGGGCAGATTCTGTTACCATCCATCAGCTGATGAACCATACCCATGGAATTACGGATCTTAACAAAGCTCTGGCATTTAAACCCGGATCGGATTTTAAATACGGTAATCTTTCCAGTATTCTTTTAGGAAAAATCATCGAAAAAGTATCGGGACAATCCTATAAATCAGCGGCTGAAAATCTATTCAAGAAATTAGGGATGAATGACACTTTTCTGTATTCGAAAGATGGCAACAGAAAACCTGTAACCGGACATATGGCCGACCGAAATGTTTTCAGCACCGCTGAAGAATCCTTTATTACGGACGAAAACCTGCCGGCAGACGGCATCGTCACAACTGCAAAAGACCTCTCGATATGGAATGATGCCCTTCACAAAGGAAAAATTCTGACTCCTGAAATGTACCGGCTGATGACCACTCCGTCAGCTATGTCCCAGCATGATGTTTTCGGAAAAGAAAAAGTAGGTTACGGTTACAATATCAGAATAGTAAACGATCAGGAAATTTCATATTTCGGGCATACGGGTTTGGGCGACGGCTTTACTTCGCTCAATATTTACTTTCCTAAAAATGAAGTAAGCCTTATCATCCTGGAAAATCAGATGAATGAAAACAGTGATCTGTATTATTACTTTGAAAAAGAAATCAAAAACATCATTTTAAGCAGTAATCTGGTGAAAGAATAATTCGTTCGCTCGTTTAACAGCCGGTATCTCTCAAAATTTTCTGTATTCTGCATATCCTGTTATCCATTTAAATAACAGGAATTTACCTGTATTACGGTAAATATTAAGCAGCCTGTTATTTTTTTAATAAAAATATTTCTTGTATTCATTTTTTTATTACATTTAATATCACAAAACAGTGAACTAATCAATAGGTTCACTACATATTAACCAAACAAAATAAAACTATGAAACAACTTCTGTTATCCATGATGGCATTTGTGACCATTGCGTCCTTCAATGCCTGTGCAGATTCAAATGCCGGCCAGGATCCTGCATTGGCCAAAGAATTCAACGAAAATGTCCAAAACTTCGGAAGAACCATTCCGGTAACGATGGAAAAAGAAAACGGCAAATACCGGGTAAACTTTATCATTACCGCCCAGAATTTTGAAATCCGGGACAGCGAAGAAAATGCAAGGTACATTTCCATGCTTCAGGAGGCCGTGAAAAATGAAACGCCGGTCCATGTTTTCCTGAAAGCTAACACTAATGAAATTGTAAAAGTTGATGCGCCGACGGAAGAGGATATCCGTTATTTTAAATCACTGCTTACCAAAGAAACCATTGCGGAAACCCAGAAAGCTGTAAGTGTAATCCCGAACCAGGCTACGCTGAACAGCCTTTTCACCCAGATCAAGAACCAGTCCTGCGGAACATCCACTGCTTCTTCTCCATGCATTACCTTCAGGTATGCGGTTGACGGCTGCTATGCCAGAGCCCACAAGATGAGACAGATTCTCCTGAATGCCGGATACGACTGCGAAAAACAGTTTGTCTACGGAAACCTGAGAGCTTCTACCGGCACCTGCTGCGTATCCTGGGGATACCATGTGGCGATCTTAGTAAGCTTTAGAAACGCTTCGGGAGCTGTTGAGAAAAGAATCATCGACCCTTCTCTGTTTACCAGCGGACCCGTAACGGACACTGCCTGGAGAAATGCCTGTGTAAATACGAGCTGCGGGTCTGCATCTGCCTCATCCTATGCGAACACTGCCGGAACGGTTTACTACAGGAGCCCGTCGGGATCCTTGTTGTATGATAACAATTATGTGAATACCAATTGTGTACTGACTACTTTCGCATCTCTTTCCGGATGCTCTCCAAGCCCGGCACCAAGCGTGTCAAGCTGTGGATTTTAATAAAAATATACTAGAGCTCCTGTATTTTGCAGGAGCTTTTAATTTATTGTTGCAATGAAAATATTAATGCACATATTTTTTCTGATGATCATAACTATCTCCTGTTCCGGTCATTCAGGTTCTGAGGATTTAACCTGGTATGATCATTCGGCCATTACCCAAGTGACCGAAGATCCGGACCGTCCTGAAGAATTCGTACGGGTCTCCATCGGAATAAGCCCGCAGGTCTTTTACATTTCAAAAAAATCTGCAGATTATAAAGATCTGCTGGAAAAAGCGTTAAAGAGTTCCCATGAAAATAAAGGGTATAACATCGGTATTGAAAATAAGACCAATATTATCAGGGAAATGCGAGAAGCTCAATGATAAGCAATACGGTATTCAGAATTACCATTAAAAGAATAGGGTCCGGCGTGATTTATGGTAATGGCCGGACTTTGTATTTTACGGATAATAGACCAAAGAAATAATCCATTTAGATAAATTTAACAAAATTAAATTGTGCACAATTCAATTTGGCAATATCTTTGCAATATAGAATTCAATAAAAAATTTAACAAAATGTCATTAATAGAAGATTTAAACTGGAGACATGCGGTAAAAGCTTATGATCCGACCAAAAAAGTATCGGAAGAAGATTTAAATAAAATCCTGGAGTCGGCGAGGCTTGCCCCTACTTCATCAGGACTTCAGCCTTTCCGCGTTATCGTAGTTGAAAATCAGGAACTAAAAGAGAAAATGGTTCAGGGAGCCTTGAATCCGGAAGTGATGAGGGATTCTTCCCACGTATTGGTTTTTGCCGCCTGGGACAGCTATTCCGATGAAAAAATCGACAAGGTTTATGACCATCATACCGATGTTAGAGATCTGCCGAGAGGCCGTTTTTCCAGCTACACCGACAAAATCAAGGAAATCTACGGAGCCCAGACTCCTGAAGAACATTTCGCCCACACCGCCAGACAAACCTATATTGCTCTTGGACTGGCCATGGCACAGGCGGCCGAACTTAAAGTAGACACTACTCCCGCAGAAGGTTTCAGCAATGAGGTGGTAGATGAAATTTTAGGATTGAGGAAAATGGGATTAAAAAGTGTAAGCTTACTGTACATCGGATACCGTGACGAAAAGAACGACTGGCTTTCACACATGAAAAAGGTGAGAATTCCTATGGAGGAATTTATCATTAAAATGTAAAAAAAATTCAACTTTCAGTTTCAGAAATTATGGAAAATCCCGAATGCTTAAAACTCGATAATCAGCTCTGCTTTCCGTTGTACGTGATTGCCAAGGAGATGACGGGGCTTTACCGTCCGTTTCTGGATGAGCTGGACATTACCTACCCGCAATACCTGGTCATGATGGTTCTTTGGGAACATGACGGCCTTCCGGTAAGCAGTATCGGCGAAAAGCTCTATCTGGACAGCGGTACCCTTACGCCCTTGCTAAAGAGACTTGAAGCAAAAGGATTGATCTCCCGGAAACGGAAAAAAAAGGACGAACGGGTGGTTGAAGTATTCATTACGGAATCCGGGAAAGCTTTACAGCTGAAAGCCTGCGAAATCCCCGGAAAGCTGCTGAAGAAAATCGATGCTGCTCCCGAAGACTGGATCGCCCTCAAAGAAAGTGTTCAGAAAATATTAAACAAAATAGAAAAATAAATGAAAACCTTATACACCACAAAAGTTACGGCAACCGGCGGAAGAAACGGCCACGTAAAAAGCGAAAAAGGAATCCTTGATCTTGAAGTAAAAATGCCTAAAGCGTTAGGCGGCGCCAATGACAATTTCACCAATCCTGAAATGCTCTTCGCTGCCGGATACGCTGCCTGTTTCGACAGTGCTTTGAACAGAGTCATTTCCCTGTCTAAAACACAGACCGGAGAAACTACCGTAACTGCGGAAGTAAGCATCGGCCAACTGGATAACGGCGGCTTCGGACTGGCGGTTCAGCTGGACGTGAACATTCCCGGCATTTCCCAGGAAGAGGCTCAGTCTCTGACGGAAAAAGCCCATGAAATCTGTCCGTACTCCAATGCAACGCGAAACAATATCGAAGTGAAACTTTCGGTAACGAATAATTAGGAATAGATTTTTTTAGATAGTGTAAAATCTGCTTTTCAGGAAGCAGATTTTTTCGTTTATATTTAATGAAATCAATTTTACCTAATTTGATACTTGGACATGATTGATTAAAAAATATCAGTATGTTTACTGAACAAAAATCTCTTTTTTAAACAATGTCCTTAAAACCTATCTTATTCCTAATTATTTCTATCATAAGCTTATCTCAAATCCATGCCCAGCATACCTATGCTTTCTTCGGCTCGTTCAACCGGGATAAAGATACGGAAGGACTCTATGTTTATGAACTGGATACTCTCAGCGGAAAATTATCGAAAGTTACTTCATTTACAGGAATGCTCAATCCTTCTTTCCTTACGGTTTCTCCCAATGGTAAATACGTTTTTGCCTGTACGGAAAGCAAGACAAAAAACGGAGGAAGTGTCAGCAGCTTTGCATTCGATCCTGAAAAAAAATCGCTCACGCTGATCAGCAGACAGAAAAGCGGCGGCGAAAATCCCGTTTATCTCACCGTTCATCAAAACGGAAAATGGCTCGTGAACGGAAATTATACGAAAGGCAGCGTTTCGGTGTATCCTGTTTCTGAGAACGGACAGATCCAGCCGTATGTCCAGAATTTCCAGTTTTCGGAAGGAAGTGTAAACCAGGACAGGCAACAGCAGGCGCACATCCACGCTACTGTTTTTTCTCCGGATTCTAATTACCTGTTTCTTCCAGACCTGGGAGCAGACAAAATCCGGGCTTATCTGTTTGAAAGTGAAAATAGCCAGCCGTTACAGACCGCAGACATTCCTTTTACCTCCACTGTTCCGGGAAGCGGACCAAGGCATCTCATCTTTCACCCCAACGGAAAATTTGCCTATTGCATTGAAGAGATGGGCGGAGCAGTAAGCGTCTATTCCTATGAAAACGGAAAATTAAACAACCTTCAGAGAATTCATACCCATTCCGAAAAATACAAAGATGATTTTGAAAGTTCGGATATCCACATTTCACCTGACGGCAGATTCCTGTATGCTTCCAACCGCGGAAACGAAAACAACATTGCTATTTTTTCCATTCTGGATGACGGCACTTTAAAAACCGTTGGTTACCAATCCACCAAAGGAAAACACCCCAGGGTTTTCAATCTGGACCCGGACGGTAAATTTTTAATGGCCACCAACGCCGGAACCGGTACTGTTGCCGTGTTCAGAAGAAATCCGGAAACGGGACTGCTGAAAAAAGTGGGCCGGAAAATTAAAATTAAGAATGTTTCGTGTGTGGAAATTAGGAGATATTAATCTTATCTTTATTCCTTCTAAACTTTTGATATGAAAATGTATATTATTATCCTGAATAATGTTCCGGATAAGCTGGTTCCCGTCATCGCTGCTCACGCGTCACTGGCATGTTATAAAAAATATGAAAATAGTGAGAATATGAAGAAATGGATTGACGGCATCTTCAGGAAAGTTGTATGCACAGCCAACGTAACGGAATTTGAAAGTCTTAAAAATGAAACTGATTTTGTCTTGCTGACAGAATCTGCATTAAACAATCAGGAAGTTGCTTTAGCCTTCTCTCCGCGTGAAGAATACCCTAAAAAATTCAAATTTCTTAGAATGTGGACTCCCAAGAATATTTAAATTATGCCTGTTGATGAAATATATCAATCTATTTTAAAATTATCACAACATTACCTTCTTAAAAGCATCCACCTTCTGATAGTGATCATTGGATTCCTTTTCCTTTTTATCAATAATCAGAATTCCGGATAGATGATCGATTTCATGCTGGAAAATCACGGCGGTGAATCCTTCAACAATTTCAGAATATGGCTGCCCTTTCAGATCGACGTATTCCAATTGAATGACCTGGCTGCGGTAAAACTGATCCCTGAATTCGGGAATGGAAAGGTCTCCTTCCGGACCGAGGTTCTGAATTTCCGATTTCCAGGTAATCACCGGATTGATAAAATATTCCAGCGGTTCTCCCGGTTTGTCAAAACGCTGTACCCAAATCACTTTCCGGTTAATCCCGACCTGCGGTGCTGCAATACCTACTCCACCGTCCGTGGATAGCAAAGATTCCTTCATTCTCTTTACCAGGACCGCCGTATTCTTATCCAGCGGATCAATTTCAGAGGAAAGACTCAGCAATATTTTATGCTGATGCTCATAGGTAGTTTGATAGATGGGCAAAGCGGTATCGGGATCACCCTGATTGATCAGGGAAACTTCATCAGCGGTGAGCTTCTGGGCATGGATGAAACCAATAAAGAAGATCAATAAAAAAGAAAGTTTTTTCATAGTGGCAGAATGTTGAACAAAGATAAATGATGTTTATAATTTAACCACAGATTCTCGCAGATTATTATGTGCCTTCGGTTCCGCTCAGCCACCGGAATCTGAGAAATTCAGCAACCGTTTGTATTTCCGCAGGGATCCCAACATCATATGAGAACGTCAGTTCAATGTAAGTTTAATATTTAAATATCAATAGAAATGGGCGATAGCCCATTTGCCAAATGCCGTATAATAAGCGGCTTTAGCCAAAACCTACAATAAATTTAGGCTAAAGTCAATTAGAAATTACAATTTAATATCTGGCTGAAGTTTAATTCATTCTATTAAATACAACAAATTGAATACCAGTTTACTAATTTTATTTTTAAGTCGAAATCATGTTATTAAAGAATTCATGGTAAATATTAAAAAGGATGATTTTCCGACGTCAAACTAACTTTTTATAGTCCTGCTACCGTATAACTTTTACCTGGCTCTTTTTACTTTTTACCCGGCTCTTTCGGAAATTAACCATTAAGGTTTAATAACGTATTAAGAGAACATTATGTCGAGCTTCGCTTGAAGGAAACCGCTGAGTAAAATCTTTGATTTACCTTAATGCAACTTACACCCTTCATCCCCCTTAATGATTCAAAGGTATTCACACTTGGCTTTTTTACTTTTTCCTTGAGTTTTTAGTACGTTTTCGTCATATCCGCCGGGATCACCAGGTTATAATCCGTCGGGATATAGTCTTTTTCCGGCACTTTAAGTTCGGGATCTTCGGATTCGAATACGGAGATTACCGCCATCTTCAGGTTCGGATTTTTCTGTTTGAGATACCAGTAAATACCGCCGAATTCCTTGCTGTGGTAATTGCCGTTGTAATGAATAAACGTCTTTCCGGGATGAAGGTTTTTAAGGATCGATTCTGCCATGGTGGCATCTTTAATGGCCTGGGCGGAAATAAAATTCATCACTTTCATTTCTTCCGCATGGTCGCCCATCATTTTTTTCATTTCGGGATAGCCGGGTGTTTCCAAAGTTACCTTGATCGGCAGCTTGGCAATATAAGCTTTATCTTTCGATGGCAGACTCTTTAAGGATTCCAGCCCCTCTTTTGAAGTTTGGGAAGCATATCTTCGGGGAACATTGGTGGCGATGAACGGTAATTTTTTATCCTTCGCAAAATCAACCAGCGGTTGGTAATCCGTGGCAAAATTATTCCACAATCTTGCAGAATCCTTTAAAGTTTTGGCATCAAACGTTCCGTTCAGATATTTGTTTAATTGGGGCTGATTGTCTCTTTCAAACATTTCCGCCCCTAAAATCAGCTGCCCGTTTTTCTTTTGGTACAAAGCTTCCGTTACTTTCAGCTGCAGCCAGTGGTTGATGGAATTGTTATGGTTTTCGCCGAAGAATACCACATCATAGCCGGTAAGTTCATTCACCAGTTTTTCCGTTTTCACTTCCTTTCCTTTTTTGTCATAAAACTGATAAGATTTGAAATCCTGCGCATGGAGTGAATAGAAAGCAACTAACAATATAGAGATAAGGATATTTTTCATACTGAATATTTTTTTACCACAAATAACACCAATAGGAATCACAAAGATCACGATATAATTTTAAAGATAACTTCTGAATTTTAAAATCTGTTTAATTTTAACTTAATACTATATTTACATTATCAAGCAAATAAATCTGCGGAATCTGCCAAATCTGCGTGCGTATAAAAGACAATTAAGCAGGCAACAAGGCTCAAACTTAATTTTAGACAAGCATTAGCCGTGTCATTTGTGAAATTATTTGTGACATCTGTGTTTAAACTGAAGAAAAAGGCCGCCCTACAAAAAACAGGACGGCCTTTAAAAATTAATCTAACTATTTATTTTTCCAGCCCTGCCACCAGGTCTTTCCATTCCTGCAGCTCAGGGATTCCCGGCTTTCTTTTTCCGAAGAACTGAACGATAAAGTCCCCTTCTTTATTGAATACTTCAATCGCGGTTACTTCACCGTCTTCCGTCGGTTTCTTCACAATCCAGGCTTCTGCGATTTTCGTAACATCCAGATGTAAGTTGAAATCCGGATCCATGACGTTGAACCATTGCTGGTGCCATAGGGTTTTCTTTACATTTCCGGTGTGGATCTGGATGATCCCTCTGTTTCCTACGAAGATCATAATCGGAAGTTCCTTTTCTGAAGCGTCTTCCAGTACGTTTACTACTTTGGAACTTTCAATTTTTTGGGTAAATCCTTCCGGAGCCAGTCTCAGGGCCTGTGTTCTGCTTACCCCGAATTTCCGGGTCATCATGAAGAAATCGTGGGTATCTTTCAATGATTTCCATGCATGCTGAAAACCTTCTACATCAATTTCAGCATCCGGTTTTTCTTCCGCTTTCGGGGCTACCGCTTCAAATTCAAAAGAGGTATGCTGCTCATCAGCTTTAAATTTTTCCACGATTGCGTCAAAAGCCGCTTCATTACTGTCTTTGGTAAGATAAATTTTATGAAGAGCCAAGCCGTCTTTTCCGAAGAATTGCAGGCTTTTTTTATCTCCTTCCACCACGGCAAAAGCAAATTTCCAGTGGTTCAGGAAAATCCTTAAATCAATATCTGCTCCTACGAAAAGCTGGGCGTGAGGACTGCTGAAATCTCCGTTCTGGTAGGTTCCTTTTCTTTCGTGGACGCACTCGTCGTTACGGGTAAGAGCCATTACTTTTCCTAATTGTTCGGCTTCCGTTAAAATATTCTGAAACTCCGGCTTCAGTATCGTTACGCCTTCTCCAACGCTGGTTGCCAATAGTTCGGCTTCGCTTACGCCCAGTTCTGCCGCTGCATTTCTGATTCTCAGGTGCGGATTTTCCGCTTTAAGAGCTTCCCATTTTTCTTTTAGATCGTTTACTAATGTGCTCATTATTTTATTTTTTTATGGTTAAAATCGTGTAATTTCTTGTAATGGTTTCTTCTCCTGTTTTGCTTTTTACTTCTTCTTCCCTTTCGGAAACCGTTATTCTGCTGAAATAGCTTCCGGAAACGGTCTCCTCCATTTCATCGGTATTGTACAGGGTAAAATCGAATTGGGTAAACGGCAGTTTTTCCATGAAATCCCTCTGTCCGAAAGTCAGAACAAAAGTTCCTGTCTTTTTCAGGACCCTGTAAATTTCATTTAAATAGTCCACCGGCTGCTTCCAGAAATAAACCGTGTTCACGGTAACTATTTTATCAAACATTTTATCTTCAAAAGGCAGCTTTTCCCCTTCATACAATACAAAATCCGCCTGGTCCCTGAAGGCTTCGTTTAATCTTTTGGCTTCGTTGTGCATGGTCGCGGAAATATCGATTCCCGTATATTTTATATTTTGAGCCCTGTTTAAAATGCTTTTCACATGACCTGCGTTTCCGTGGCCGATCTCAAGAATGTGTTCGTTGTCTTCGATCAGAAGTGCTTTAATGCTTTCCAGTGTCATCCCGATGTTGGTGGCATTCATCATCTCGCCGATCTCGATGCCTTTCTCGCCTTCGGGATTCGCAAGGTTCTGGGCTAATATTTTTAGTTTTTCCTGGTCCATTATCCGAAAATGATCATAGGGTTATGGGTTACCGGGTGTTCGCAGATGGTACACGGAAAATTGTAAGCATTGCTGATGTTTTCAGCGGTAAAAACTTCTTCCGGCGTTCCGTAGGCGGCTACTCTTCCCGATTTCATTAATAATATTTTATCAGCGTACTGCGCCGCGAGATTCAGATCATGAAGGACGACTATCGCAGAATTGGCTTTCCGGGTAAACTTTTTAATGGTTTCCAGGGCTTTGTACTGGTGCTTCACATCCAGGTTATTCAGCGGCTCGTCCAGAAACAGCAACTTATGGGCAATCTCATTCTGCAGCTGGGCCATCACTCTGGAAAGGTGCACCCGCTGCTTTTCTCCGCCGGACAGCGTATTGTATTCCCTGTCCTTCAAATGGAATACATCGGTTTCATACATCATATTGTTCATCGCTTCATGATCTTCCCGTTTCGGTTGGGCATCAAAATACGGATACCGCCCCATCATCACCACATCTTTCACTTCCAGCGGAATATCATTGCTGTTGTGCTGGGAAAATTTTGCCTTGTGCTTCGACAGTTCCTGTACCGTCCAGTCAGTGATCGGCTTTTCTTTGAAGAAAACCTCCTGCTTTGATTTCACTTCATTGGCCAGCACACTCAGCAGGCTTGACTTTCCGGCTCCGTTCGGACCGACAATTGCCAGGAACTCACCATATCCCAGATGAACATCCACCGCATCCAGGATATGGAATTCTTTATGTTTGTAACTGATCTGATGCGCCCTGATCATGACAGTGATTTTTTAAATTTAACTAAAATCGCAATGAAAATCGGACCTCCCATGAGAGCGGTCAGAATCCCAATCGGCAGTTCCGAGGGCTCTACAATACTTCTGCTGAACGTATCGGCAGTGAGCAAGAGAATGCTTCCGAAAATCGCCGATAACGGCAGAATGAAAGCATAATCGGATTTAAAGAGAAGCCTTAAAATATAAGGTACGATAAGGCCTACAAAACCGATTGTCCCGGAAAATGCCACGCAGCTTCCTATCATTAGTGCCGTAATCAGGATAATCTGCTTCTTCAACCTTTCTACGTTAATTCCCAGATGCTCCGCATCTTTTTCACCCAGCATCATGGCATTTAACGCTTTGCCTTTTGGCAGCAGAATGAAGTAAGAGATCACTAAAACAACCGCCAGGATACTGTTCTTGGTCCAGGTCGCGGCGGCAAGGCTTCCTAAATTCCAGAACGTCAGATCCCTCAGCTGGTCATCTTTTGAAATGTAGATCAGGAAACCGGTGATGGAGAATCCGATAGCGGTAATGGCTACTCCGCTCAGCAGCATCATGACGACATTGGTTTTTCCCCCGCTTGTCGAAATCCTGTAGACCAGCAGCATGGATAAGAAAGAACCGATGAAAGCAGCGATCCCCACCAGTGAAAACTGTACCGCTTCAGGAAGATACTGCTTGAAGTGTCCTCCTAAAACGATGGTAACGGCGGCAAGTAATGTTGCTCCCGAGGTAAGTCCTATCAGATCCCCTGTGGCCAGCGGATTCTTAAACAATCCCTGTAAACTTGTCCCCGAAACGGCCAGCATGCTTCCGATGAGAACAGCCATCACAATTCTGGCCGCCCTTACTTCCCAGACCACATACCGATCGCTTAAAGACAGCCACGGATCTCCTTTCATCATCTTACCCAGCACTTCAAAGGCCGACTTTCCTCCGAAATCATAAACTCCGGTATTAAGAGACCATACTGCTATCATGGTTAGCAGTATGGCACTTATGCTGACATAAACGTATAATTTACTTCGTGTTTTCAATTAACAGTTTGTTTAATCCTACAGCAGCTTCCCCCAACCTCGGCCCGAAGCCTGAAACCAGACCTCCGTCCATTGCAATGATCTTTTTGTTTTTCCCGGCATTGGTCTGGGCAACACCCGGCATTTTTAAAGCCCCTTCGTTTCCTCCGGCACCCTGCAGTCCGCTGGTAAAGAAGAAGAGCACATCAGGGTTGGCTTTTACCACCGCTTCAGGAGTTAACGGTTTGAAGTCTTCGAAATCATTAACAGCATTTTCGCCGCCTGCAATTTCAATGAGAGAAGCCATCGGTGTATTTTTTCCGGAAACCATCAGCATATTCCCTCTTGCATAGATGAACAGGACTTTCGGTTTTTTAGCAATCGGCTGGATCTGTTTCAGGTCGGCATCAATTTTATTATTCAGTTTCTGGTAATCGTCGCTTCCGATGGTTTTTGCCACGTCCGCGATGAGTTTTTTGGTTCCGTCTACGGTAAATTCCTGCTTGAAAATCTCTGTTTTAATTCCGGAAGACTTTATTTTCCCCATCAGTGCCGGGTTGATGTCTTTATCCGAAGCTAAAATCAGGGTCGGGGAAACAGCCATAATCGGCTCAATGGTCATTGAGCGTACGTGTCCCAAATCAACAGCTGTGGTTTTCAATGATGCCGGATACGTGCTGGTCACATCGGTTCCTACGATTTCTTTTTCATGGCCTAAAGCAGCTACGATTTCCGTGATTCCACCATTCAAAGTAACAATTTTGTTGTTGGATTTCGGGGCCTCCGAGCTTACTTCCGTGGCATTTCCTGTTTTGGCGCTTTTCTCTTTTTTACAGGAGTACACGGCAACCAGTACAGAAGCGGCAAGAATGAATTTTTTCATAATCTACTTATTATTTGATTTATATTATAAGGGTTTGTATTCGAACTGGGGGAAGCCTCTTTCTCCTGAAGTATTGGTAAGCCTGGTGAATCTCAGTTTAAAATAGTATCCTTCCGCATCCTTGACGATATAGAAACGGTCCCCGTATACTTCAAGGCCGTTTGCTCCTACCGGGTTTCTCCAGCTGGAACCGATGACCCGCTGATCATTATAGATAAATTTGGACTGATCGATGTCGGACGTTTTAAAGTTGGTGTAGGCCTGTACTCCTGAGCCCGGTGCCGGAACAATAATTTCATAAGCCCCTGCTCCCCCAACGTTGTTGATCGTTACAAAGTCTGCATAAATATAGCTTCCTGCGCCGGTAATGGTATTGGTGAATACCGTGAAACAGAGATCCCACTTTTTCTTTTCAGGCTGAATAACGACTTCTTTTTGGCTTTTTAAGCTGACAAAATTGTAGTTGTAAGCCGTATTTTTATTAATAACCAACTCCTCATGTGAAGAGGAAGTCAACGGTGCATATTTTACTTTGTAGCCACCGTTTGCGGTTCTGGTAACCTGGACTTTCATCCAGCCGCGGCTGTCTCCTCCCGTCGCTACGGAACCTACAGGAACGGAACCCGAATAAATTTCTTTTCCCATATTCACGAGGTAAACGGCATTGTCCGAATCATTGGCCTTAATTTCCTCAATGGCGGTGTAGCCCGAAGGAAAGTTTCCATTCACATCATCAATATAGGTTACGTTGGAAGGATTGAAGTTGGCCACCTGAACCTGCGTTTGTAAAGAGGCAACACTCGCTTCGGTAACGGCATCAATATCGGTAACATTGGGAATTTTTCCGGCCGCCATCATAATCGATGAATTTAAAACTACTTTGAAGGCGCTTCCTGAGTAAAAAGCAAGATCCCAATCTGTTCTTTTGGTAAATCTTTGAACAGGCTCTTGTGTAGCAGGATCAATTTCACTGAGATCAATCCAGACCTGATTAGGCTCGTTTCCTCCACCCACAGCAGGGTTTGCAATAGATCCCTCAACGCGGGAAACCGCCACCGGATCTTCATTATCGTTGATGCATGACTGAGATATAAAAGAAGCTCCTGCCAATAAGCAAAATAGTATTTTTTTCATTTTAATTTATTTAAAAATTATAATTTAATCGGGCAAAATAGCTTCTGCCGTAGAAAAGATTCTGTTGTCCGGTTGCCGCATTGTGCCCGTCTCCTGACTGGATGGTGTTTTGTACGTTGGTTACATCAAAAATATTTTTCACCCCGGCGCTTATCTCAAAATGGTTTTTAAAGAATGGCTGGCTTACTGTGAAATTCAGCATATTGAAATCGCCGATTTCTCCTAATATGTATTGCCCCGGATTGGTAGGATCATTTTGGGTTGCTATATGGGTATACCGTCTTTGGGTTCCGGTGTATTTGTAATAAACGGCAAAGATCGTTTTTGTGGAAGGCAGCGTATAATTGGCGGCCAGGTTGGCCTCCGCATAATAATTGTAATCATCCGGAGAAGTAATGTTTCCGGTATTTAATACCTGGGAAATGCCCATCAGTGAAACGCCGGCATTTAATGTAAGATCACCTTTTCTCACATTCACACCACCTCCGAACAAAATAGATTTGTAATTGTCTACATTCAGGTATGTCATCTGTAACGGACTGTTGTTGATGATAACACTTTCAATTCTGTTCTTTACATCCAGATACATTCCTGAGAGGCTGAAATTGAATTTCCAGTTGTTGGAATTCGTCAGGGCATAATCCCAGAATGCAGCAGCCGAATACCCCGTTTCAGGCTTCAGGTTTTCATTCCCCCGGATATCGTGGTTGCTGTCTACCACATAGGTATACAGTTCGTCGTACGTCGGAAACCGGTTGGCCGATCCGAAAACCGTCCGGATATCCGAATTTTCAGAAGTTCTGAACCGTAAAGTTCCTGAATAATTGTATTGGGAATCGAACCGGTCGCTTAAAGCCATCCGTACTCCCGGCCGGAAAGACAGCCAGTCATTAACCGTCCATTCTGCCGAAAGGAAGTTCGCGTAGTTGAAAATCGTACGTTCAATGCTTCTTCCATTGTTATTGCTTTCAAAAGTGGAGGCATCGGCAAAACCTTTGGTCCTGTCCAGCTCATACCCGATCTGGAAATTCATCTTTTTACTGTCCAGGAAATTGCTGAACATCCCTCTAGAGTACAACACATCGGATTTATAGAATGTAATTTCCGGATCTCTGGATAATTCCTGCCTGTTCGGTACGTCATAAGTGTACTCCTGTGATTTTCGTTTCTGGCTTTGATAGGAGAAGTCGCCGATATAATTGATCCTTCCCAGCTTGCTTTGGATATTGAACTGGTGAATCCATCGTTGCGTATGATAATCTTTATCTTTGGCGGTATAAGTACGATTACCTCCGCCAAGATATTCATCGTCTATGACCGGATTATAGTAGTTTATTTTTTCTGTAAGAAAATTCAGCTTATAGAAAAAGCTCGTGTTGTTTTTGCTGTAACGGATGGTTCCGTTTGTTGTCAGCTGGTCTTTAGGCTGCCAGTCGTAACCGCGCAGACCATCTTTGCTTTCATTAAAATATTTATACCCGTTCAACGAACCTTTGTATCCCTGAAAATCGTTATGATTGATATCTGCAGCAACCGACCAGTGGTCATTGATTCGGTAACCTAAATTTAGAGACTGGATATGGCGACCGTTCCCTTTTTTAAACCAATCGTAATCCTTTCCTACGCTTTCCTCCTGCAAGGAAGCTAAGGCAGTAAATTTTTTGCTGTAATTTTTCCTGGTAATAATATTAATGACCCCGGCTACCGCATTATTTCCGTATTCAACACCCATTGAGCCTTTTACGACTTCAATTCTTTCGATATTATTTACATTGATTTTTGTAAGATCGACCAGATTTCCCATTCCTTCGTCACTTACCACCGGGATATTATCGATAAGGATTTTGGTATATTTACCGCTTAATCCCATGATATTGGCATTGGAATTCCCAGAGTTCCGGCTGGGTTCGATTAAGATATTAAGATTTTGATTGAGCACTTCCGCTACATTCGTCACCGCCATGTTTTTGATCTGCTGTGCATCGATAACCTCTACTTTATAGATGGACTTGTTGATGGCTTGCTGGATATACTGCCCTGTTAAAACGACTTCCTCTATTCGATTTTGTTTTATGGAATCGTTTTCTTGCGCACTCATCCATAAAGCAGTGGATAAAGAGAGAATGGAAAGCACTTTCTTCTTCATATACTCAAAAATTTTCGACAAATATAATGCTTTATTTAGAATAGTTAAAAATAAATATATATTTTTGTATAATAATTCTAAATAAAAATAACAATATGAAATCAGGACTACTTTTTGGAAGTTTAATGTTCGTGGCGATCTCGGCGAATGCACAAGTAGCGACAATTAATGAGAATTTCAACAGCTTCACCGCAGGAAATACAACCTTTCCACAGGGTGGCTGGTCTGCGGTAGTAGCTTCGGCGACTTCTACCCCGCCGCCAGTTTCTCCAAGAATGATCGTAGCAGCTGATGCCAACGATTCGAACAATAAAATGGTACAATCGTATGCAGGAAATAACGGTTCAGCCCCATCTTATCTGATCACCCCACAGATCGTAGCTCCTGCGGGAGACAAGACCTTATCCTTTCAGACCATGCTGGTATCTCCCTCTCCCGGTCCCGGAACTATCCAGATCGGTATGGCTTCAAGTACAACGGATATGAGTACTTTTGTAGCCGTAGGAAACCCGATCACATTATCGGCAGTAGGTACTGTGCAGAATATCAGCGTAAATATTCCGGCCTCAGCTTTACAGTATATCGTATTCAGATTTACCCCTTCCACAAGCCATGTGGCCGTACAGATCGACAATGTAGTGTACAATACCTCAACCAGCCTGGCGGTTTCCGATCAGGTGAAATCAAAGGAAGAAGTAAAGTTTGCCGTGAATTCAGAAAATACAGCGTTGGAATTTATCACCAAAAAAGATCTTAAGAACATTCAGGTATATTCCGCAGGAGGCCGGAAGGTTGCTGCCGGTAAATTGTCCGGAAGGTCTTTCGATATCACCAGCCTTCAGACCGGTGTATATTATATCCTAATCGAAACTGCAGAAGGTACAACAGTGAAATCAAAATTCTTTAAGAAATAGATTTATTAAACCGTTTTTACATGTAAACTGATTTATGATTTCATAGATCAGTTTTTTTATTCCTTTGTTGAAGCATGTAATTTAAGAGCAAGATTAAATTATTTAATGCTAAAATAAAATATCAAAGGTATAATGAACAAAATGTAATCAGCTCTAAAGCAGCCTGGTGGAAAGGATTCAGGTAAAATTAATTTAAAAACACGATAAAAATAATGTTTCTATTTAGAATAATTAAAAATAATTATATAGTTTTGTGGAATAATTCTAAATAATAAATAGAGACCATTATAGTATGAAAACAAAATTACTTTTTACAGCCATGCTGGCATTGGGAGTACAGCAAACCGTACTTTCCCAGACCGATGCCAACGGATATACCACCGTTAATATGTCGATGGGCGCAAGTTACCAGAACCGTGTATTTTTTGATCTGAGTGCCAATAATATGGTTTCCCAGCCTGCCAATACCTGGGATATTGCCTTTTACAGGAATTCAAGCATGAGTTTCGGGACCCGAATGAATGATGCGCAGAATATCGAAGTGTACCAGGCTTCAAATAATCCGAATGACTGGAACAGTATTACGACAAACAGTGTCGCTTCATACGGATCACCTTTGTACAACCTTGATAATACAACATCTATCCAGAAAGGTGCTTTCGAACAGGGAACGGCAACGTACGGCTGGGGAGAATACAATCCCGGAAATCACCACATCGAAGGAAAAGTAATTTTTATCCTGAAATACGTTTCGACAAACACCTATTACAAGTTTATGATCGACGAATATTTCGGCGGCTACACTTTTAAATATGCCAAATGGAATGCGGCCAATTCTTCCTGGGATGCCACCACCTCCAAAACCATTGCCAACGGCAGTGATGATGCCTATTTCAATTATTTTTCTTTCGCAACAGGAGATAAGGTTGCCAGCCTTGAGCCTTCGAGAACAGACTGGGATTTTATGTTTACCCGATACTGGACCGATTATCCGTATACGGATCCCACTACAGGACAGCCTGCAACCATGAAATACAGAATGTCCGGAGTGATCCAGAATACCAACATCACAGTAGCCAAAGTACAGCCTGAAACCCAGGCAACTTCTTCCTCTATCCTTCCGGCATCTTCAGCATTCTCGAATAATATTACGGCAATTGGCCACAGCTGGAAGCCTACACAAGGCGTTTATAACAATGTGGTCTATTACATCAAACAGGGTTCTGAATATTACAGGATGTATTTCACTTCCAATGAAGGATCTTCAACCGGAAACATGTATTTCAAATACAAAAACATTACTTCATCTTTAGGAACAACGGATATTGCTTTCAAAAAAGCATCTTTCGGAATCTATCCTAATCCAACAAACGCGGATAAACAGGTTACGGTTCTATTTGATGTTAAAGAAAAAGTGAACAGCAAAGGCCAGGTGGAAGTCTATGATTTATCAGGCAAAAAAGTGTATACAGCTGAATTAACCAACCAGACCGGTTTTTACAAGCAGGATCTCAACCTTTCCCACCTTTCTTCAGGAAATTATCTGGTGAAAATTACCTTCGGCGGAAGCACGGAAACGAAAAAGCTGATCGTGAAATAAGTGAACGAGAATGGTGAATAGTGAATAGTGAATTTACTAACTATAATTTAAAATTGACCATTCACCATTGACCATTCACTTTTAAATAATACTTTCTATTTTTTCTAAAAAGAGGCTGTCCAAATTTTCGGCAGTTTCTTTTATTTGTATAAAGCACATATCACCTAAAATGCCGGAGCAGCAGAAACTGTGGAATTTATAGATTTTATTTTATCATCCCATTCGTTATCAATTAGAATAATTACCTTTGATCCGTTTCCGTAAAGTGAAAAAATTTAATTAAAGAGTGATAAAACGGATACGCTTTGTGTCCATTTAAAAGTTACCTGCCTTCCCAAAAATCATCAGAATTTAAAATGTACAGTCAATTAGAAAAATATATCAAAACCAGAACAGAAATTGATGATAAAACGCTATCTTCTATCTGCTCATTTTTTCAATTAAGAAGAACCAAACGTAACGAGTTTCTGCTGAAAGAAGGTGAAATCTGCAAACATTATTATTTTGTAAATAAAGGCTGCATAAGGCTTTTCAGCAATACTGATGAAGGTGAAGAAAGTACAAGATATTTCCATTTTGAAGATGCTTTTGGAACTGCGCTATCCAGCTTTATCAATCAAAGACCTGCTTTTGAGTTTATGCAGACCATTGAACCTTCGGAATTGTTGGTGATCAGCCGCGACAACTACTTTCATTTGGTGGAAACGGTTCCACAGTTTGGTTTTATCTACCGGCAGATTTTAGAATTGGCCTATATCAAATCACAGGAACGTATTTATTGTTTCCAGAAATTAGAAGCCATCGAAAAGGTCCGTTGGGTGTTAACCAACCAAACGAAATTACTGACCAGGCTTTCAAACAAAATGGTTGCCTCTTATCTAGGGCTCACCCCGCAAACGCTGAGCAGATTAAAATCAAAACTCTGAAAACGTTAATCCAGGACAACGTTTATAAAAAACAGGCTCATCATCTTTGTACTTCATTACACAATAAAAAAGTTCAATTATGATTTTAGTAACAACGCCGACAGGCAACACGGGTTCGCTGATTCTTCAGCAGTTGGCAGAGCAAAGACAGGAGGTCAGAGTTTTTGTCAGGGATCCTGAAAAAATACCAGCCGCTGTTTTAGAAAAAGTGGAAGTTGCTACGGGCTCTTTGCTGGACGAATATGAGTTTACAAAAGCCCTGCAAGGTTGTGACACGATTTATTTCTGTGTACCACAGAGTAACACCCAGGAAGATGTAAATGTCTATTACGAAGAATTTGCAGAAGTAGCTTCCAGGGCCATTACAAATGCCGGGACAAAAAGAGTGGTTTATCTGTCCGGCGGTGGCAAAGTAAATCATCTGCAGGCAGGTCTGCTAACCGCACTCCACCGAAGCGAAGATATCATCAGTCAGTCAGGAGCCTCCGTAAGAGCATTGCGTTGTCCGGTATTTTTTGAAACCCTTTTGTATCAAAAGAATTCTTTAAAAGAGCTGGGAAGTTTCTCTCTGCCCATCGACGGAAATTACCCATTTCCACAAATCGCCATCAAAGACATTGCTGCTAAAGCCGTAGAATTCCTAGCAGATCCAACCTGGACGGGCGTTGAAGGGTTTGCTATTCACGGTCCGGAAGAACTCAGCTACAATGAGATTGCATTACAAATGAGCGAATTAATGGGAAAACCGATCCGTTTTCAGCAGGTTTCAGAACAGGATTATATAAAGACTCTTTTGGAAAAGCATCATACCAGCGAAGCATTTGCAATCTCCCTTACTGAAATGTTAACGGCAATCGGCAACGGCTTACATGATACGGAAAAAAGAATAGAAACATCCAAAACAGCGACCACCATTAAAGAATGGATGGGTGAAAATCTGGTTTCTAAAATAAAGTAAAGCCGGACCATGACATAGAATACTATAAATATCTGGTCAATAGAAATGGGCTTCAGCCCATTTGCTTTATGAGATATGATGATCCGGCTTTAGCCAAATTATAATATGTTTTGGCTAAAGCCGGATTTTATCATGCTATAATTACGTCGGGCTTCAGCCCAATGTCATTAAGTTAGTATTTTTTAGCGTTAATTTTTTGCTAAATTTGAGATTTAATCTCTGATTTTCTTATTATGCAAAAAAAATGTTTCAGATATTCTATTATTATTGGAGGAGGAAATCCACAGCGTGGCTATTTGTAATGAATACAAGATGAGTAGCAGAGATTTCACCCGCAAAAGGAAGTTGAGCTTTTCAAACACGCTTTTGTTTATGCTCAACTTCATTACCAAAAGCCTGTCCTGTGAGATTGTAAATTTC